>CAZMEY010000015.1:0-13846 GCA_964565435.1 Candidatus Woesearchaeota archaeon
CCCCGCTGAGTTTATGAAGATGCCCAATGCTTCCGGCCTAGTGTTTGATATCAAGATATAATCATCATTGTGGCTTATTATCTTATCCAACGCGCTCGATGCATTGTCATTTTGAAAGGTGTATTTTGCTATTATTCCTGGATTTAAATCATCTATTTTTTTGCATTCATTGAATAATGCATCAGCTTCATATTTGCTTATATTAAGCATTTTTTCAAAGATTTCGCCCCATTTTAGCCCATAATATTTTAATGAATCATCAGAAGTCATTTCATAATTGTATCCTTTGGATTGTAATGCAAGGTTTGAAACCTCCCTTAAAGCATTTTCAGTGCCTTTTTCCAATACTCCATGGAAATCAAAGACATATAGTTTTTTCATCAGAGTTTTTGGTAATTTTCAATTGTTTAAATAATTATTTATAGCCCCATTCGGTTGATTCCTTTGAATCATTTATTATTATGCCTTTTTTTTCAAGCTCATCCCTTATTGAATCGCTTAATTTGAAATCTTTTTCTTTCCTTGCCTGGTTTCTTTTATCAATCATTGATTCTATCTCTTCCTTTGAAAGCGGGCATTCAGTTGTTTTCGGCAGTTCAAGAGCTAAGTCGCCAAAGAAAATTTTTGATATTTTTTCATAATAATCAAGTATTTTTTGGGCTGATTTTTTGGATAAATCATTTTGCTCAATTATCTCTTTACAAAAAGCAATCCAGTGGGTTATTGCCAGTGAAGTGTTTAAATCATCATCTAATGCTGCTTCAAAATTTGCCTTGAATTTTTCAAGCGAGCTAAGAAGGTTTTTTGCGTCATCTTTTCCTGCCGCTTTTTTAAGGGATTCATATGCTGCAATTATTCTGCAAAGTTTTGCGTTAGAGTTTTTCAATTCTTTCTCTGTGAAATCAATGGTTTTCCTGTAATGGGTGTTGAAGATAAAGAACCTTATGCTTATTCCTCCATATTTTTGGGCAGCGTCGCGCACAGTTATGAAGTTTCCCAAGCTTTTGCTCATCTTTTCGCCGTTCATTAGTATGTGCCTTGTATGCATCCAATATTTTGAAAAAATCTTGCCTGTTGCAGCCTCGCTTTGGGCTATCTCGTTCTCATGATGAGGGAAAATATTGTCTTCTCCTCCGCTGTGGATATCAAAGGATTCTCCCAAGTATTTCATGCTCATTGCTGAGCATTCAATGTGCCAGCCAGGCCTTCCTTCCCCGAAAGGGCTGTGCCAATAAGGCTCGCCTTCTTTTCTGTTTTTCCACAATACAAAATCTGCTGCTGAATTCTTGTCGTATTCTTCTGCCTTGACACGGTTGCTTGCCCCTTCTTTAAGCTCTTTGGGTTTAATTCCCGACAATTTGCCGTAACTTTTGAATTTTGATATTTTGAAATATATTCCATCATCTGCCTTGTATGCATAGCCTTTGTCAAGCAATTTTTTTATTAAATCAATCATCTCATTAATGTGCTGAGTTGCCAAGCAGTTCACATCAGGCTCTTTTAATCCCAATTTTTTCCTGTCAAAGAAGTATGATATCATGTAATGGGTTGTAAGCTCAAAGAAGCTTTTGCCTGTTTTTTTCAAATCCTTTAATATCTTGTCATCAATTGCTATATCAGTGATATTTGACACTGCACGGACTTCATAGCCCAAAAATTCAAGATACCTTATTATGAAATCCCAAGTGGAATAAGTCCTTGCATGCCCTAAATGAATGTAATTATTCACTGTTGGGCCGCATAGGTAAAATCCGACTTTCTTGCCATTAATTGGCTTGAAATCCTCAATTTTCTTGCTTAAAGTGTTATAAATCCTTAAAGCCATGGATTATTAACATCTTTTAGGCATTTAAAACATTTGCCAAACTTTATAAACAGCAAATTAGTGTATTTTCTTATAACGGAGGAAAAGATTAACATGCCTTTTGAAGGAAGAGAAAGAAGCGGATTTTCTAGAAATAGAAACTTTTCAGGACCTAGGAGAAGCTTTGGCGGACCAAGAGAAATGCACAAAGTAAAGTGCTCAGCTTGCGGTAAAGATGCTGAAGTTCCTTTTAAGCCAAAAGAAGGATTGCCTGTTTATTGCAGGGAATGCTACATGAAAAATAAGGAAAATCCCGGCTCAGTAAGCCCTAAAGCAAAAGTTGAAGACAATAGCGAAGATTTTGAAGAATAATTCTCTAGAAAAATAATCGTTAAAAATTATCAATATATATTTTTTTTTTACAATTTTTTAATTAATACAGTTTTTAAAAAAAAATCAAAAAGATTAATGAGATCTCAGTTAAGCCAGAAATATTTTATTTAAATTATTTGGCTGGTTCTTTTGGTTTTTTTGCCATGAGTTCTCAACCCTCCCTCAAAAAAAGTATTTTTTTGAGAATTAACCGGAATCCCTGAATGGGTTCCTAAACCATTAATCAATTCAACTTGGCTGAATAGATTTGTTTTTATCATAATCGTTTAGCACTGATTATAATTATTTTATTAAAACCCTAAATATTTAAACATTTCCTAAGCTTTATAAATAAGCCATTAAAAGTGCTTAAAACATGCTTTAAAGTCAATTTAAAGGATTTTATACCTTAAAACCCTCTTAAAGATTGATTACTCAAGGTTTGGCATTTCAGGGAAAGGGTTGCTTTCGATTAATCCGGTGTCCAAATCAATGGTTGAATTGGTTGATGGAAGGCTTCCTAGTTCAGGCATGCCACTAGAGTTCGTGCTAGGCAGCTCGCCTAATTCTTCTAAGCCACTTATGTCAACATTGCCGCTTGATTGAGCCGTGCATCCTGCAATCAAAACTGCAGCAGCTATTAATGCAATTAATTTTTTCATTTTGATTTCACCTCTGCAAATAATTTAGAGTATTCAATTTTTAATGCTTCAAATTTTGCCTTAGCCTCATTAATTAATACTAAAGCATCAGCTGTGTTTCCTAATTCAAGTAAGATGGTGGCTTGTGATTCTAAAGCGTAAAGCTCTGTTTCCAATTTTTCCAAGACTGAAGTGTCAATGTTTAAACCTTGAGCTGCTTCTTTTAATGCCAAGATTTTAGCTTTTTCAGCATTTAATGCTGTAATTATAGTTTGAGCCTCCTCTTTTACCCCTTCAACTTGGGCTTGCAATCTTGCGTATTCTTCTTTTAATAAAGCAACAATATTTTCTGCTTCTTTTATTTTTGCGAATGCTTCCTCATCATTCCCTGCTTCATCCAAAGCTATTGCTTCATCCCTTAAAGCCTCAAGTTGTGCAGTAAGATTTTCCAAAACACTTGTGTCTAATCCTCCATTAGTAGCTGCATCAATTCCTGCTTGTGCAGTTTCCATTAACGCATCCAAGCTCGTGATATATTTATCCTGAATTAAGCCTTCAATAATGCTGTTAATTCTTACTTCCATTTCAGCAGATTCTAAATTAATTATTTTTATAAATTCCATTATATCTGCTTCAGTTGCATCAGATGTAAAAACTGTCAATGCCTGCTCTTTTTTAGCAGCTGCCCAAACTGTGACTTCATTAAACATGCTGGTGTCTATGCCATAAACGCTGACTTCAGCCTTTTTCGCGTCAATGTCAATAATTTTTTGGTTGAAGACTTTTAAGAACAATGCATAGTAAGCCTCGTTGACTTCTGATTCTTGTAGAGTGTAATTTTTTCCTTCAAAAGCAGCTCTCATTTTTTCAGCCATTCCGCTGAAAGCCTGCTCAACCTTTGCGCCTAAGCTTTGGGCTTTTTCTCCGAATGCTCTTGCTTCTTCTCCTAATGCAATTGCTTCCTCTTGAGCTTTTGGGGTTGAAGCTCCGAGAGACGCTTGCAATGTTTGTATCTCTGAGTATAATGCCTGAACTGAAGGGTCTTGTGCAGCCATAGGATTAGCATTAGTTATTGCCTGATATTGGGCACTTTTTGCATAAATTTGTGAAACTATTGCTTCTATCTCTTCAGGACTCTTGCCTCCAGTCATTGCGTCAATTTCTGCTTGAATAACTTCTCCTTGTGCTGTATAATTATCCATTTTAACCTTAATATCTGACTCTAATTTTGTGCCTATTGATTTAAGGGACTGCTCTAATCCATTGTCTCCTAATGAAAATGATATAATTTCTTGAATAGCTACCCCATAGGTTTCAGGAGTAGCAGAGCAAAGTGCTTCAACCTTTGATAACAATCCTTCTTTAATGCTTAGTAATGCACTTGTGTCCATAGTGATTCCTTCGCTGCTTAAAGTGCTTGCAACTTCATCCCATATTGCCTTGACAGTATCTGCTCCGTCAACGAATTTTTGCATATTATACTTAGCCATTGCGCAAGTGACAGATATATACTCTTCTTCAGCTCCTGCATCAATAATCTCCTGGGGAATTGATTTAGGTATCATTGCTGCCCTATCTTGAGCCTCTGCAAGCATACCTCTATCAATTGTTTCAGGGGCGCCTACAGAACCAGTTGGCCCGTATTCCAAAGAATATGCTATGCCTATTAATAATAGAAAGCTGATTAATAAAAATGATTTTTTCATAAAAAATAATTAATTTTTTGGGATTATTTAAAGATTATCACTCTTGGCATTATTCTATGCAAAGATAGTTGGAGCTGTTTATTTCATATATTCTTATATCATCAAGTTTTGCCAATCCATATTTTGCATCAATTGAAGTGTCTGATGAGTTAAAGTTCATATCTGAAAGGATTGCAAATCCGAAATTGCCTGCATTAAATGAATCATCTGTTATATCCAATAGTTTCATGCCTTCAATGTAAAACAATAGCTTTTCATCAATGGATATTAATTTAAAATTAAGCCACTCATTTTTTGGAATTGGGGTATGGCTCATTTCCAAAATAGTTGGAGGCGCTCCTTGCTGGGTGGAATTATTCTTCATTAAAATTACGCTGTTTTGCAAAAGGATAATGTATCCTTGATTGTCAGCCAATCTGGAAACAATCACTAATACCCCTTCTTCCAGATTGAATTTTCCAGTCATTGCGTAATTGCCTTTGAAAGAATTTATATTAGCAAACAAGTATGCAGGCATTGAGCCTTGAAAATAAGTATAGTTAGCAAATAAAGCCCCGTCGCTTATTTTCCATGCATTGGTGTTATAGATGTCATTCCAATTTTCAATCCCGTTTGACATATCATCCTGAAATATTGGAGTAAGATATTGCATCTCATGGCTGCATTTAAAATCAGTTTCATTAGAGCAGTAATCAAGCGTGCAATAATCGGAATCATCGCAGCTTTTTGGGCAAGAAGAAGAGCATCCTGCCAATAATATGATAATAAATAATAATATTTGGCTAAATTTCATAAAGATTACTAAGGAATTGCTTATTTAAAAAAATTATTTTAAAGCATTTTTGGCGCGCTTTTTACTTATTTATATTTTTATTGCCCAATTAAATGTTAAAGAATTGTCTTGCCCTATGCTTATTACATCCATTTTGACAGTTCTTCCCTCAACTGTTTTTATCCAATACTTTCCGCCAATTACTGGAGCAATGCCTTTGACATAGCCTTCTTTTGGCATTTCATTCATTTGGGCATAAGTCAATTCTTCCTCTTTTATTATTTGGGCGCATTCTGATTCAATGCACAATGCATTTATGAATCCTAAGGAGTCAATGTAAATATCCCCTGCGTTTTCCATTATTTCAATAATCATATTGCTAGAGAAGTCAAAATTTTGCCTTGATTCATTGGTTGAAGCCGCAAGAGTTGTGAATCCTATACTCCACGAATTTTCTGCACCGCATTCTCCGGGAGTATGGTAATCCACTCCGAATGAGCATGCCCTGCAGGCATTATCATAGGTTAATCCGTCATTGCCGCAAACCTCTTGAACTGGGTCAGTGCACATATGGCTTAATCTATCATTTGAATTGCAATAGGTTGCTTGGCTTAACGCAGAAGCAGAGGAGCTTACACTTTCAATTTCGCATTCGCCTAAAATCCATGAATCAACTTGCGCAGCGCAAGCAGCGCAAGCGTTGCCGTAAGTCACTCCGTCGCTGCCGCATACCGGATTGTATTCAAGAGTGCATGCCTCTGCAGCTTTCTCTTGGTCAGTGCAGTAATGGATGCCTGATTGCGTGGTGCATCCTGCAATAATTGCCAATAAAAAAATACCAAATATCGCGAATTTCATAATGAATATCAAGGTTTTTAAATTTTTTAAAGATTTTGCCAAATTATAAAAATAAAGGATGAGATAGTTATCTGTAATGAAAAGGATAGTTTTTGTAATCATTGCCTTGCTGTTTTTATCTCCATCTTTTGCCAGAAGCTATTATTTTAATGCAATCAATTCAAATGCCACTTTGCTTGAAAACGGGGATGTCTTGGTCAGGGAGGAGTGGATTGTAACCTTTGAAGGCCAATATAGCGAGCTTTATAGGAAGTTCTATGAAGAGGTTGCTGATTTTAGGGTTTATGACAATTATGGAAATAGCGTTAATGTCGTTTACAGCAAGGGGGAGCATATTTGGAAAGGCCCTTTCATTGATGAAACAAAGATATTCATTTTGGAATATAAAATCATTGACTTAGTTGATATTGGAGAAGAGCAAGACATTTTTTATGAAACGCTTGTATTTTACGACAGGGATGCAGCTGTCATTTCATCAACCAATTACATTTTTTTTCCAAAGCCTTTTAGCGGAGAGTATAGGGTTAATATTGGCGAAGTTCAAAGAATTGATGATTCTTCCTTAAAGGCATTTGCGGCGAATATTCCTGCAAATTCAGCCCTTGACTTTGAGGCAAAGCTTCCGAAAGGATACATTGTTTACCAAAACACTTGGAAAAATTTTGTTGCAAGGAATCCATTTATCATTATTGCGCTTGCTGTGATTCCTGCAATATTGATGTGCCTGCTCCCTATTTATGCAATTAAAAATTTTATTTTACTCCTTTGGGAAAGGAAAAAATATGAAAATGGAAGCGCTGAAAATGTAAGGGTTGAAAGCTTGAAGCCCGCCATTGCAGAGATTTCAGTTAAGGGAAAAGCGGGACCAAATGGAATAATTGCAACGCTTCTTGACTTGGCTGTAAGGGGATATATTTTTATTGAAAAAATTGACAAAGGTGGATGGTTTGATGAAACTTGGCTTATTAAAATGAAAGATGATTATTCTAAATTGAATGATTATGAAAAAAAGCTCATGGGCATCTTGTTTGGCTCTGCGAAGAAAATAAATATAAATTCTTTAAGCAAAAAGTTTTCTTCAACTAGCAGCTTAAACACTCCTTTAAAAAAAATGATTGAATTGATTGAAAAAGATGGATATGATAATGGGCTTTTTTTAAAAGAGATGGATGAATTCAGCAATGATTTTGGCAAAAAAACTATTTTTCCATTTCTTGGAGGAAGCATTCTATTATTTATATACATGATTTATGCTTCAATATTTTTAATGGAGCAAGGAATGATTGACATGTCAGTTTTTGGGGCATTTTTCCCATTATTTTTTGTAATAATTATAATAATAGCCTTGTTTGCGCAACCAAAGGATTTAATCCCTTTAACCCCTAAAGGCGCAGGGGCAAGAAAAACATATTCTGAATTAAGGGATAATATTAGCGAATTCCCGCTTACTGAGGGAAGGATTTTTGACATTTATTTGCCTTATGCTACAGCATTGGGCGTGCAAAAAAAATGGGTTAAAAAGGCTGAATTGCTTAATTACAAAAGCTCCTGGCATAGCAGCAATTTAAACGCTTCATCAATAATTTTTTTGACTTCCTCGCTTAATTCATCAATAGCCCCTAAATCCAGCGGAGGGGGCAGCGGTGGCTTTGGCGGAGGAGGCGGAGGGGGTGGCGGCGGAGGAGGCGCAAGATAGTTCAATTGAATAATCTTGTGCATTCATTGCTTTCCATTTTTAATACAGGCATTAGTTTTTCCGCGCTTGATATTATTACATCTTTGCCGAATATTTTGCAGGCTTCAATCTTTGAAAGCATTCCGCCAGTTCCAAAAGGAGTTTTTCCGGATTTTATGTATTTATAAGCATCGTTGCAATAGCATTCTTTTATTAATTTATCATTGTCCAAATCATAGATTCCCCCAATATTTGTAATCATGATTAATAGATCGCATCCTGCTTCTTTGGCAACAATCGCTGATAAATGGTCATTGTCTGAATAAAATTGCACTTTTTTCAGCTCATAATCAGCCAAGGAGTCATTGAAGTTGATTATGGGAACAGCCCATAAATCCAGGCAGTATTCAAGATTTTTCAGCACATTGCCTTTTTTTACATAATCCTCCAAATCGTCGCATGTCAGCAAGTATTGGCTTACTGGCAATTCTCCAAAGATTTCAGAATATTTTTGCATGAGAAATGGCTGGCCAACTCCGCAAGCCAATTGCTTATAATTCATATTGTCTTCAGGGTTTATGCCCCTTGAAATCAATTCAAGCTCCCCTAATTTTCTTGCTCCTGAACTTACAATCAATGATTTAACATTATTCTCCCTGCAATACTCAACAGCTTCTTTCAATACATTGATTGAGTAATCATTGATTGCTTCGCTGCCAATCTTGAATAAAACTCTTTTGCCTGATAAATTTCCCAAAATATTGTTAATCATATTTAACAAAAAGGAGGAGTTTTTGAATTTTTAAAAATTGCTATTCCCTTATTTTACCTCAATTGTTTCGTCTTTTTTTGGAATAATCACTTTTTTGCCCAATTCTTTGAACTTGTGGGGCTCAAGCGTGTGTATTGGAATTATTATTTCCGGATTTATCTCTGAGAGCATCCATTTTAGGTCCGAATAGCTGGCGTGGCCTGAGCAGTGTATTTGATAGGTGTCTTTGGCAGTTATTCCAAAATGCTCAAACCACCTAATCACCCTTTCCTCATCAAGTTCCATTTCATCATCAAAGGGTTCGCAAGTGCTTCTAATTCTAATGCTACCCTCAACTGGCTTAATGTCTATTAGGTTTTGCATTGAGAAGGGGCTTAAATAATAGACATATTTGCTTTGGTTCTTGCTTAATTCCTTGCTTGTTATCGTGTTTTTCTTGGCTAAAAACTCCCTTTCCCATTTAGAGTAGTCTTTTTCTATCTCTTTTTCGTCAAAGCCTTCCTTATTCACCAAGTGCCAGCTTTTAGGCTGCAAATAAATCAAGACATTGCTGACTATTTCAAGGTATTTTTCCTTGAATAATGACAATAAATAATATTGCTTGAAATCAACGATTAATTTTCTTCCAGCTTTCTTGGAAGCGTTATAAAATGTTTCTATCCTATCCAAATCCCTTGCAGGATAAGTGGCAACAACTAATCCTTTGGCGTTTTTTATCTTGGAATATATCTCGTTTTCAACCTCTTGCTCAGAGATTATCTTGTCTGATTCAGTCCTTGTGCCTTCAGTTATTAAGGCTTTTAGGTTGGCTAATTTGCACATCTCAACAAAGTGCCTTGACTCTTCAATGTGCCTTCCATGAAACCTTAAATCCCCGGTGTAGCCAATGTTTCCAATAGTGGTTTCAATAATGTAAGCAGTCGCTCCGGGCAATGAATGGTCAACCAAAAAAGCCATTACTTCTAAATGCTTTATTTTGAAAGCTTTCTCATATTCAACTTTTATTATATTCCTATTCCTTACTAATTCCTCTTTTTTCCTGTCAGCCCTGCTAAGCTCGCCTTTATTGTTTTTGTAAAATTGAAATTTGGGGCCAACTGACAAATAATCAGTGCTGTTGGAATTCGCAGCATTGTCAAAAACCTCCATTATTTTGCATGTTCCCTCAGAGCAATAGATTGGAATGCTGGGCCTTACCAGCTTAAACATTGCTATATGGTCAGCATGGGCATGGCTTACTAATATTGCATCAATTTCATCCTTTTTAGAATCATTCAATCCTGAATGCCTTACTATATCCTCATTGTAAAAGCCCTTAATCCAAGGGACAAGCCCTAATTCCAAATAATCATTCAATCCATTGCCAATCCTGGGCTGCAAAAACTCGCTGAAATAATAACCCATATCCTTAAAGCCCATTCCAAAGTCCAAAAAAACCTTAGCATCTTTGTCTTCCAATAATATCTTGTTGCCGCCTATCTCCCCTGCTCCGCCAAAAAATGTGAATTTTACCATAGCATTTTTTAATAATCTTATAGATTTTAAATTTGATTGAAAAATCATTTAAGAATTTTTTTGTAATGATTATTGGATTTCATCTCTTCATAAACCCAAACCATCCTGTCAAGGAACCACATCTTTCCTAAGTAAATTAGTATTATTCCAATGATTGCACTGCTTAAATTAAGATATGCCAATCCAATTACTAAGGGTATTAATCCTGAAGCTTGGATTATATAAAGCATTTTTATTATTGATTCATGGTGTTTTGGAACATTGATTTTGTTTCTTTTAGCCCACATCATCTCTCCTATTACGCTTTTTGAAGCCCAAGAGTCAATGCTTTTTTGTTCACTGAAAAACAAGGGATTAATGAAAGTCCAAATAATTATTGCCCCTAATGGCATTAATGAATACCATCCAATCCATGCCCTGCTCCAAACAGCCAAGGCAAAAAATGGCAATATTATGAATCTTGTCCAAACACTGGCAGGGTTTGCATGCTTTTTCCAATTCTCATTTTTTAACCCAAAAATCCCGCTTATTTTTTCTTCGCTGGTCATTAATGAATGATATATTTGGAAGATATTAAAATGTTTTTGTAATTATAAATGGCAATATTTAATAATTAGCAAGAAGTATTTTTTTATTAGGCGTTAAAAAACCATGTTTGAAAATATTATTAAAATATATGTTGATGCTCAAGGCAAGGCCAGTATAACCAATTTAAGCGTTACCCTTATTGTTGATGGCACAATTGATTTTATAAGAGAATCTGATAAATCCAAGGTAAGCATTGTTAATGTGGGCATATTTTCCAAAAATGAGCAGTTTAAAGGAAGCATGGAAGAATTTTATAAATTGTTAGAGCTAAAAGAAAGCGGTTTCATCACTAAAGAAGCAAGCGTCCAAGATTTTGAAAGCGCAATAATGCAAAGCAAGGCTGATTCAATAATAATAGTTACTGCAAGCAAGCATTTGTCAAAAAACTATGATAACGCTTTTTTGGCTGCCAAGAATCATTCAAATGTTCTGGTTTTTGATTCAAAGCTTATAAGCGGGGCTTACGGCTTGTTGATTAGCAAAATCATTGATGACTTAGAGAGTAAGACAGATTATGAATCAACAGTTTCAAGGATTCCAATGCATAAGGATAAGATTAGCAGCTATTTTGCTGTCGGAAACATTAACCATTTGATAAGAGGTGGAAGGATTTCAAAATTCATAGGCTTTTTCATAAAAATTGCTAGGATTAACCCTGTGCTTAAATTATTCTATGGAAGGATTGTAAATAATGGCAAAAATTTAAGCGATGGAAGGATGACTAAGGGATTAATGGAGTATTTGGCCAAAAAGATTGGAAGCAATTTTGTTTACATTTTTGAGAACAAAGTGTTCAAAAATAAAAACGAAGCAATGGCTGTTCCTAAAAACTCAAGGCATTGCGGGAAATTAAACCCGTCAATAGCAACCCATCTTGGCCCGGAATATGTTTCAATATTCTGGTATAATGAGTAAAATATAAATACTTGATTGACAATACCTAATAATTGGGTGGTAAAAAAAATGATTTCTGACATTGAATTCAACAATGCGTCTTTTGAATTGTCAAGATTTGAAGAGATGCTTGTTAAAAGCAAAAATGAAAACAAAGAGGATTTGTGGGAAAAAAAGCTTGAATTAATGGATAAATACAATCCATTATTGACTGATGAAGAGCAGATGGGATACATGAATGAATACAGGGCTTATCTATCTAAGAAGATTAAAGAAAGCAAGCTGGAAGAATACATCTAAATCATTTTTCTAATTTTTTTATTTTTTTAAAAATTTCTTGTAAGCATTGAACATTAAAGAAAAGCTGATTATTGCAAACAAGTATTTCAAATCCGAATTAACAAGAACCATTGAATAATTGACTTGGTTCTCTAAAGTGACTAAGCTGGTTGTCAATTGAACTGTTTTTCCCATTCTTGGTATTTCAAAATCAACAGGCAAAACGCCCTCTTCGGTAGTTATTGTTATCCCTCCAACCTCATCCCTTGATTTATCAATGCCTTCAAAATCAGGGGCTTGGCTGCTTGATTCAACGCTTCCGGCATAGGAATAATCACCTAAAGAACTGGAAAAGATATTTGAATTCAAAACAAGGTATGTTATGAATATTGCAGCCAATATCACTGCACCTATTATTGAATATTTCAAATAATTTTTTTTATTAATCCTGTTTTTGATTATTAAAACGCAGCTGGCAATATATGCTAAAGCCAATAAGCCCAAATCAAGGAATGATATGCCAAGCATTATTATTACATATTGGATGATGAATGACTTTTTCTTATTCAATAAAAATCCCAAAATAAGGGTTATTGATATGAATATTATGATATTTGTTGCGCTTGGAATCTCTGTGCCTTGGCCATAATTTGCTCCAAAAGTCCATAAAACAAAGTATTTTTCAGGCAAATAAACGCTTGTTGACATCTCGCTAATAGGCATTGAAGAGTTTATCAAAGGGATAGTAGCTATTGAAAAAACATTCAATGGCTGGCTTTGGGTTAAATAAGTGACATCAAGGCTTCCGTAATTTGTTTTAGGTATTGCCAAAAACAATGAATCATTTTCCTTAGTGAGCATTATGCTATTTCTGCTAGTTGCAGAGTAAAGAGGGGTTCCGGGAACGCTTAATTGTATATATTCTTCCCCACTATTCGCGTAATTATAGTTTAATTGCCCAAGTATTGTCCCTTTCTCGCTTATTGCAACCTTGTTTTGCGCAGTCCTGACGCTGAAAGTCAAGCTTGGCAATAGTGTCAAATCCTGCAAATCTATGTAAAAATAATCCAAAGAATCCGCCAGGAATGCTTGGCTATTATAATATTTTGGAGTAACGCTTGACTCTGATAAATCAATAATATCCGCATTAGCCATTATTGACAATTTTTTCTCCGGATGCGATTCAATCAATACATCATGGACTCCCTCATTTAATGGAAGCCTTAAAATGCTGGAATTAAATGTTCCTGAAATTAATACATGGGCTTTTGAGCCGCTTAATTCCAATATTAATTCATTGCCTATTAAGTTATAATCCAAAACTCCTGAAACACTGATGATTTTTTCAGAATTTTTTAATAATACTGTGTAAGAGCTCAAGCTGTCTCCTAAAGAGTTAAAATCTATTTCGTAAACAAAATCGTTTTTCAATTCATCAAAGATGTAATGGAAATCCCCGCTAACAAGGACTTGCTCAACCTCTTGCCTTTGTATGATTATTACATTATTTAATTGGGAGTATTTTGTGCTTGCCCCTACAACATAGCCGTTGTCCAAGTCAAAACTAAGCTCCTTTACTGGACCTGGAATTGAAAGGCTTAACTGACCCAAGGATAAGATGCTAAAGCTTCCTGAGAAATCAAAACTGGAATCAGCCATGAAAAAATAGCCCCTTTCATCAAAGCTTACTGGAGCATTTACTCCATTGATTTTCAATTGAGTTATTGCTATGTCATTGATTGAGCCGAGAAGGTAGATTTTTACATTCTCACCGTTCAAAACATTACCTGAACCCTGAAAGCTCAAGATATTGCTGCTTAAATCCCCGCTAATAACAAGATTATTGATTGAGTAAATATCCTCTGTTGTTGAAAAACCTAATCCTATAATTGACAATAATGTAAATAAAAAAGCAAGCTTTTTCATGGCAAGATAATAATTGCTATTGGATTATAAATCTTATCAAACAA
>CAZMEY010000016.1:0-5704 GCA_964565435.1 Candidatus Woesearchaeota archaeon
GACCAGGAAGAAGTTTTTCAGGATATTTAATAAATCATTTCGAATCCTGCTTTTGTCAATTTTATTTTAAAATTCTTTTGTTCAACAGATTTTGGGAAAGACACTATTTTCATATTTAAATCCTCATCAATGCTTATTGTTCCATCCATCATTTGCCTAACAGTGCTTACAAATTTTGAGTCATGCATATCATTTACCAGCAAAAAAAAGCCTATGCCTTTGCTTGATTTTATCTTCGCGGTTATAACGCTTAAAAACCTGAAAATTGCATCGTTGGAATTATAAAGGGTTAATACGGATATTGAATCAAAAAACACCTTGAATGAATTGCTTTTTTTCAAAAAAAAAGAAGATACATTGCTTATGAATATGCTCATGTCAGTCAATGCAACAGGCCCGCTTATCCTCTTTATTGATGCTGTGTCTTTTGCGTTTATTTTTGATTTTGCGCTATAGCCGTCAACCCATTTTACCATTCCTTTTTTTTCAAAAGAATCAATATCAAGCCCGTAATTTTTTGCCTTTTCTTTAAGCATTTCGGGTGAATCATTTAAGGATATGAACATTCCTGGTATTGAATTTTTAAGCCCGCATTCGAGGAATTGCAATCCCAGCAATCTTGATTCGATTATTGGAGGAGTTATCAAAACAATGCATGAGCCTGCAGGAATATCGCACAATGCTTCGCATTTGCTTTTTCGCTTTTTTTCGGCAGCCATTTTATTTAAAAATGACATGCCCATATATTTTAAATCTTTCAAAAAAAAAAATTAATGGCAATCTCAAAACTCTTAAAAACAGCCATTAATTATATAATTGCATGAAAGTAAGGGATAGGATAAAAATAATAATTGATTCTAAAAAAAAAATCAGCAATCCCTTGTTTATTGTGGGATTTCAGGGAGTTGGAATGGTAGGCACTTTGGCTTCGCAGCATTTGGCTGATTCATTGGATTGCGAATTAATTGGCCATATTGAGTCAGAATATTTACCTCCTATTGCCATATTGAATAATAGCACTTTGACTTTCCCTATAAGGATTTATTATCATAAGAAAAATAATATGGTTATTATTAGCAGCGAAGTGCCTGTATCCAGCGAGTTCGCTTTTGAGATGAGCCACGACATTGCTGAATTGATGAGCAAATTCAAAGCAAAGGATATAATAGTTCTTGAAGGATTGGTTTCCAGAAGCGAGTCGCCAAATCATTCAAAAATCTTTGGCGTGCCCATCAATGAAAAGATGAAATCTTACTTAATGGGAAACAAGGTTGAAGTGATACCTAATGGGGCAATACTTGGAGTTGCTGGAAGCGTTTTATTATCAAGTGTCCAGAACGGTTTTTCAGGCTATGCTTTAATGGCTGAAAGCCACCTTAATTTGCCTGATGCCTCTGCTGCAAGCGCCATTTTGAAAAAACTGTCAGATATTTTGAAATTAAAAATTGACACTAAGGAATTGGACAAGAAGGGATTGGATGTTGACAGGAAAGTGAAAGATATTATGTCAAGCATGCCTAAGTTTAGCAAGAAAGACGATTCTGATAATAGTTCCAAAATCCTTTATGGTTGAAGAAAAAATGCTCATTATTCTTGACTTGGACGGCACTATTGTTGACAGCGAAACTGCTCATTTTAACAGCTTTGTCAAGGCAATTAATAAAGCTGGACATGATTTAAGTATTGCGCAAAAAAAAGGCATCAAAAGCAAGTTCGGGATGAGCTCTAAAGAGATAATCAAAGGTGCTTTGCCAAGCATATCAAATGAAGAGATTATAAGAATATCTCATGATGTAAAAAGCATTAGCTCAAAAGAAGAGATTAATAAAGTCAGATTCATTAAGGGAGCAAAAGAGTTTTTGGACAATAATAAAAAAATCCATGATTTGGCTTTGGCTACGAATTCATCCAAAGAGTTCACAATCAATTGCCTCAACTTTTTGGGGATATATGATTATTTTAAGATAATAATAACTGCTTCTGATACTAAAGCACCAAAGCCTGATTCTGAGATGGTTAATATAATATTAAAGGAGTTAAAATATAAAAAAGAGAATTGTGTCTTTATAGGTGATTCAATATTTGATTACTATGCAGCAAAGAGTGCCAATGTAAGATTTATTGCAGTATTAAAGGAAAGCGATTATAAGAAAGAATTAAAAGCTTTGGCAGAGTGCTATGATTATTTGTCAGAGGTGAAATTATGAATAAGGATTTTCAAAGATTGACATTCATTGATTCAATGTGGTTTTTTTTCAGCGGATTAATGGCTCCATTCTTAACAATTTATTTTAACGGATTTGGCGGGCTCAATGAGGTTGGAATAAGCGTTGCTTTAAGATATTGCATTCAAGGGATTATTCCTCTACTTTTTTCAAGGATTTTCAAAAAAAGGCAAACCAATATGAAAAAATGGTTCCTTATAGGGCAAACACTTGAAAGCGCTAGGGTTGCGTTATTCATCTTTGCCTCAAGCATGAATGATATTTATATTATCCAATTGCTTGGAGGAATAACCTATTCATTCATTTCGCCAGCTTACCAGAAAATCTTTGTAAGCACTGGAAATGATGAGGATGACGATGCTTTCAGGGTGAGGGTTGGAGTGGTTAATTTATTCTTGGGGCTTAGCGCATTGGTTTCCGGCTTTGCCATAAATTATTTCGGCTTTGCCCCAGTGTTTATTGCATGGTCAGCAATGGAATTGCTCTATGGATTATTCATTTATTTCCTTGTGTGAAATCACTCTTTTTCAATTGCCACAGTGTAATAATACACTTTTGATTGTTTCCAAGCGGATTTGCCAAGCCCTGCTTTCAGGCTTAACTCTTCCAAGAATTGCTCTTTCTTGGGCAATTGCTCCCAAACTTGGGGCAAAAAAGTTGCGCTTCTGCCCTTGCTTTGGAGGATTATGCCATAATCTTTCTTGATTTTTCTTAAAAGCTCTGCAGGGGTTTTGAACTTAATCTCTATTGGCTCGCTTAAGATTGAAATCTCTATCTTCATATTGCTTAATTCGGCTTTTGTTAGAGGAGGAAACCTTGGGTCATTGAATGCTGAATTAATGGCATTATCAACAACATCCTGCCACAATGACTTAATTGGCGCAAGGGAGCCCATGCATCCGCGCAGCTTGCCATTAATGGTTAAAGTGACAAAGCAGGATTTTTTGTCATAATATTTCTTCCTTTCAGAGCAGTTGGGCATGTATTTATCGTTGCTGAAATATTTTTCTATTGCTTTTCTCGCAATCTCTATTAAAGACATCATTTAAAAAACTCCCTCCACTTTTGATTTGCAATACTCGCACTTCCCTTTTTTAATATTCACTATTGAGTCATATCCTATTCTTTTAATAATTACTTTTTTACAAAAATGGCAAATAGTATTGCTTGATGCGCCAATGTTTCCCAAATAAACATTTATTAAATGCTTTTTCGCCATGTCTTGCGCATCTCTCATGGACTGCATTGGAGTTGGAGGCTCTTTAGACAAATAGCTTGGAAAATATCTTGACAAATGCAAGGGAATGTTTTCATCAACGCTTTTTATGAATTTGGCTATTTGTTCAGCCTCTTTGGCTGAATCATTCTTGCCAGGAATAAGTAATGTTGTTATTTCAACCCATATACCCAATTCATGCGCAAGCCTTATTGTTTCAAGCACTGGATTTAATCTTGCCTTGCATTCTTTTTTGTAAAAATTATCATTAAAGGATTTTAAGTCAATATTCATTGCATCAATTAATTTGCCTGCCTTGCTTAATGCCTCTTTGGACATGTATCCATTAGTGACCCAAATATTTTTTAATCCCTTTTTGCGAGCAAGCTTCATAACATCCATCCAGTATTCTATTGCAATTGTCGGCTCATTGTAAGTGTATGCTATGCTTTTGCTTTTGGAATCAATTGCCTGCTTGACTATTAATTCAGGGCTTAATTCATCGCCCAATTCATAATTCTTTTCCTGAGAGATTTCCCAATTTTGGCAGAAACTGCATTTGAAATTGCAGCCAATAGTTCCAATGGAATAAGCATTTGTGCCTGGCAAGAAATGGTATAATGGCTTTTTCTCCACAGGGTCAATATTTTGCGAAATCACTTTGCCATAAACCATTAAAAATAATTTTCCATCAATATTTTTTCTCACACCGCAAATTCCGCTTTTTCCCCCATTAATTATGCAGTAATGATTGCAAGCAATGCATTTAACCTTGTTTTTTTCCAATTTTTCATAGAATATACATTCTTGGGCAGGCATAGCATTTTATTAATTATTGATTTATTAAATAAGTTATGAATTGGTATCCCCAAAAAAAGGGAGAATTAAGCAAAATGATTGATGGATTCATTGATAAAGCCAATTTAAAAAAAATCAATGGAGTTATTGTGCCCCATGCCGGCTACGAGTTTTCAGGAAGCATTGCAGGAAAGGCTTACTCTTATGCCAAAGGGTTTGATAGCGCAATAGTTTTCGGGCCAAACCATTATGAATACTTCAGGGGCATAAAATGCCTGAAATCAGCAAAGACCCCATTAGGCAACTTATCAATCATCAAAAATGATTTTGAAACAATTGATTATGAGCATTCAGTGCAGAACCAGCTGCCTTTCCTTAAATTTTTAGGAGTGAAAAAAGTCTTGCCTTTGGTTGTTGGAGATTTAAGCCAGACTGATGCAAAAAAAATAGCTATCCAATTTGCCGATTTTTCCGGCTTATTTGTCTTCTCAACTGATTTGTCCCATTTCTTTGAATATGATAAGGCTAAAAAGATTGATTTGGCATCAATTGAATCAATCAAAGAATTGGATGGAAACAATATTGATGCTTGCGGAATCAACGCTTTAAAGATATTTTTTGAATTGGCAAAAATAAAAAAATTCAAGCCAAAATTAATTGTTTACAAAAACTCAGGAGATATTGCTCTTGACAAATCATCAGTGGTTGGGTATGCGAGCTTTATTTTTTGACGCTGATTTTATCCCCTTTTTTTATTTTGAAATTTGAGCCAACAGGGAACTCATAAACCCTTGCCTGAGCCCATATTGGGGAAAAAAACCTGCCTTTTTTGCATCTCTCCACCTTTAACACCCTGCCTTCCTTGTCAGTCCATGCAGCAATGAATTCAAAATTGACAAATACTGAGTCAAGCACTGAATCAGGAGCCATGTAAATTATAAAACAGTCATAAGGCTTGAAGGATTTCCTGAACCTTAAACCTATAGCACTTATTAGGTATTTGCAATCGCACGGGTTTTTCGCAGCAATTTTTCCATTCAACAATATTTTCATAATAATCTAAAAAACCGGCTGTTTTTTAATTATTACCATAAAACCCCCGGCATTCAAAAAGTTTATAAAAATAATTATTTATGTCCGAATCAATGGAGAATATTATTTTTGGAGGCTCGCCTAATAACCACCATTTAATTTTAGATTATTTGAAAAAAATGCCTGATGTTTCGCTTATAAGGGTTGACAACCATGAGGATTTTGTTAGGTCAGGATTCGGGTATTGCCTGCCTTGCGCTGATTATATGAGAAAAGTTTTCAGGGAGGATTATTTTAGCAATGTTTTGTGGATTCACTCCAATAGCCATCATTGCGTTAGAAGCTATGAATCCTGGCATAAATTTATGGATTATTCATTTGATTCATTGGGTTGCGCCCTTGATTTTTCATCATATAAATCTCAAAAAAAAAT
>CAZMEY010000016.1:5804-7654 GCA_964565435.1 Candidatus Woesearchaeota archaeon
AATCCCGTGATTCTTGCAATCAAATAATGCACTCCCTCGTTTTTGGAATTGATTGACAAGAACTTGTATGAAAATATCATGAATAAATAGTTAATAGAGATTGCTATAATGCATAATAACGCTGAATAGATAAAGCTTGAATAGTTGCTGATAAGAGTTATTATGCTAATACTTGCAGGCCCGACAATCATTGGCATGCCAATGCTTAAATACAGCGCGCTTTGGCTTTTGCTTTCAATATTGATAAACTCATCCTTGAATAAATAATTTATTCCAAAGAGTATTAAGCTTAATCCGCAAGCTATGAATAATGCTTCATTGCTTAATCCTAAAAGAGTTTTGAATATTATTGGCCCTATTATTGCAAATATTAAGATAAATATTAATCCTAAAATGTTGCTGTAATTTATTATATCAGTGATTTTTTTCTCATCCTTTATCTTCCTTGATAATTGGCTTGACAATAATGCCTTACTGAAAGGGTTAAGCGCCACAATAAGCATTACCAAATCAAATAAAAATGACATAATTAAATAATGAATTTAGGATTAATTATAAAACTTGCCTTTAAAGCTCCTCTTTCAATTCATTAAGGAAATCATGAATAAATGGCTTGGATTCATGATTCACTAACTTTGACACAAGCGTATTTTGATTCATGCCAAAAGGATTGTCAATATTATATAACTCAATACCATAATTCTCCCTGACAAAATTAATAAAAAATCTGGCATCTCCTTCATAATTATTAATAACCTCTTTTTCTAAGATATTCAGGAATTTTTCCATAAAATCATGCCTCCTTATAGCATCAATTTTCAGCGCAGGAATTGTTATCTCATCCCTTAATTTCAAAAGCTTGAAATAAAAATGGTCAATCCCATAATTGAAATCATCTATTACCCTATTCCTTGCCAAAGGGTCAGTTGGATGGTAAGCCTGCATCTTTTTATTGTGCAAAAGAGTCCTTAAAATGCCAATAGCTCCTATTGCATCAATCCTGTCAGATTCCTGCAAAATCCTTGCCTCAAGTGTTGCTGGAACAACCCCTTTGCTATGCCTATGGCTCGCTATTGAGTAAGACACTTTTTCAATAAAATCATTTTTAAGCCCCAAGCTTTTCAAATAATTGCTTGCCCACTGTGCGCCAATTTTTGCATGGCATTCCCCTGTTTTGGATTCATTATCCCTTGCAATATCATGGAGCAGCGCAGAGGTATATAATACATCTTTGTCAATCTTTGAATAATTATTGGCTATTTTTTGGCACAAATTATAAACCCTTAAAACATGGTCAAATGAATGGCCTGAATGACCCATAAAATCTTTCACATAATCTTTTATAATCAATAGATCCATGATGATTTAAAGCAAAAAGATTATTATTTTAAAACATTTGCCTTAACATAAATTAGGTATCAATTGCCCATAATTTTTGGCAGCAAATTCTGGGATTAAAAAGTTTTAAAAGAAAGAGGAGAATAATTTATTATTATAATGGCTGAGGAAGATATTCAATTCAAGGACGAAATTGATAAATTGGCAAATGACTTAGAAGAGGTTGATAATCCTCCAATCAGCTTATCTGACAATATTGATGATAATTTCATACCTGCAATGAATAAACTGCAGGAGATGATGAATAATGAATCCATTGATATTAATAGCTTTAAATCAACGCTTAATGCCGCAAAAGAAGCTGCTAAAAAGATTGACGACGGCTTTGAGGTTTTTAATAAAATACTTCCCCTTGAGAGAAAAATTAATGAATTGACTAATGAGAATCAGAAAAAAGAGACTTATAATTATTTTAAAAAAAAATTGGGAACGGCCAATTCATTAAAGGATAA
>CAZMEY010000016.1:7754-13649 GCA_964565435.1 Candidatus Woesearchaeota archaeon
TGGAAAGTTTCCTTAATGATAAGCTAAATCCCAACTTAATAAAGGAGAAGTTTCAAAAATCAACTGGCAAAAGCATGATTGATATCTTCATAGATCCAAAGAATCTTTTATCTCAAGAAGATTATGAAATAGAATTAAACCAAACCCACCAAGTGCTTCAAAACATTGCAAATACTATTGAAAGATACAGGGATGCTAGCAAAAAGCCTGTTTATAAGAAATTGCTGAATTTTTACTGGAATGCAATGATATTTTATGAAGCAATGGAAGATGAATTAGAAAAGAATAATGACACAAAAGCTTTGGCTTCAAAGATTGATGCCAAAGGTGAAGAGTTCGCCAAAAAATATGAGGAATATTCTAAATTATACAATCCTGATGAGCTTGGAAAAATCGCAGAATATGTGAATAAAAAAATTGAGTTATTCAAAGAAATATATGACCTTAATTATGTAAAAATATTAAATAATTATCAAAAGATTCTGGAAGCTATTGAAAGCAGGGATAAAACAAGGGGCATTAAGCCATTGATTCTTAAGATAATAAGCGCAGAGATTAATAATGCCGAAGAGGGCAAAAGAATTGAAGAAACCCTTAATCTTGCCAGGGAATTAGTCAATGATTTCGGCAAAATTGATTCTGACCAAAATGACGAAATAAAAGAACTGACAATCCCTGAAAATGAAGCGCTGAAAAAAATAGAGGAAGATATTTCTGAAAGGCTTGGAAAGATTGAATTAATTGATTCAAACAGCATAAAATTGTTCAATTTGGTTGATGATGTGCAAAAAGACATTATTAAAGAGGTTAATTATTTTATTAATAAAATTAAAGAGGATTGGCAAAATGACGGCGCGCTTAATGCGCAAGAGATTAAAGACATAAAAATCGCTTATAAGAAATTAATAAATGTCTTGGAGCAGATGCATAAATTATACCATACTCAATTGATAAAGAATTATAAAAACAATATGGAGTCAGTGAATAAGTTTATTGATAATTTTGATATAATGTATGGAATAAAAAATATGGTTAATGAGCAAAGATTAAAAGAGAATCCCTTGATAACCCAGAAAAGATTTGATTTCAATGAAAATGATTTAGATAAATTAATATCAAATGAATCCATTAAAAAACAGGACATAAATGAATACTTCAATGACCCAAAGAACATGGGCGAGCTTAGCGATGCTTTGAATATATTAAAAGGAGTGATATAAATGAATATTAAGGATGTTATTAAATTGGTTAAAATAATGGAGCTAGTTCCTGATTTTGCAAAGAATGTTTTTGACAAACTGGAAAAAAAAGCTGAACTTATAGAGTATTTAAATAATTCCAAAGGCAAGTTTCAAATATTAGGCAGCATTGTATTGGCTAAGGACATCAATAAAGACGACCCCTTGGATAATTTTTTGGATAAAATATTCAAAGATGGAAATAAAAAAGACAAATTTGAAGAACAAGCAGTTAATCTTTTTGGCTTTTTTAATACTTTAAAATTAATTATTAATCAAAAAGATAACAAAATACCATTTTATTTAAACGAATTAATAAAATCATATAACAAAATTAAAAAGGATGATTTAAAGCTTGATAAAGGAAATTTAAACCTGATTGAAGACCAGCAATCCCACAAAAATTTGGAAAATTTTATAGAAACCTATAATAATGAGATTGAAAAAATAAAAAGCGCAAAAATAGTTGATAACGAAGGAAAAGAAATAAACGAAAATAGGATTAAGGAATTAATGAAAAGCAGGGGAATTCCAGTAAAAGACTCTGCGACTTCTCAGCAATCGGCAGGAATACAAAAAGAGGTTTTGGATTTAATTACACCTTATCTGCCTTTTATAACAAACCCTCAAATTGAAGAGAATTATAAAAACGCTAAAACTTATGAAGAACTCATAGAAGCAGTCAAAAAAATAATTTCATCAATATTTGATGACGAAGTTAAAGAAGAAGACAAAATAAAGCAAGTTAAAGCTTTGACAGAAACTATTGAATCATTAAATAAGTTATATAAAGCATTTTTTAATAAATTAAATTTATTTAATCTTGAAACATTAGAAAACAATGAATGCATAATATCTAATGAAATTACAAAAATTGCAATTTTACATAAAATAAGCAAAGAATTAAATAATTATAATAACACTCAAGATTTTGCCAAAAAGTTAGATAAAATTTTTAATATGTCTGATAAAAGCAAAAAAATTAATGAAATACTTAATGCTTACAAAGATATGACTACTAAACCAGTATATGATTATAATTTTTTGGATTATAACGATATTAAAATTTCAACAGATGATTCAAAGATTAAAAAATTGCTTGATTCTATAAAAAATGATGATAATGAGTTAAGTAAACTTATTAATAAAATAATTATTTTCTCGGAAGAAGTAATAAGCATTACTAATTTATTGAAAGAAATAATTCTACCTCAAGAATTAAAGATTGAATAAAAAAAATTTAATTTATAGCATTCCTTGTGAAAAATAATCTTTATATTCATTTTTTAGGATATAATCAATAGCTTCGGGTAATCCCATTGTATCAGTTTTTACTAGCTTTTTAAGCATATTGTGATCATTTATAGCATTAAGACTTCCAGTAAATCCTCTACCATTAGGTCTAGTCATACCCCATAAGTTAGGTATAAACTCAAACACTAAATCAGTATAACTTTTTTTTTCAATATATTTTATTGTTGAATTTTGTCCTTGATGATGACTAATTCCATAATCTTGTATTAATTCTTTTGATTTTATTGTGTATAATAATATTTCAAAGTCAAGTTTTGCTTTGTCTTTTTCTGATAATACTATTTTGTATTTAGCGAATGAGTCTTGATTATAATTTTCAGGCTTATATTTTTTCATATCTATGAAACCGCAATTGAATCCTGCTCTTTGACCATATTGATTGCTATTATTCAAATAAGTTGCTGATAAGAATATTAAGTCTTTTTCTGTCAGGTTTAAGTCGTATTTCATTTGATTTAATACTTCATAAGGTGTTCTTGCTTGTTCGTTTTCTTCTTTAATTAATCTTCCTTGGCTTTGATAGTTTAACAATCCTTCAAGCCCAGAATTCTTGGATTCTTCCTTTCCTAATGCTACCCTTAATCCTTGCATATGTATTTACTGAAGCAATTCTCTTTAAAAAACTTTTCTTAAAAAATATTTATTTACCATATTGTAGATAATTCCTCTTTCAGTGAAGATACAAATTAGATTAAGATTATTTATAAATATTTTGGCAAAAAATATTTATTATTTGGAATAATTGCTGATTTTGTTCTAAAAAAGGTGTTATTTGGGAAAGATTGCCTGCATAAATAGTAATATTTTTAAATTAATCAATGTTTTTTTACTTAATCAATATGAGTGCGGAAGTTAAACCTAAAGAGAAAGGTAAGCCAAGAGTTACTGCTGAAGAGGTCAATACTATTATTGTCCGTATAGCTAGCACTGACTTGAAAGGTTATAATAAGGTTTCAAAGGCTTTGACTCTTATTAAGGGAATTAGCGATATGTTTAGCAATGCTATTTTGAAGGTTGGGGGAATAAATTCCGGCAAAAAGGTTGAGTCCTTGACTGAGGACGAGATTAAGAAGATTGATGATATTATTAAGTCACCCCAGAACTATAATATTCCTGAGTTCTTGTTTAACAGGAGGCTTGATCCTGAGACTATGCAGAGCAGCCATATTATTGGAAACGATTTAAGGTTGCAGAATGATTTTGATATTAGGAGATTGAAAAGGATTAGGTCTTATAAGGGTGTAAGGCATGGTATGGGATTGAAAGTTAGGGGACAGAGGCTTAAGAGGTTCAGGAAAGGCGGAGCAGCTGTTGCCAAAAAGAAAGTGAAGTTGAAGTAATATGGGAGATATTAAAAAATTAAAAAAATCGTTTGAAAAGCCTAAGAAGCCTTGGGAAAAGGATAGGATTTTGCAAGAGAAAGAATTGATGAAAAAGTATGGTTATGCTAATAAGAGGGAGATTTGGAGATTTAGCGCAATGCTTAGGAATTTCAGGAATCAAGCTAGGGAGATTTTTGCTTCAACCACTAATCAAAGCAAGAAAGAAGGTGAGAATCTTTTCAAAAAACTATTCAATATGGGTTTATTAGAGGAGAATGCCACTTTTGATAATGTTTTAGGATTAACTATTGATGATATTAGTAAAAGAAGGCTTGTAAGCTTTGTTTTAAGCAAGGGCTTGGCTAGGACTCCAACTCAAGCAAGGCAATTCATTGTGCATAAGCATATAATTGTTGATGGCAAAAAAATCAATTCGCCTAATTATATTGTTTTAAGGAAAGAGGAAAACAGTATTAGCTTTGCTGACAACAGCTTGTTAAAGAATGAGAATCATCCATTGATTGCTTCAATGAGGGCTATTTCAAAGGATGCTTTAGAGGTTAAGGCTGAAGAGGTTTCAAAGAAGTTAAGGGAAGATTCAAAGAAAGAGGTTAAAGTTGAAAAAGATTCAAATAAAAGCGCTGAGGTTAAAGAATAATGGCTGAAAAAATAAGGTTTGGAATAGCGAATATTTATTCTAGCTATAATAATACTCTTATACATATTACTGATATTACTGGCTCTGAAACTCTTAGTTTTAGAAGCGGCGGAAGGGTTGTTAAGCAAGGAAGGCAGGAAGGAAGCCCTAATGCTGCAATGATGATGGCTAAAGAGATGTCTGAAGAATTAATCAACAAAGGAATCAACGCATTGCATTTTAAAATAAGGGCTCCTGGAGGCCACAATGGTCCAACTAGTCCTGGAAAAGGAGCTCAGGCAGCTTTAAGGGCATTTTCAAGGGCAGGAATAAAGATTGGAAATATTGAGGATGTCACTCCAAGGCCTCATGATGGCTGCAGGAAGAAAGGCGGAAAAAAAGGTAGAAGATTATGAAGTCAAAGATTTTAAGCGAAACTGAAACTAAATTGGTTGTTGAATTGCAAAAGATTGATTTTGAAACTGCTAACAGCATTAGAAGAGCTTGCATGAATATGGTTCCAACCCTCGCAATTGAGGATGTTGAAATCACTGATAATAATAGCGCATTGTATGATGAAATACTTGCCCACAGGTTAGGGTTGGTTCCTTTGAAGACTGATTTAAAGACTTATGTTAAATCAGATGAATGTAAATGCAAAGGGGTTGGATGCGCAAGGTGCACTGCTGAGTTTTCACTAGCAAAAGATGGCCCTTCAATTGTTTATGCAAAGGATTTAATTCCTTCAGACAGCAAAATAGTGCCTGTTTATCCTGACATAATTGTTGACAAATTGTTTGAGGGGCAAAAGATTAAATTAGTTGCCAAGGCAAAATTGAACAATGCTGATTACCATATAAAGCATTCCCCTGGAAACGCTTATTATAAATTTGAGCCAATAGTTGAAGTGCTTTCAAAATCAAAGGAGTTGGATAAAATCTGCCCTAAAAATGTTTTCAAAAACGGCGAAGTTGACAACGAGAGGATGAATGAATGCAACTTATGCTTGGCTTGCTCTGATGCTTACCCTGACAAAGTCAAGGTTTCAAGCGGGAAGAACATAATATTGACTATTGAGCCTTTCGGCCAATTAAGCGCCAAAGAAATCTTCAACACTGCATTGAAAGAATTGGGCTTTGGGCTTGAAGAATTGAAAAAATCTTTGAAATAATAATCTTTAAATATTAGGATTTTATCTGATTCTTATGCGAGCATGGCTTGTTTTAATCTCAGTGCTTCTATTATCCTTGCCTATAGTGTTTTCAGCCACTTGTTATCAGCCAGAGTCTTATTGCTCCCAGTTTAATGAATATGAGTATAATTGCAGGGATGAAGGTTTTTCTTATCCTTGCCAGAAGAATGGCCTTCATTCTGAGTGGGTTAC
>CAZMEY010000017.1:0-13349 GCA_964565435.1 Candidatus Woesearchaeota archaeon
GTGCCTTTTCCTTTGCCCTTGCTTGCATCCCCTATTATTCCCGGCAAATCAATTATCTGCAATTGGGCATCCTTATATTTCATCATTCCTGGAATCGCTGTTAGGGTTGTGAATTCATAGGCAGCCACCTCTGATTTTGCATTTGTAATCTTATTGATTAGCGTGCTTTTTCCAACGCTTGGAAATCCGACCAAAGCAATTGTGGCATTTCCGGATTTCTTGATAAAATATCCTGCGCTAGAGCCGCCTTGGCTGCTTCTCTTGTCAGCAAGCTCCCTTAATTTTGCAATTTTTCCATATAATGAGCCAATATGGTGTTCAGTTGCCTTGTTTTTCTGGGTCTTGGCTATCTCTCTTTCAATTTCAGCTATTTGCTCATCAATGCTTGCCATGGTTAATTATTAAAATAACAATGGTTTTAAGCATTGCGAATAAGGAAAGATAAACTTTTTAAAACCATCATTTCATTAATTATAACATTATGGCTAAGAAAGTTTTCAATAAGAGAATCCATAGGATTAGAAGGAAGCTTGACAGAAGGAAGCTAAAAAAGATTGAGAAAAAGGATCTTCAGGAAAAAATTAAAAGGGCTGTCAAGGCAAGCATTGAATCAGAATGATTTTTAGTTTTTTTTAAAATAATAATTCTAAAAAATATTTTAATTGCTGAACTCGTTGAGCTTTAAGGCATGCAATGATTCCTTGAAATCCATAACCAATTCTTGAAGCTTGATTTTTCCAGAATCAGTTATTGAATAGATTTTTTTAAAGCGTCCGCATTCAACAGTTTCCATGCTTGCAATGCAATTGTCAGTTTCAAGCGCTGCAAGAACTGGGTAAAGTGTTCCGCAAGAAGGCTTCCAATTATATGACTTCTCCAGCTCCTTAAACAATGCATAGCCATGCAAAGAATGGCGGGACAATAGTGTCAAGACAAGCAGTTTTAGGTTGCCTTTCAAAAAATCCGCCATAATATTTTTATTACTGACTAATGATTTAAATAGTTTTCACTAAAAAAAAATCATAATGAGATGTAAGGCGCACCTATTGCGGGATAGATTATTTTTATGATTCCCCCTTTGTCATGCTCATGGATTAAATCAAGTATCTCGTCAAAATCTGCGCCTATTTTTTTTGACAGCTCGCAAAAGCTCACCTTGCCCTCTTTTTTGAGCATTGACAAGATTGTTTCAACTCTCTTGTCTTTTTTTGCCAAAAACGGTTTTTTCATCCTTTCAGATATTATTCCCATTATATAACTATTAAAAATAATGGTTATAAATAGCTTGCGATTAATAGTTTTTGTGCAAAAAGCAATTGAAATAATATTGAAAAAGAAAGAGCTGTCTGGCATCAACGAAGAGATTGCCAAAAAGGAGATTGATAGAAAGATTACTCCCAAGATAAAAAAAATAATTGAAAATGAAAGGTTCAAGTCCGGGGATTTCAAAAAATTTGTCAAAGAGGTTCGGGCGCAGCTAAGGAGGCAGTTTGGGGCATTCAATAATCCAAAAATTGACAGGGAAGAATTAATCAAAAAAATGGATTATGAAAAATTATTGCTCAGCCACAAAAGCAGCAAGGAAAGGATGCCTTATTATAAAGGGATTTATGAAAAAGTTTTTTTGGGAATAAAAAGCGCAAGCATTATTGACTTGGGATGCGGGCTAAACCCTTTAAGCATTGAATATATGCCCATAAAGATTGATGATTATTTGGCATTGGATATTGGAGAGAAGGATTTGGGGATAATCAATGAATATTTCAATCAAAAGGGTATAAATGGAAAAGCAAGATTTTTTGACGCATCAAATCTTGGCAGTTACAAATTTAAAGAAAAATTTGATTACTGCTTTGCATTCAAGGTCTTTGAGATTATTGAAAAAACCAAGAGCCATAGATTGACTGAAGAGATAATAATCCGCATCCCTGCAAAGGTTATTGTCGCAAGTTTTAGCACGGAAACATTGGGCGGGGCAAGGATGAAGCGCGCCAGAAGAATATGGTTTGAAGTAATGGCCAAAAGGCTTGGATTTATTGTTTCAAGCTTTCAGGTGAAAAATGAAATATTTTATATATTAGGCAATCAATAGTTTTTTAAAAGAAATATTCTTTAGAATAATTTAATTGCTGAGGCACTTATGATGCCCTCGGTAGAGGTGAAAAAAATATGAAGATAGTGATTAGCAACCCAAAGACTGGGAAAAGCTACCAAAAAGAGGTTGAGAAAGGCTCTGAATCCAGCTTTTATAACAAAAAAATCGGCGAAACCATTAATGGAGAATTATTGGATTTGCAAGGTTACCAATTGAAAGTCACTGGAGGAAGCGACATTGCTGGCTTTCCCATGAGGTCTGACCTTAAGGGAACAAAAAGGCAGAGGATTCTTTTAACTAAAGGAATTGGCTTAAAAAACAGCGAGAAAGGATACAGGACCAAGAGAACTGTCAGGGGCAACAAGACTAATGAGGAGATAGCCCAGATAAATACAGTGATTGTTAAAGAAGGCTCAGCCAACTTGGATGAAATATTCAAAAAAGAAGAGAAGAAATAATTCTCTTCCCATTATTTTTTTTTAATTGTTTTTTCTTTTTAATGGATTATACTGCATTAATACAAAGATTTTTTAAAAGCTATAATTTAGTTAATAGTTAATTATGGAAAAAGATGAATTGATTCCGAAAGTCACCATTGGAATGGTTGGCCATATTGACCATGGAAAAACCACTCTTTTGCAAAAGCTTACGGGGAAATGGGCTGACACCCACAGCGAAGAGATGAAAAGGGGAATTACCATTAAATTGGGATATGCTGGCTGCACTATTTACAAGTGCCCAAAATGCGAAAGCCCTTCAAATTATTCTATTGGAAAAAAATGCATGAAGCACTTGGGAGATAATGAGGTTTCAAGGACTATTAGCTTTGTTGATTCCCCTGGGCATGAGGCATTGATGGCTACAATGCTTAGCGGAGCAAGCATGATTCATGGGGCAATACTTGTCATTGCCGCTAATGAGCCTTGCCCTCAGCAGCAGACTGCTGACCATTTGAAAGCGCTGGAGATTACAGGAATAAAGAATATTATTATTGTCCAAAACAAGGCGGATTTAGTGAATGATGACGGGCTTAAAAAAAGCCATGATGAGATAAAGGCGTTTGTGAAGGGAAGCGTTGCAGAAAATGCTCCCATAATTCCTTTGAGCGCCCAGTCTGGCGCGAATGTTGATGCTTTATTGATGGCTATTGAGGAGTTTATTCCTAGCCCAAAAGTCAATGTTAAAGATGACCCTATAATGATTATTGCAAGAAGCTTTGATATTAATAAGCCGGGAAAAGATGTTGATGATTTGTTTGGAACAATACTTGGAGGAAGCTTAAAGCAAGGGGTTTTGAATAAAGGGGATGATATTACAATACTTCCTGGCGTAAAAGTAAAAGATAAATGGGAGCCTATTAATGCAAAGATTGAATCATTGAATTATACTGGAATGTCTGTTGATTCGGCAAGTCCTGGGGGAAGCTTTGGCTTGTCAACTTCCATTGACCCTTTTTTTGGCAAAAATGATAAGTTATCCGGAAGTGTGGCATGCCTTAAGGGAAAGCCTGTGAATGTTTACAGTTCAATTGAATTGAATTTTAAGATTATTGACAATTCAGCCCTTAAAATGAATGAGGTTTTGCTGCTTAATAATTGGACATCCAAAACAACTGGAATTGTCAAGGGCTTGAAGAAGGATTCCGTATCGCTTGAATTGGCTTTGCCTATTGCATCTGTGAAAGGTGAAAGGATTGCTATTTCAAGAAAAATTGGGAACAGGTGGAAGCTTAGCGGATGGGGAGAGATACTTTAAAAATATTTTTTGACACCAATTTTTTGATATTAGCAGTTAAAGAGAAAGTTGATTTATTCGCGCAGATTAAGCAGGATTTGGGCGGAGAAAAAGAGTTTTTCATATTGGCTGAGAGTTTAAAAGAGCTTCAAAAGCTCAAAGATAGGGGTTTAATCAATGCAAAGGTTGCTTTAGAAAATGTTTTAAAGCAAGAAATCAAGATTTTAGATATAAAAGGCGGGCCAACTGATGTGGATGACAAGATCATCCATTCAGCCTTAAAGCAAAACGCTTTTATAGCAACGCTTGATAAAGAGCTAATTATAAAAGCCAAAAGCAAAGGATTAAAAATAGTTGGCTACAATAAGAGTAAAAAGAAGGCAATGGTGAATTAAATGTATAAAGTGCTTACAATAATGGATAGGGTAAGAGTTGACCCTTCAAATTTCAAGGATGATGTAAAGGAAAGCATTAAAGTTGAAATCGCTAAAAGCTATGAAAACAAGCTTGAAGACAACAGGTTTTTATTATGCCTTGTTGATATCTTGGGCATTGGCGAAGGGCTTATCATTCCCGGCGACGGTGCAGTTTATTATGAAACTACTTTCAAATTGCTTGCTTACGAGCCAATAATCAAAGAGGTTGTTGAAGGCGAAGTTTCAGAGATTACTGAGTTTGGGGCATTTGTAAAGATTGGCCCAATAGAGGGAGTTATTCATATGAGCCAAGTGATGGATGATTTTGTCAGTTTTTCAAAAACTAAAAGCCTACTTGGAAAAGAAAGCAAAAAGACTTTGAATATTGGGGATTACGTAAGGGCAAGAATCATAGCAGTAAGTATGAAAAACCTTAAAGATGCAAAGATAGGATTAACAATGAGGCAGGCAGGATTGGGAAAGATTGAATGGCTAAGCGAAACTCCTAAAGAGGCTAAGCCAAAAAAAGCTGAAAAGGTGGAGAAAAAATGACTACTGAATATGCATGCAAAAAATGCTCAAGAATAATCACTTCCAAAAGTTGCAAATACTGCGCAGGAGCAGCATCAAGCAAGAATTGGAAAGGTGTTGCATTAATAATCAACAGCTCTAAAAGCAGGGTTGCTGATAAATTAAAAATTGAATCAAACGGCGCATACGCGCTGAGGGTGAGATGATTAAAACCATGAAGTTAATCAATAAAAAAGAAGACAAAATAAATAATAAGACAATATATGAGCTTGAAATGGAATACAATGGCCAAAAAACGCCTGATAGAAAATCAGTCATTGAAGAGGCTTCAAAAGAGCTTAGGCTTGAAGCAAAAAATTTGATTGTAAAAAAAATAAAGAATATTTACGGCAAAAGCGCTTCAAAGGTGGAGATTCACGCTTACAAAAGCCCTGATGATTTGCAGAAAATTGCGCCAAAGCATTTAGCTAAAAGGGTTGCATTCAAGGAAGAGAAGAAAGAGGAAGTGACAGCATAAGATGGGTAAAAAAAAGAATGTAAAGATTAAAGGCAAGACCAAGCATACAAAGTCCAAGTCAAGCAAAAAATATGGGGCTTATAAGGTTGAAGCTGGAAAGGTTTCAAGGACTAAGAAGATGTGCGTAAAATGTGGTGTAGGAGTCTACATGGCTGAGCATAAAGATAGGTACCATTGCGGAAATTGCGGATATACTCTTTTCAAGAAAAAAGAATAATTTTATTTTTTTGAATAATTTTTAAAATAGCAAGATGGGTAATTATTGCTATGATTGTTTTAGGCATTGAGTCAACTGCGCACACTTTTGGCGCAAGCGTCATGGATGAAGACAAAGTCTTATCAATGGAATCCAAAACATTGACAACTGATTCAGGGGGTTTGATTCCGAGGGAGATTATTGAGCATCATTTAACTTATGGCCCAAGAATAGTCAACAATGCATTGTTTCATTCTGGCAAAAAAATAAAAGACATTGATTTAATCTCTTTCAGCCAAAGCCCAGGCATTGGAGGCGCTTTGCAAATAGGCGCAACAATTGCTAGGGCTTTGTCATTAAAGCATAATATCCCCTTGGTTGGGGTTAATCACTGCGTTGCGCATTTAGAGATTGCGAGAATGGCCACAAAATTAAATGACCCTGTAATGCTTTATGCCAGCGGAGCAAATACCCAGATAATAGCTTTCTCTGAGGGAAGGTACAGGGTTTTTGGCGAAACATTGGATATGGGTGTTGGCAATTTCATAGACCACTTTGGGAGATTAATAGGGGTTGGGTTTCCTGCTGGGAAAAAAATTGAAGAGCTTGCGAAAATTGGAAAAAATTATATTGAATTGCCTTACAAAGTCAAAGGAATGGATGTCAATTTTGGCGGCATTTATTCCAATTTAAAAAAAAAGATTGAAAGCAAGGAGTATAATATCAATGATTTGTGCCATAGCATGCAGGAGACAGTTTTTGCAATGCTTGTGGAAATCTCCGAGAGGGCGTTAGCGCACTGCCAAAAAAATGAGCTTGTATTGGCTGGAGGTGTTGGCGCAAACAATAGGTTAAATGAGATGTGCGAGAAGATGTGCAAGGCAAGAGGGGCTGTTTTTAAAAAAATTCCCGCAAAATTCAGCGTTGACAACGCAGGCATGATTGCTTGGATAGGTCTTTTGAAATTCAAAAGCCATGGGGCTGACAAGATTGAAAGAACAAAAGTTAGCCAAAAAACAAGGACTGAAGATGTTGAAATCTTTTGGAGGAAAAAGCTCAAAAGCGGAATTGGCGAGATTAATGAATATGGGGAAAAAATACTTGCAAAAGGGGCTGAGGCAATAATAAAAAAAGAGGGAGAAAATGAGCTTATAAAAGACAGGGTTGCCAAGGATTACAGGATTAAAAAAATTGATGAAAACCTTAGAAAAATAAGGAACAAAGCTGAATTTAATATATTGAAAATGGCCAGTATTAAAGGATTGCCTGTGCCAAAGGTTTGGGATTTAAAGGATTATTCTTTTAAAATGGAATATATTAAGGGCGAGCTTGTGAGGGATTATTTGCCAAACTGCTCCGACAAAAAAGGGCTGTTTAAAATCATTGGAAAGCAGATTAATTTAATGCATAAATTTGGAATAATCCATGGAGATTTGACTACAAGCAATATGATATTCTTGGATGGATTGGTTTATTTTATTGATTTTTCTCTCGGGTCTTTAAGCTCTAAATTGGAGGATAAAGCTGTTGATTTGCACCTGATTAAGCAGGCATTAATTGCCAAGCATAATGAGTGCTGGGAAGAATGCTTCAATGAAATACTGAATAGCTATGAAGACAAGCTTGTCTTGTCAAAATTTGGCTTGGTTGAAAAAAGGGGCAGGAAAAAGAATAAAAGCTCTTGAAATTAATAATCATGCCCTGGAAATAATATTTTATAATCCAGTTTTTCCAGCTTTTTAAGGGTTTTATCCATTAAATTTTTATCGCTATGAACAAGGTCAGTTCTGCCAATAATGCCTTTTCCAAATATTGTGTCTCCGCTAAAAAGAATCTTATGTTTTTTTTCATATAAGCTTATGCCTCCCAAAGTGTGGCCAGGAGTTTGTATTGCCTCCAATTTATACTCCCCTGAATCAATTATTTCTCCTCCTTCCAATAATTTGTCAATAGTGAATTTTTCAATAGAGTTTCCCTTCCAGCTTGGGCAATAAAAAAGGAATTCATCAATGTTATCATCCCCTTTACCTATGAATATCTTGCATCCAGTCCTGCCCTTTATTTTATTAGCATAAAACACATGGTCAGGGTGCATGTGAGTTATTATTAAGATGTCAACTTTTCCCTTAAAATCAGCGCCTGCATCAATCAATATTTTGATTTTATCATCAATATAATAAGTATTGCAGAACCCTTTAATCAAAAATATTTTTTTATAAACCTCTTGCATTATTGACAATAATCAGTTTAGGCATAAAAAGCTTATTAAAAAAATCCTGCATCAATTATATTCATGAAAATCATTGATTTTCCCGAACTTAAGCAGTCAAGCAGCTATGATTGCGGCGCGCTGGCAATACAATCAGTGCTTAATTATTACGGGATTGATGTCAGGGAGGATTTGATTATAAAAGAGGCAAAAACCACCAAGGAAGATGGCACTCCAATAAAAGGAATTATCAATGTTCTTAAAAAATATAAATTAAAATGCGTTGCCAAAAAAATGGGCATTGATGAGCTTATTGATTATATTGAAAAAGATGTTCCGGTTATTTTGCTTTTGCAAGCATGGTGGAACAAAAAAAATATTGATTGGGAAAAAACATATGATTCCGGGCATTATGTTGTTGCAATAGGCTATGATTCGGATAGGGTTTATTTTGAAGACCCTTACAAGCTTCAAAGGACATATCTGGAATTTTTGGAGCTTAAAAAAAGATGGCATAGCCATGATGATGATTTAAAAAAAATAAAAAACTTTGCAATAGCTGTCATTGGGCAAAAAAAAGAGGATTATAAAAAAATTATTCCAATGAAATAATCATTGTTACAAAGCCCAATTTTAAACAATAAGGTTTTTAAATGGATAATTGTTCGTATTTTTACTATGGCAAGAATGCATTCAAGGGCGAGGGGAAAAAGCGCAAGCGTTAAACCACTATTGTCTAATGCAAAGCAATGGGTTTCATATAAACCTGATGAAGTTGAAAAATTGGTTGAAAAGGTTGGAAAAACAGGGGCCAGGGCTTCAAAAGCTGGAATGATTTTAAGGGATTCATATGGAGTTCCAAGTGTTAGGGATTTGACGAAAAAAAAGCTTAACAAAATATTAAAAACAACCCAAAAGCAGGAATTGCCAGAGGATTTATTCAATCTAATAAAAAAAGCAGTTAATTTAAGCAATCATTTGGAAAAAAACAAAAAAGACAAGAGTTCAGACCATGGTTTTAGGCTTATTGAAAGCAAGATCAGGAGATTAACTAAATATTATAAGGATAAAAAGGTTCTTGACAACAGCTGGAATTACAGCATAAAGAATGCCAAGCTTCTTATTGAATGATTCAATAAAAATATTTTATTTTTTATGCGCATTTATTATTCAATTATTGCCTTTATTGGCAAAAAATGCCCTAAAAATAGAAATCTTTAAAAAAACTTAATTGATTTTTGAATGATTATGGCAGCTAAAAAGAATGCAAAGCTTGGAAAGAAAAAAAGATGGTTTGACATCGCTTTGCCTGAAAGCATTAAAGGAGAGGTTTTCGCGCAAGGTTTTGCAGAAACCCCTGAGGAATTGATTGGAAAAACAATGAGCATTTCTTTAGGTGACGCTATTTCATCGCCTGCCAAGAAGCACATTAATCTTAAATTGGCAATAACTTCTGTTAAAACAAGCATTGCGCATACAGAGATTAAATCCATTGAGGTTAACCCCTCGTTTATTTTAAGGAAATCAAAGAAAAACAGCAAGGTTTCAGCCAAGGTTGACGGTCAGACAAGCGACGGCAAAAAAATGGGAGTCCAGATTTGCGCAATAACCAACGGGCATTGCATTTCAACATCAAAAAAAGAGATTAGAAAGGTTTTAAATGATTATTTGGCAAAAATCATCAAGGAGTCAAGAAAGGATGCTTTGCTTTCAGGGCTTATAAGCAACTCAATTCAGGCTGGAGTCAAAAAAGATGCTCACAAGATTTTCCCTATAAGAAGTATTGAGCTTGAAAAAGCCAAATCATTATGAAGGTTTTTAATAATATTCTTGAAACAATAGGAAACACTCCCCTTGTCAAAATAAACAATATTGTCAAAAAGAAAGGAGTGAATATTTACGCAAAATTTGAGGGCACTAACCCAACCGGAAGCATTAAAGACAGGATTGCCTTAAAAATGATTGAGCAGGCAGAAGCTGAAGGAAAGCTTAATGGTTCTAAAACAATAATTGAAGCTACTAGCGGAAATACTGGCATTGCTTTGGCCATGATTGGAGCAGTCAAGAGCTACCCTGTTGAAATAGTCATGAGCGAAGCAGTAAGCATTGAAAGGCAAAAGATGATTAAGGCATTTGGGGCTAAAATCATCCTTACCCCTAAAAATCTTGGCACTGATGGGGCAATAAAAAAAGTGAAAGAATTAATGATTAATAATCCTTTAAAATATTACACAACTGACCAGTTTTCCAATGAAAGCAACACATTGGCTCATTATATGGGCACTGCCAAAGAGATTTGGGAGCAGACTGGAGGCAATATTGATTATATTGTTTGCGCATTAGGCACTAGCGGCACAATAATGGGTTCTGCAAAATATTTGAAGGAAAAAAATCCGAAAATAAAGGTTGTTAGCGCCCACCCAGTCAAAGGACATTATATCCAGGGATTAAAAAACATGAAAGAGGCGATTGTTCCCGCATTATATGATGAATCAATGATTGATGAAACAATCATGATTGAAAGCGAAGAGGCTTTTGAGACAGCAAGAAATATTGCAAAAAAAGAAGGCATTTTTGCAGGAATGAGCAGCGGAGCAGCAATGCTTGCAGCAATTAAAGTGGCTGAAAAAATAAATAAAGGCAACATTATAGTAATATTTCCCGATCGCGGGGAGAAATATTTAAGCACTGACTTGTTTAAAGTGTAATCCATAAAGAATAAAAAGCCATAATTGTCTAATGTATTCAATGATTTTGGGCTCATGGTCTAGCGGTATGACGCTGCCTTGACGTGGCAGATGTCGCCGGTTCAAATCCGGCTGGGCCCAAATATTATTTTTATAATTTCCTCCAAGAATAATCCTCTTTAGCTATTAGGCAAACCCTGCTAGGCTCATGCTCGTCAATCACTTTCCACCCCAATTCATTAGCTAATTCATTTCCGAACTTTTTTATTTCATAAAAGGTAAGCATGTTTTCTTTGCTTAATCTTTCAACGCTTGAGCCTACATGCATGTATGATTTGGCTTCAACAAAATCAAAATTCCCTAATCCTATTATCTTTGCATATTCTTTGGGACTTCCGTCATTCAATCCCTTGACCAAAGTGAGCCTTGCAACCTTTCTTGTATTGATTTTTTTAGTTGCCTTAATTGACTCAATGAGCCTGTCAAAGCCTTTAAACCCATAGCAGCTTTTAGTAGTATTTATATAATCTTTCGCGTTTGATGCGACAACTGTCAGGTATAATTGAGTTGGCAAAGGGCTTAGTTTTTTCAGCACATCTGGATTCATTCCATTAGTCACTAAAAAAGTGGTAAAACCCCTATCATGAAACTCCTGTATTAATTCGCCAATCTTTGGGTAAAGCGTCGGCTCACCTGCCAAGCTGATTGCTGCCTGGTTGGGATTAAGCGCTTCCTGCAATCTTTTTTTATCAATCTTATCATTTCCTTTAAAGCCCACCAACAGCTTTCTTTGGGCATTAATTGATTCATCAACTATTTTTTTCGGCTCGTCAATAATTACTTTTTCCATATCCTTGCCAAGAGTGAATTCGGTTGGTCTCCAGCAAAAAAGGCATGAATGCTCGCACCAAGCAACTGCAGGAGTCATCTGCAGGCACCTATGGGATTTAATATTATAGAATTTTTCCTTGTAGCAAACTCCTTGCTCTCTTAAAGAGCTCCTAGTCCAATTGCATAATTTGACAGCGCTGTGCTCTCCAGCCATTTTATACCTTTTTTTCTCATAAACGGATTTATCCATAAGTATTAATTGCTAGCTTTTATATTTAAAATATTAGGTTTATTTCTTTTTAATAAGAATATCTTCCCCTAATTGATTAACCAAAGTCTGCTGTATTTTCTTTTTCGCTTCCTCTTCATATCTTTTGATATGCCTCATATAAACAGGATTCCCATTATTTTTAATCTTGTAATCAATATCATGGTATTCCCTTAGCATCTTTGAGCCCAAAAGCATAAGCGCCCTTATGTGAGATTTAGTTATATTATACATATTAGTTATCTCTTCCTTTTTGTTTATGGGTTTTTTTTCCATTTTTATATCAAGCATACTTGCTAAGGAATCATGCTCTTCTGAAAAGCGTGGCTCCTCTTCATCCAATTTATTCAGGCAGAATAATTTTTCAAGCTCGCCCATATAATCCGTTTCTTTAGCTGTTGAGCCTATGCTTAAATAAGAGTATATTAATTCAATAGACCTATTAACAATGGGATTTAAAGCATATTCATTAAATAATTCATTTCCCAATTTTTTCATATTATGCATTGATGAATAAATCTCTTCAATTAATTCCTTTGAAGCCCCGTAAAGCCTTGCCATATAATTTGATGCCTCTTTGCTTTTTTTCATAAAATCGCTGCGCACAGCATAATAATCTAATTTTTCATCAATTATTTTTTGGAACTTTTTTTCCTTTGCAGAATAATCTTTTATTATATTTGAAAATGAATGTTTCATTTTCATTCCGTTTAAAGCATCTTTGATTGCCATAAAAGTTTTTTAGCCATTTTTTTATTTAAAAATATTGCTTTTTTGTATTAATAACAATTTTAATATTGCGCTGAAATGATAATTGCATGAAATTGACTGATTATTGGGCAGTGTGCGAGCTTGGGGTTTATAATTCATTTAACCCTTGCAGCTCAAATGTTGCTTATTTATCAAAGGATTTATACAGCATTCTTAAATTTAAAAAGCCAAACCATTGCGAAATTGTTGCAAAAAACAAACGATACCCTTTTTTTGTTTTCCCTTATGAATTCAGCGCATCGGATTTGCGCATAGGCTATATTGAGCATAAGATAAGCATTCCTGTAGAGGTTTATCATTCTTTGGAGATTGAATCAAAAGATATAATAAATGTAAGAACTGACATATTTGAGTTTGAAGGTTTAGAACAATGCTTCTCCAGTCATTTCTTTGGGCTTTTTTAGCCCCAATAATTTAAGGACTGTTGGAGCAATATCAGAAAGCCCTTTGCCTTTTTTTAATTTAGCATCCTTATATTTATTGCTTGCAAGGATTATTGGCACTGGGTTTATTGTGTGGCTTGTAATCCATTCAGGCCTTTGATCCTCAGCATTCCCGTGGTCTGCAAAAATCAGCACAGCATAATCTTTTTTGATTCCTGCAAGGGTTATTTTTTTGGTCGCTTCATCAACCGCTTTAACAGCCTTGATTATTGCTGATTTTTTGCCAGTGTGGCCAACCATGTCGCAATTGACTAAATTGACAGCTATAAAATCATAATCTTTTTCTGTTATTCTTTTGGCCAATTCGTCAGCTATCAATGGCGCGCTCATCTCCGGCTGCAAATCATATGTTGCGATTTTAGGGCTTGGAATTAATACCCTATCCTCTTTTGGGTAAGGCTTCTCATTTTGGCCGTTCATGAAAAATGTCACATGCGCGTATTTCTCTGTCTCGCTAATCCTTAATTGGGACATGCCTGCTTTTGATACCACTTCTCCTAAAATGTTTTTTATTTCAATGTCATGAAATGCGTATTTTAAGTATTTGGATTCATAATATTTTGTCATTGCAACAAATTGGGCTTTTGGTTTTATTCTTTCAAAGCCTGTGAATCCTGGCTCAACTATTGCCTGGCTTAGCTGCCTTGTCCT
>CAZMEY010000018.1:0-7070 GCA_964565435.1 Candidatus Woesearchaeota archaeon
CTTGCAGGTTTATTCTTGACTGCAATTATCCTAGCAAGATTATTGACCCTATTCAATCAAGGTGCCTGCTTTTCAGGTTCAAGAATTTGGATAAAATAGATGTTGTCAATTATTTGAAATTAATATGTGAAAGGGAGAATATTGACGCTTCTGAGAATGTTTTGGCGCTTATTTTCAGTTTAAGCAAGGGGGATTTAAGAAAGGGCACTAATATTTTGCAAAGTTGCAGCGTTCTTAGCAAGAAGATAACTGAGGAATTGGTTTATGAGATTGCTTCACTCGCCAAGCCTGAGGAGTTAAAGAAGGCGTTGGAGTTATCCATTAAAGGGGATTTTGTGGGAGCCAAGGAGATGCTTTTTGACGCCATTTACAAGTATGGGCTTAGCGGCATTGATGCTTTAAAGCAGATTCAGTCAGAGATTTTGGGATTGGAATTGTCAGCTAAATCCAAGATGGAGTTAATTGCTTTAGCTGGCGAGTACGAGTTCAGGATGACTGAGGGAAGCGATGAGTTTTTGCAGCTGGAAAGTTTTTTGGCGCAGTTCTTTAAAAGGGAATAATCATGAATATTTCAAAGAAGCATTCAGCCAAGTCATTGAATGATTTGGTTGGCTTGGAGGAGCAGTCTGGAAAGATTATGGAGTTCTTGAAAAATTTTAAAAGTGTTAAAAAAAAGGCTTTGCTGCTTGTCGGCCCTGAAGGGTCTGGAAAGACCAGTTCTGTCTATGCTATTGCCAACTCTTTGGGTTTTGAGGTTTTGGAGATTAATGCCAGCGACAAGAGGAATGCAGATAATATCAAGTCAATTGTCGGCAGCGCGAGCAGGCAGATGGGGCTTTTTTCGCAAGAAAAGATTATTTTAATTGATGAGGTTGACGGGCTTAGCGGGAATAATGACCGCGGGGGCGCAAGGGAGCTTAATGCAATATTAAAGTCAACGAGCTATCCTATAATAATGACAGCAAATGAGGAGTATTCTTCAAAGCTTGAAGGAATTAAGGAGAATTCAACAGTTATCAAATTCAAGAGAAGGGGGTATTGGGATGTTTACAAGATTATTAAGCTAATTAATGATTCGGAAGGAAAAGGGTTGTCCTCGGTTAGCATTAAGAAACTTGCGAGCATGGCACAGGGGGATGTCAGGAGCGCTTTCAATGATTTGGAAGCTGTTGGCTCCGATTCTGATGTTGATGGATTGTTTGAGAGGAATAAGGAGTCCAATATTTTTGACATATTAAAGATTATATTCAAGAGCAAGAATTTTGATTCATTGTTTTCCTCTGCTGACAATTTGAATATGGAAGTGAAAGATTTGCTGCTATGGATTTACAGCAATATCATCAATGAGTATGAAAAGCCTCATGAGATAAGGGCTGCTTATGATTATGCGAGCAGGGCTGATGTTTTTTTGGGAAGGATTCATAGGAGAATGCATTGGAGGTTATTGTTCTATGCAAGGATGCTTGCAACAATAGGTGTTGGAGTTTCAAAGGATGAGATGTATAGGAAGTTTTCAAGGTATTCCCCTCCGCAAAGGTTCAAAAGCCTTTCAAAGCATGCGAAAATCAGGGCTGAGAACAAGGCAATGTCGCAGGAGATTGCATCAATTGCGCACTGCTCAATGAAGAAAGCTGCCAATCATTATATGCCTTTTATTAAAAAAATATCAGCCAAGTAATGTTCCCCTTGAATCAAGGGTTGTTGAGGAAAATGTGTAATTGTAAGCGTAATTTCCTTGGCCCAAATTATTCCTGAATCCATCAATTAATCCCATTATTTTTGATGAATCATTTGAAAATTGGAAAAATATTCTTTTGCAGAATTTATTGATTGATAATGAAATATAGTCATTGGCAAAGGTTATTGCTTGGCTGGATTTATCCATGCAGTCATAGTCAAAGAATATTGAGAAATAGTTCTCTGAATCATTCTTTGAGGCAAAGTTGTATCCATAAACTAGCTCCTTATAGTTGATTGAAGCGGATGATGCGTAATAATTAGAAATTAATGAGTTAAGGTTGTAATAGTTGTCTGCATTGCCTAAGATGCTTATATTCATGGATAATTCAAATGATTCATTTGCTCCTGAGAACTCCATCATAAAGAGGTTGGAGTTGTTGAAAGCTGATAATATTATTTGGAAATCGTTTGCTGAATAGTTGAAGGATTTTAGTGGGCATGAATCAACCGCAATCCCTTGGAATTCTGCCTGCTCGCCATTGATTGAAATCAATGGGCCTGACAGCCAGTTGGCTGAATTGATTAATAGCTCATTACTGGAGAGATTCAATGAGTAATCATTTGCTGTTAATTTTCCATTGGAGTAATCCATTTCGCAGTAATCGTTTTTTTCCTCCTGGCTAAAGGTGTAATAATTAGCTGTTTTGAAATCATCAATTATTATTACCTTTGCCAAATGCTCATAGGGAAGATAAGAGCTTTGGATTCCATAATTGAGCGAGTTGTTTAAAAGCACTGTTCCCTCTTCAATTTTTAGGTAATAGTCATTTTTTGGGTAATAATCTTTTCCTGAAGTGTATGAGTAGTCTGGCAGGCTTGAATTAATTAGCCCGTAATTGTCATAGAGCCATAGTCTTGCTATTCCTTCAATGTTTTTCTTTGACAGGGTGAAATTTTGGCTGGCGCTGAAGAAAAGATTGCACTCTGATTCGCAATCCAAAATTATTGGGGATGATGCGCTAAGCAGCGGCGCATTAATGCCTATTTTGGCGCAAACGCTTTGGTTGCTTATTATTGCTTTATAGATTCCTTTTCCTTTTGGCTCAAAGGATAATACAATATTTGTCTGGTTTATATCTTCATCAGTGATTATTGATTCGTCTGGCGCAATGATTTTAAGGTTTGCTTCATTGTCCAGCTCCAGCGAGATTATTATTGTTGAATTGTCAATCTTTGCAAATTCGTATTCTATGCTTTCAATGCCTTGCACATGGTTTGTGCATAAGCTGTAAGGAATGGATGAGTTCCCTGCTATTAAGAAGCCGTATTCTGCGCCGATTAATTCCTTGCCAATGTTTTCTATGTTCATTTTTGCCTGGGATAATCCGCTGAAAGGTTTTAATGAATATATTGCTGCTGAGTTTTTTTGGAGTATTGCTTGGGTGCTGAATGATTGCGCGCTGAGCGTTGAAAGGGATGATTTTTTAATGGAGCTTGAAAAGTGGCTGAAAAAATCATCTTTTAACATTATTGAATATTTTTGGGGGTTGGACAAGTAGTTTTGCGCAGCATTGATTGAGTAATTATAATGGCCATAATAGGGCATGATTATTATCCCTTGAGAGTATTGCCCCACGGCATAGTTTAAGGTTTTTTCCGAGCAGTTTATCTGGGTTGTGGAGATTGAAGGTATTGAGTCATTGAATATTAGTAGCGCGCCTTTGTCTCCAGTGTAGGTTATTGCGTATTTTCCATTGCTGATTTGGCTCGCAAGATTGGTTGTTGCCATTAATAAAAGGTCATGGCTTGCTGGGGATGCTATTGTAAATTCTTGGGATACTGCAATAAAGTCCGGGCTGAGCGAGTATGATTGATTAATTGACACCCCCTCCCCTAAGTCGCATTGGAAATATATTGTGAGCGAGCCGTAAGCGCTTGAGCTTATAAAATATGACGGGCTGCAGGAGCTCATGTAAGAGTTTTCCGATCCTGCCTGCAGGGTTATTGAAGGAGCTGAATCCTGTGGTAAATAGATTGAGGCTATTCCTGTAATCTTGCTAATGTTTGCTGAATAGGTTATTGATTCATAGATTATTTGCGAGCTGGTTTCATAGTAGCTTGAGATTGGCTCATATTCGCGAACTGGAATTATTGTGTCAGTTGCGTTGGAGTAGAATAGCCCGTAATCCTTTGATTCCATGGTTTTCAAATCATCATGGAAGAACAATAAGTAATCGTTTTCTCCGAAATTTGCCACTGAATATTTTTTTGAGCCCCTTAATTCAAAGCTTCTAAAATCTGCGCCGCTTGCTCCCTGAATCTTTACAAAGTAGGCTTGCATGTTCGGGCTTTCCGCTCCCAAGTTTTTTATTGAAAATCCTGCCTTCATTGATTGCGCTGCACCCCAACCTATTTGGAGCTCTTGGCTTGATTGCTTTACTGCATTAATCACTTGGGTGAAATCATTATAGTCACCCATCTGGGATTCTGCGCCTTTTCTTGAAAGTATTGAAGGAAGGGTCATTGCATAAGCCATTGCTGTCAAAGCCATTGAGAATATGAGTATTGACAGGATGAAAAATTGTGTTTTATTATTCATAGCTCCACACCTTTAAAGTTATTGCGCAGTTTTTTTCTATTAATGGATAGAAGCTATTGATTGAATAATAAGATTGCGCTTCGAGATTTTGCGCAAATCCTCCTTGGTAATAGTTTTTTGCGCTTTGCGCTATTATTTGCGGGATTATTTCATTGCTTGGAAGAATATTTGATGAGTTCGTGTTTAGTTCATAGTAAAGAGAATATGATTTTGATTCATTGGCTTGGAATGAGTCTACAAAGGTTATCTCGGCTGCTTTGCTTTTTTGGGGAGAGGATGCCATGAAGCTTTTGGTTGCTGCGCTTCCAAGCACTGAATAATTCGCAATGGCTCCTGTGAAATTATGGGCATAGAATATGTATGCTTTGGATGCCATGCTTTCTTTGTAAGGCATTAATGCCTTAATTGTTATATTGGCTGCTGTCGGCTCCTCCAAGTATTCAAAGCTTTCAATATCAATCAATGCCTCCTCATTTTCTATGAATAGGTGTATGCTTGATTCGTTGATGCTTTCATCTGGCCCAACCTGCAATGTTATATCCTCCAATAATATTGTGCTGTTTGGGGCAATGCTTTCAATGCATGATATTTCCAGCTCAATTGAGTAATAATTGCTTCTTGCATTGATGCTGTATCTGCTTCCGTTTAGGCTGCTTGCCTGCAGGCTTTGGATGTTAGCGCTGTCCCCTAAGAATTTAAGCACTGTTATGTTGGCATTCATTGGCGAATTTTGCGGATTCTTTGCATAAAAGATTTCTGAGCATGACATCTCTATCTTGGAGCCATATTTTTTTTGGAGGAGTTCTTTTATTATTGCGCTTATTGCCCCAATGTTTTCTTCTTTTACATATTGGCTGAACTCTTCACTTTGGCTTAGCGCTGTCAAAAGGGATGATATCTCTTCTGCCGGGTTTTTAATGGAGTTTGAATCGTTTTTGTAAGAGCCCGCTATTGAGTAAGCTGAGAAGAATAGTATTATTGCTATGACTGCTTCAACGCTTTTCATGAATGCCTTGTTCATTCAAGCCACGCCTCCACAAAATAGTTTGCTATTAATTTTTTGGAGCCAATACTGGCATAAGAGCTCATTGTTTTTTTCTGCTCCAGCGTCTTATAATCCCCGCATGAGTAATAAGCCCTTGTTTTTCCGAAAAATACCTCTTCATATCCTTTAAAGTCAAAGATTATTATTGCATCATTTTCTATTGATAATTCAAATATTTGGTATGAATCCGTTGAGTTGGCTGAAATTTCTATTTCATTGCTGTTGTTTAAGGGAGTTATTGAATAAGTGTTGTAAATATTATAGGTTTGATTCGCGATTGATGCATTGGTTGAGAAAACATTCAGTGTTATTTGCCTGAAATCCCCTGTGCTGAAATTAATCAGCATATTTGAGCCTGCCCTTTGGATGTTTATACCTTGGGATGCCAGCGGCAATTCGTCATAGTATGGCATTATTGCTGTTTTTGCCTCATAGCTTGCGCGGATTGCATTGATTTGCTGCGTTGTTTGGCTGCATACATCATCCATTGATTCTTCACTTATTCCATCTAAGCGAAAGCCTAATGCTTTTGTTTCAAACATCTTGTCCATTATCTCCTCGCTTGCCTGGCTGGAAAAAGGCTTTATTAAATCCAAAAGAAAGGTTGACATGTATAATAAAAAAAATGAGAATATCAGATAGGATATTATCATGTCAACTGCCACTGATTGGCATTTTTTACCTGACAGTGATTGAGAAAACGGCTTCAGCTTGGCTGTTGTCATATTCAATCCTCGCAATCCCTTCATAGCTGCCCCTTTCATTCGGGCTTAACACTTCGATTAGGTATTCTCCTGCATCAGAGGTTCTTCCAGAAAATGTGGCATTGTTGAATAATAGGTCAACATTCTGCCTTGAAACTGGGGAGTCATCGCTTTTGGCTATTCCTGCAACCTTGAAAGTCTCTCCCCTCATGACTGAATATGTGTCGCTTGTTGCAGTGATTGACAATGTTTTTGGCAATATGAATATTGTGAATAAAAGTATTGAAAATCCTAGCATTATTGCCACATGGCGAACCCCTGATACCAAGCTGCTGTCTTTTGTGTATCCTGCGACGAATCCGTTGCAAAGGCTTTGAACGCACATTGTCAGAAAGAAGAACCCTTTATAGTATTCTGAGCCAAAGCCGCTGCTTGCGCCCCCTCCTAAGCTTCCAGAGAATGCGTCCATTGAGAATGCTCCGCTGCTCGTTATTGGCACAAGGACTTTGAATAGTATTATTATTATTCCAATGAACACTAATTGAATCATGTATATTATGCTTACCTGCTGGAGCATCTGGTTTTCCTGGTCTTTTTGAACATTTTGCAGCAATACTGTTGAGTCTGCAACGCTGTTCATTATGGGGCTAATGTCCCCTCCGCTCTTGAAAGCTTGTAAGAGTATTGCTAATCCCCTTGAGATGAATACTGATTTTTTAAGCCTGATTACTATATCATTAATGGATTTTTCAAAGCTAACACCCCAGCTCATCTGGTTGCTTAGCTTTCTGACTTCATTATTCAACGCCTTGTAGTCATTTTTTGAAACAGTCCTGACCGAGTCGGTTATGCTTAATCCCGCTTTCAGGTTATCTGCCAAGTCCTTAAGGAATAACGGAAACTGCTCTTCCATTATTTTTATCTTTGAATTCATATAATATTCATAGAATGAGTAGGGAAACAGCATTAACGATATTGCTATTACTACAAGATAAGAGATGCTTATTAGCTCTATTTCAAAGAGCAAAAAATAGCTTATGAC
>CAZMEY010000018.1:7080-12896 GCA_964565435.1 Candidatus Woesearchaeota archaeon
TAATAATATCCATTCATTCGTGCTTATGTTTAAGTTAGCCATTTTTTTACACCTCTGTTGGGCTTATTGTTTTTAAAAACAATATGAATACTGCTGTGACAAAAGGAACAAGCAATGCGACAAAGCCGAATTGAATCATTTGAATATCTGCCATTACTCCTCCAACCATGCTCATGATTGTTGACAAAACTATTACAAAGATTGTTCCGACTATGACTACAGTAATGTACATCTCCATGAATAGGCTCATGCTTGAGATGTATTCTTCCAGCCTTCTTTTGAATACTCCTACAAAGGTCTTGCTTTTTTCGTTCAAGTAATTGTTCAAGTCGCCTCCTGAAACTATTGTCGCCCTTATTCCCCATAATAATTCGCTTAAGTTGTTGCTTGGCACTAGCTCTGCATGCTTTGCCAGGCTGTCGGGCAGGTTATATCCAAAGACCTCTATCTCGTCAGTGATTCTTTCCGCCACCTTTGAAATCTCTCCGAACTCCTTGAATTCTGACATTACCTTGAAGATGGTGAATGCAGGGGTTCCAGTGTTAGCCAATGTTGCCATGTAAAGCGATGCGAAGTGTATTCCATTGTCAATTTTTTTTGCCCTTTCAGCAACCATGTTTGATGGGTTAAGGTAGAAGAATGCAAAGATTCCTATGCCTATTGCAGCAGCTGCTGCAAGGCTTATCCCTATTGATAAAAGAAAATCATTTGTTAATGTCAATGCAAAAACAAAAGCTATTACTAATATTAGCGGCACTGCGATTGCTTCTATAAGTATCATTGTGCTGAAATATTCCTCAATGGTCATCCTCATCCCTGATTTATGCAAATCGTCGCGGATTTCGCCGAAGATTTTTTTTGCGTTTTTCCTCGCAAAGTTCCTGAAAATCCTATAAGAATAGAGCCCGAAATCCTCATCGCTAACCATGGTTAATAAATAGTTTCCCCTATTTTTTAAATCATTCCCAACAAGAAAGTCTTACGATTTTTTTCGTAAAAAAATTATATCCTTGCAAAAAATTTTGTTAACATATGGTTATTGATGAGATATTACCTAATTACTGCATTAAAGCTTTCAGCTTTAATAATGGCAATGAATTGCTTAATAAAAAATATGATTTTGCTGCATCCAAATTAAATGCTTTATTTAAATTGAGCAATGGCTTGAAAGCGAAGGGGCTGGAAAATCTTGAGGAGCTAAAATTCTCCCCTTATGTGATAGTTGCCAATCATAAAACAAGCCTTGACCCCATCTATGTTATATGCGCTTTAAAGGATTATAAAAAAATCAGGTGGGTTAGCAAGGCTGAGAATTTTTCTGGAAAGGTTTATTCAAAGTTCATGGAGATTGGGCAGGTTATTCCCTTGGGGGAGGATAGGAAGATGACTCCTTATGCTTGGAAAAGGGTTAATGAAGTGATTGATAATAATGAAGCGTTGGGCATATTCCCTGAAGGGACTAGGAATAAGTCTGGAGGGCTTTTAGAGTTCCATACTGGAGCTGCAAGGATTTGCTGCAATTATAATATCCCTTATGTTCCTGTTGGGATAAACGGGTTTTGCAAACCTTTCAAAGGGGAGGTTTTGATAAATATTGGCGAGCCAGTCTATTTGGAGGATTGCCTGGATTATAGATTGGAAGCTGCCAATATGAGGGACAAGATTATGCAGCTTATTTAGAGTTTTTTAAGGGAGCTTAAAAGCTCTTCCTTATTTTTTTTAGTCCAAAGTATTGAGAAGTTGTTGGATTTTGCCAATCTCTTGGCCAGCCAGGAGAGCTTCAATTTTTCGCTTGAGAATAATAATACACTGTTTTTTGCGCCCTTGCCTATTAAGAAATTTATAAGTATCACAGGCAAGTTGCCGCTTTTGACATTCAAGAAGGCGAATAGTGCACCATCCTGCGAGCCCATGCTTTTCAATACATTATAGCTCGGCCTCTTGGTTATTAGTTTTGAAACCTTGTCAAGAAAGAAAGCGCATGCTTTGACTTTCAATTCATTGCTTGGCATTACTAGTTGGCTTGCCTTAAGGGATTTCATTAAGTCATAATTAGTGTAATCTTTTTTGAAAACAATTTTTTCAATCAATTCCTCTGACTCTTTTATTTTCAGCCTTTTAAGCAATTGCGCATATTGCTTAGGATTTTTTTCCTTAGCCAATTTTATTATTGCCAATGAATAGTCCCTGACGAATTTTATTCCAGGATTCTTGCATCTTTCATTCTCGTAATCGCTTATAACACTTTGCTTGGCGCCCAATTTATTTGACACTTCACCTTGCTTTAATGAAAACATCTCCCTCCATTTTTTCATGACCAATCCATAATTGGGGTTTGACGCAATGTCTCCTATTATTATCCTTAAAAGCTCCTCAGCCATAATATTTAGATAATCAATCCATTTTTAAACATTTTACAACAATAACCTATTTAAGCATGAGATTTTATCCTTAATGGAATGGCTAAGAGAAACGCTTCAAGTGAAGGCTTTATGGCTGAAAAAAATTTCATTAAAGCCTTGGGCAGCCATGCTAAAGTAAGGCAGGATTATTACACTCCAAAGGGTTTTAGATTGCCTTTTTTGAGCTATGAAATAAATGACTTATCAACGAGCTTAAAGTTCTATGCAGGAGGCTCGCAATTGTCCGAGAATGACTGCAATATTTCGTTAAAAACTGGGGGATTATTGGGCGCGCTTGCCAAGCCTTTTTTTGGCATTGACCAGTATGAAAATGTCCCAATACAGAGCAAGTTTTATTCCGGCAATGTCAAAACCAACAATATCAAGCATGATGTCAATAATATATTATTAACTCCTGTTGTTAACAGGATAATTTTGAAAAAATCCTTCATTGCATTTAATGACCTTGATTATAATAGCTGGAAAATTTTTAAGGAAAAAAAGATTAAGCCAATAGTTTTAGAGGATTTTTTGGATAAATACAAGGTATTGATGGATGTTGGAAAAAACAGCTTATCCTATGATAAATATTCAGGCAATGAATTTATTAATCATGATTATTATTTGGGGAAGCTGCTTTTGGTTCAAAGCGGCAAAAGGGCTGATTTTATCAATTTCATTGATTTGGATAATATCAAGAAAAACGAGCTAGGCGAAAAGATTAATTCCATTGATGAAAAAATAGGGTGCATTGAATCCAGCTTTAACGCGCAGTTAACCCATCTTAATCCCGAGTATTATATTTATTCAACAAAGGATGGCAAGATTGACAGGAAGGGTTTGGATTATTTAAAAGACATTAATGGCAAGGACTGCACTTATTCCGATTTTGAAAGCATTATTGGCAAAGGCGAGTTTTTTAAAAATTTTAAGAGAATCAACTGCAACGCTTATGCTATTAGGGATATAGTCAAGGGCATGGCTAAATGGGAGCTTTTAGAGGTTGTTAAGAAGGGCTTGCGGGCTAAAGAGCTGAAAGTCCCCCATAAGATTATTCAAAGGGCTATTGATTCATTCTTTGATTAGAGGCAGTTGGGCCAAACCCTTGCGGGCTTGGCACCAGCATAAGTATTTTTATAAAAAAAGGATTTTTTAAACTTATTTGGCAGCCAAAAGTTTATAAAGGGGATTTTTTGGCGCAGATTTTATAAGTTAATGATTTTTAAAAAAATCCATGGTTAAAGTGATTGGGCTTACTGGCAGCATTGGAGCTGGAAAGGATGTTGTCAGCAAGTATTTGGTTTCAAATTATGGCTATACACAGATAACTGTGGGTGATGTTGTTAGGGAAGCAATAAAAGATAAAGGTATAGAAATTACAAGGGAGAATATTGACGCTTTCAGCCAAGAGATGAGGGATAAATTCGGAGCTGATTATTGGATTAAGCAGTGCGTCAAGAAAGCAAAAAATTATCCTAAATCAGTCATTGATGGCGTAAGGCTGCCAAGCGATAATGAAGCCATTAAGTCAGAGTTCGGCAAGGATTATATATTATTCAAGGTTGATGCAGAGCCAATGGTTAGGTTCCAGAGATTGCAGTCAAGAGGCAGGTCTGATTTGCCAAAGGATTTGGCCCAATTTGAAAGCCAGGAAAGCGGGCAGAATAAGATGTTTAAGCTGGATGAAACCTTCAAGGCTGCCAGCGCAGTGATTGATAACAGCGCCACTTTAGAGAATTTATACAAGAATACTGACTCTGTCATGAAAAAGTTCAATGCTTGGGCTTAAATCCTTATTTTTTCTTCTTTGCCGTTTTTCAGATTTTTTTTGGTTATTTCATTGTTTTTCAAATCTTTTTCCCCCACAATATAAACGGTTTCAATGCCTTTTGATTCAGCCAATTGCAGCTGCTTTGCCAAGGGCTTGTTTGAAATATTGATGTCAGCGTTGATTCCCTTACTTATGAGTTTTTCCTGGATTTTTTGGGCTTCGCTAAAGCATTCGCCTATTGTTGCAATGAATGCTGAATCAGTATTTACGCTGGGCAATAGGTTTTTTGATTTTAGTATTTCAAGAAGGACTGTATCACCCATTCCGAAGCCAACTGCTGGCAAGTCTTCTCCTCCCAATTCCTTGATTAGGTTATTGTATTCCCCTCCGCCAAGTATTGCCCTAAACTCGCCTTTAGTGTCAAATGCCTCAAAGACTATGTCTGTGTAGTAATCAAGCCCCCTGATTATTGAGAGGTCAAGATCCAAGCAATCGCTGCCCACTATTTTGAATAATTGCTCAATTCTTTCAAGCTCTGCTCCTAAGTTTTTTAGCTCCTTAATCAATGCCTCATTTTTTAGTTTTAATAATTTTAATAGTATATCCGGCTTTGAGACCAATACTTTAAGCTCAGTAGTGAAATCTTTTTCATCCATTTTGCCTTTTTTGTCCAATAAGAGGTAGAATCCTGCCGGGTCATTAACCCCTATTATCTTTATCAATGAATCAATTATTTTCCTGCTATTGATTCTTATTTTGAAATCTTTTTTGCCTAAATTGAAATTTTCAAGAATCCTTAATGCAAGAGTTATTATCTGCGCTGTTGCGTAAACGCTCTCCTCGCCCACAATGTCTGCGTTGAATTGGAAGAACTCCCTTAGCCTGCCTTTCTGGGGCTTTTCGTACCTGAAGATTCTTGGAAGGCTGAACCATTTTAATGGCTTCTTTAAGGCTTTGCCATAGTTCACTAAGTATCTTGCCAATTGAGGGGTAAGCTCAGCCCTTAAGCAAACCTCCCTGTCGCCTTTATCCTTAAACCAGAACAGCTGGTTCTTTATCTCTTCCCCGCTCTTTGCTGTGAATAGCTCAATATTCTCTATTATTGGCGCCTCATATTCCAAAAAACCCATTGATTCAGAGGTTTTTCTCCAATTATTGAAGATGTAATTCATTATTTTCCAATCAGATGGCAAGAAATCCCTTGTGCCAATATAGCTTTGCATGATAATAATGATATAATTGCATTATTTAAAATTATTCTTTTATTGTGTAGCATCCGCTTAATTTATCGTGAAGGGCTTGGCCTTTGTTGTTAAGAGTTATCGCAAATGAAAGTATTTTTAAAAAGAATCTCTTGCTTGCTTTCCAAAAGCTTATTCTCCTGTATTTTAGGTCAGTGACTTTAATGCCCATTAGGCTTTTTCCGAAAGTTGCCTGCTTTTTGGAGCTCTCCATTATTGCAAAATAAAGCCAGATTAATATTATTGAGGTTATTATGCAATACCAGCTTTTGAAGAATGAATAATCAAAGAGTTGGAATGCCACATTTATCAAGCTTAGGATTAATGTTATTATGAATCCTAATCCTGCAACAAAAACTAAATCTATCAAGAACGCTAAAACCCTTTCCTTCATTAGGGCAT
>CAZMEY010000019.1:0-12848 GCA_964565435.1 Candidatus Woesearchaeota archaeon
GCGCAAGGGCATCCAATAGCCATGCACACAATTTCTTGGCATATTCCATCCCCGCAAAGATTCTTGCAAGCAGAGGCTGATTCCTTAGAGCATTCATCCCTAAAATAAGCCCAAGCTTCGCATTCTGAGCCATCTTCAAAGATGCAATATCCATTCTCTCCAATAATCGTGCTTCTTATCTCATATTGGCATCCTTGATCAATGCAATAAGCTGCTGAAGGATTAGCAATCTGGGTATTATTGTCCATTTGAGAATTATTAATAGAATCTTGCTGAACGCATCCTAATATAAGAATAATTGCAGGCAAAACCGCCAAAATTTTATTCATATACACTTGATATAAAGTAGTTATTTAAAAATTTGTCTTATATTTTTTTCTTTTTTTTAAAAATCTTTAAACCCAAGGCTATAACTTCAGCAATAATAAAATAAGCAGCCAAAACAATTATTGGAATAAACTCTCCATAAAACAAAAAAATTACTGAGATTGCCAATAATGCAAGATTAATTGCCCCCAAAATCCTGCTTTTTATAAAAGATAAAATAACTCCTATTAAGCAGATTACAAGAGAAGCAGCCACTGCTATTGCGATAAAAATGGCATAAATTATAGCTTTGCCAAAAGCAAGAATCAATTCCTTAATGATTGCTGAAATAATGTTTTCTGCCATTTAATAGTCCTCTGGAACATCAGCGGTTTTGTAGTCTTTGCTAAGGACTGTGGGGCTGCCTCCGCCGTGCCAAGTTATTCTTGGGCGCACCTGCATAGGGTAGACATTTTCGTTCAAATCATCCATGACAATCGCTGAACCCTTGCCTTTAGGCAAATCATTCATCATCTTGAATAAGTCATTTGAGGAAAACGAACTCATGGCTGCTTCCAAAGCCTTAATATCCAATTCAGCAGTAAGCCTATGGGAAATAATAATATCTGATTGGGTGATTGCATCTGTGTGAATCTTTCCTGGCTGCTGGGTGGCAAGCACTAAATTGACTCCTGGCTGCCTTCCTTCCCTGAGTATTTGAACCAATGAATCAGTAGCCAAAGTCTTTTGCGGGGCAGGAGGCAAAAATTCATGGGCTTCATCAACAAAAACCCAAACAATTGGGATGTCTTTCTCTTCAATAGATTTTTTTTCAATAATGCTTGATGAAAAATAAGTTGTGCTTTTCTCAACCTCACCCAATTCCTCGGTTTTTCTCACAACCATCCTGTTATTAAGCAATCTCCTGCTGATAAGCCCAATAACCAAGCTTCTAATATCAAACTCTGCTGCAGCGCTGACATATATACTTATATCAATAATGCTCATAATCCCTTTTTGCACAAGCTCAGCCAAAGGCGTTGCGTTCTCGCTGAATAATCCCCAAGAATCAGCTATTTCAAACCTGTTAATGCTTCCAATCCTTGCAATCTGGCTGAACGATTTGTCAGACTCAATCTCTTTTTTTATCTCATTAATTGAATATTTGGATTTTTTTTTCTTAATGCTATTAATGGCTTTTTCAATGCAGACTCCAACCTCATCATTTGAGCTTATTCCAAAAACCATGCACCATTCACTTGAAGACAAATCGGCAGGGTCAATGGTGAAAGGCTTATCCACTGGAACATTTTTCTCCTTATAATAATCAAAATAACCAGCAGGGCAATAGACAACAGCCTCTTTTTCAAAGCCATTTGGGCTGAGATTCCATTCCATTAAATCATTGCTTTGCCTATAATTAGGATATTTTGTAGTCCAATATAATCCCATAGTGTCAAAAAAAATCATACCAATATTTTCCCGAACCTCTTTAGGCAATCCAAGAATGGCTTCAGCCATGACTCCCATAGTATAGGATTTTCCAGAACCCCTTTTACCGCAAATAAGTATTACATGGCTTCCATTGGCATCAATGTAGATATCATTGGCCAAGCTGACGGTTTTTCCCATAGTAACATAATGCTTTCCAATAAGCATGCTTGCATCATTGCCCAATTTCTTATAATCCTTGGCGCTCCTGCCTAAAACAATATCAAAACCCATTAATCAATTATTTATTCATTCCACTTTATTAAAGATTTTGGAATAAATTGCTTTTTAAAAAAGATTAAATATTGAAAAGCCCAATGTTTGGGAAATGAATATCAGATAAAAAATGATTAACAAAACAGCTTCTTTTTTGCTTAATCTTTTTTCAGTGCTTACAAAATACCAAGTCAGTATGGTTGATAAGATTGCAAATATTATAAGAGTAGTCACTGATATAACATTAACCTCTGAAGGATTCAATATTGAAGACATTCCAAGAACAAGGGTTAGATTAGTTATGCAGCTTCCAATCGCGTTTCCAAGCCCGATATCATAAAGCTTTTTCCTGAATGATTGAATAGTTGTTGTAAGCTCAGGAAGGGTTGTGCCCACGCTTACTATTGTAGCTCCTATGACTGACAAAGGCACCCCTAAATTATTAGCTATTATGACACTATTATCAACAACAAGCCTTGAAGCAACAAGCATTATGGACAATGCAGCTATAAACTTAAGCACAAGAAATATTTTATCCTTTGACTTTAAAGCCAAAAGCTCTTTGCTTCCCTCAATTTTTTTTGGAACCTTTAAATTAAAGAACACAAAAAGGATTAAGAGGATTATTCCAAAAACAAGGCTTACCTTTCCAGTCTGCAATATAAACAAAGGAATCACGGATGCAACAAACAAAAACCTAATCAGGCTTTCAAAAGAAGCCTTTTTGAAAGAAATAAATTTTTTTCTTGAAAAAATTATTCCAAGACCCAAAACAAGAGTGACATCAGCAATGTTTGCTCCAAAAACATTTCCTATTCCTATGCCTCCGCTGCCGGATATTGAAGAATAAATTGAAACAATTAATTCAGGCAATGAAGTTGAAACAGAAAGGATAATTAATCCAGCAGATAACCCGCTAATGCCTATCATTTTTGATATATTGGCAATATAATCAACAACTTTGCTGCTTGAAAGCATTATTGCCCCCAAAGATAAAGCGAGAATTATTATTTCCATCATTGTTTAAAAAATAATTTAGGGGAATTTATAATATCTACCTTTTATTGGTGGTGGAAAAGGTTTTAATTAGGCAAAATTCCTTAAAACATTATTGCCAAGATGGCGGAGCGGTCTAACGCGTCGGTCTCGAAAACCGATACCTTCACGGGTGCGCAGGTTCAAATCCTGCTCTTGGCGCGTCAAATATTGCTTAACCTGTTAAGCGCCTCTGGCTCTTGGAGTGTCAGCTATTGTAATCTTATATAAGATGTTTTATAAAGAAAGGAGTTGTAATTTTAATGGTTAATAATTTTTTTTTAATATTAATTACTAAAAAACAATTATTTTAATAAAAATAATGAAAACAGTCAAAGCAGTTAAAGTTTACAATTATAACATAAGGTGCAAAATATGCAAAAAAGGGTTTAATCCCAAAAACAAGCAAAGCGCTTACTCTTGCATATGCCCTTCATGCTATGAAAAAAAATATCAAAATAATTCTAATAATAATAAAGAAGGGGTGATATAACTAATGCAATGCGGAATATGCGATAATAAGAAAGCCAAGGCAATTTTTAAATGCAAAAAATGCGGCTTGAAATTTTGCCTAAAATGCGGGGATAAAAACAAGGAAATATGCGTTTTATGCCAAGGCAAAGATTAATCTGTCCCAAATGGGAGTTCAAATAATAGAAAAATAGGGATGTGTCCCAACCGGGATTTGAACCCGGGTTACCGGCTTGAAAGGCTGGTGTCCTTGACCGGACTAGACTATTGGGACAACTAATAATTAAAGCCAACTTGTGTTTTTTAAACCTTCCGACAATAATATTTTGAAAGCTTTTTAAAATTGGAAATAATAATTCAACAATATGCTAACAAACAGCTTAAGGGGTTTTAATTTAATTCCAATAGCATTAGCTTTTTTAATAGTGATTATTTGGCCAATGATATTAATCTATTATTTTTTCTACCAATTATATTCATTAATCAATATATTTTGGCTATTGCCATTATTTTTTTATTTGGGATTGCTGTCTTATGGAGCAGTTTTTATTGTCCAAACATATGTTATACTTAAAATATTATTCAATCCCAAAGTCAAGACAGGGACTTATGATATCAACAAGCCTAATCCTGCAATAATATATTATTCAATCTCGTCAATATTCATGAGGGTTATTGAAAAAATATTCGGAACATTATTGATACCTTCAACTTTTTATGCCAACTTGATATTTAAATTATTTGCAAAGCATGCTGGAAAAAGAAGCTTAATAAATCCCATACCTGACCCTTATTTAGTCTCTCTTGGGGATGAGTGCGTTATAGGCAGGGGCGTGCTTATAATTGGGCATGAGATTTCAGGCACAAGAATAATCCTTAAAGAGGTTAAGATAGGCAACAATGTTACAATAGGAGCCAATACAATCATCAGCCCTGGAGCAATAATTGAGGATAATGTGATAATCGGCGCAAACAGCTATGTAAAAAAAGATTCTATACTGAAAAAAGGCGGGTTTTATGTTGGCAATCCCGCAATTTTGAAAGAAAAAAAATAATAACTGGGCGGGAAGGGATTTGAACCCTCGACCACTAGTTGACTCAGACGAGCCAATTATTTTTTGTGCTAGTGTTCGTCTTATAAGACTAGCGCTCCACCAGGCTGAGCTACCCGCCCAATAATTATTATTAATAAAATGATAATCAGTGTTTTTTAAAAGTTATTGTCTAATTTGCAAAAGTTAAATTTATAAGCTTGCGGCGGCTTAAAATAAAATATGCTAAAGGATTTGCTAAAAGCCTTCAATAAATATATCCACAAAAACAAGCACAGCAATAAGAACTATCTAACCCTTGCTCTTGTAATAATAGCAGTAGTTATTGCAATTCTAGGATTTTTAATGCTTAAAGATGCAATGTTTCCATTGATTCTTAGCGCATTATGGGCATTCATAATCAAGTTTGTAAAGAGCTCATTGAAAAATTACTTCTTTGATTGAGTAAATCTTTATAAAAAGAAACCTTTCAAAAAGATTTATGATTGTCTGCCTTAATTGCTCAAAGCCCCTGATTTTATCCATTGATGCAAAAAACAATGATTTTAAATGCAGCGAATGTGGCGAAAAATATGGCTTAATATTTGATAAAAAAAACCTGACAATAACCCATAAAAACAAGCACATAAATTTTTTCTTTAATGATTTGCCGAATTGCAGCAGGGGATTTGCCTTAAAAAATGTCTATGAAATGTATGGCAAAGGGTATATTGAATGCATCAAAACCCTTAATTCAAAATATAACCAAAGCGATAATTTGTGGCAATTATCGCTTCAAAAATTAAAAGATAAGCTGTCAGAAAATATAAATGCAAAATTAAATGAATCCCAAATAAGTAAGCAATCGTATTATTGCCCCTTATGCCACTTTGAATATTCTAACGATGATGCGCTCCATAATAATTTCTCATGCATTGCATGCCTTTCTTCCCTGAATGAAAAAAACAATATGGAAGATTCCAAAGAGCTAAAGCAAAGCTTGGCAATGCTTTCAAATAATTGGATTATTCAACCTTGAAATTGAATTTTAAGCCTACAGCCATGCTGATAATTATTGAAACTAAAATGAACAAATAATCCCCTTTAAAATCAGTCCAAAATCTCAAAAATTGCCCCTGCTCCAAAGGGGTTAATCCATAGCTTTCAATATTTCCCAAAGCAACGGATTTAATGCTTATAAGCAGGGCAAAAACCAATATTGCCATAAATATTTTAACAAGCATTGCGCTTTCAAACTCGGGCATTAAGGATTAATGATTACTTACTGATTTAAATATTTTTTTGCCTTGAAAAAATCTCCTCAAAGCCTATTTGCAGCACTCCAAAAAGCAAAGGTCCTATAATGAATCCCATTAAGCCAAAAGAATAAACCCCCACAATCACTCCTATTATGAAAAGTATGGGGTGTATTGTTTTATTTTTATTGACAATAATCCTAATCATTTTTATGAATTGCCCCAGGATTAATGAAAAAACAACCATCAAAAACATATTCAAATAACTCTCTGAATAGGCATAATAAAAAGACAAAAATATTGGAATAATCCAATTGCCAATAATGGGTATAAGCGAAAATATTGCTGACAGCACTGAATAATCAAATGCCAATGGCATCTTAATAAAGCTCAAAAAAATGAATGAAAAAAGCATCACAAATAATGAGACAAGGAAATAGCCAAAGCTAAGCTCTTTTAACAAGCTGCTGATCTTAGAAAAAACCGAATTTATTGGTGCTTTTGAGCTATCTGGCAAAATGGACAATATTTTTCGGTAAACCTTTTCAGAATCTATTATAAGGAAAAAAGTTATGTAAAAAAGCATCAAGATGTCAATAAGAATCATAGGGGATTTGAAAACATATTCATTGGCTTTCTTGTAAATCAAATCAAAAGCCTGCATAGTAACATCATTATCCAAATCAATCAACAGATTTGAAGAATTCAGCTCATTTATATATGCATCAACATCAATAAATTGCAAAATCAAAGGAGATCCATAATTAGCCACTTGATAATAGATGCTGTTTATTATAAACACCAGAACTCCAGCAGCAAATGAAAACGCTATTATCAGGGAGATTATTGCGCTAACATTAGGATTCCTGAACAATTTATTAATCCAATTGTAAAAAGGCTTTATAATGTAAGAGATGACTATGCATGACAATATCAAAGTTATAAACTCCCTTATTAAAAAAACAGCCAAGGCAAAAAAAACCGCAAGAACTATTTTTAAAAAAGGCTTTTTCATAAAAACATTATCTCATCAATTATTTTAAAATCTTTATGCTGATAATAAACGGGTCAATAAGCCCATTATTTCCTTAAAATTTTTGGCAGAATAATCTTCCTTGTATTTTTTAATAAAAGGAATCAATATCTTATGGTCCAAGCCGCATTTATTACATATATATTGGCAGAATTGAGAGACATTCTTGGGATTTTTAGCTGTTTTAGCCCGCTCAAAATCAATCATCATAGGCTTTTTGTTGAAAAAATAAATATGCTTATAAGGGTTATTCATCTCCTCTTGATTGATTTTTTTCAAATCAAGCTCCCTTGCAATCATCATTGCTTTCAAAAAAAGCTTATTATTATCCACTGCATCAATCCTTTTTCCTTTGGCAAGCCCCCGTATTAGGTATTTTAATTTATCATCAAAAAAAATGGGTTTGGGGAAATAATTAGAAGGGTTAAGCAATTTCAAAATATCATATTCATTCTTCAAAGAGCCTTTTGAAGGGGAATCATCCCTTTCAATCTTTACAGCCAAATCAGGGCTTATCTTATAGACCACTCCCCGTTTTCCAAAGCCAAGCAATTCAAAAAAGGGATAGTTTTTGATTTTTTTCCTGATTTTTTTAAGGCGAGTATTATTAATCATTGAATAATCAATGATTTCTTTGCTTAAAAAAATTGATTTATTTAATTGCGAGGTTTTAAAAAGAAAAGATTTCCTTAATAATTTATAATGGAATCATTCAATGAATTCGGGTTAGCTCCCGAAATAATAGAAGACTTGGCTTTAAGGCACATAACAAAACCTACTCTTGTTCAAGAAAAAACAATACCCTTGATTTTGAAAGGCAGTGACGTGTTAGTCCAGTCAGAAACTGGCAGCGGAAAAACAATATGCTTTGCGTTGCCTGCAATAAATAAAATAGATAAAGAAAAAGGAATCCAAGCATTGGTTATTGCCCCTACAAGGGAGCTTGCCAAGCAAGTAGCGACAGAATATGAAAAATTCTCAAAAACAAAGGGATTAAAGATAAGCATAGTTTATGGAGGAGTCTCAATTAATAACCAAATCAATGATTTAATGAAAAGCGAAGTAGTTGTCGGCACCCCCGGAAGATTGCTTGACTTAATACAAAGAAACGCCCTAAAATTGGATAATTGCAAAATATTCACAATAGATGAGGCTGATAAATTAATGGAAATGGGATTCATTGAGGATATTGAAAAAATAATGAAGCACTTGCCAAAAAAAAGGCAAACACTAATGTTTAGCGCAACAATAAACAGCCAAGTTAATAAGATAGTTGAAAAATATTTAAGCAACCCTTCAAGAATCATGCTAGAAAATACAATAAAAAAATTATTATTAAAGCAGTATTATTATGATGTTTCAATAAAAGACAGGACTTCATTACTGGTTCATCTGTTAAAATCAGAGAACCGCGGATTAGTGCTTGTCTTTGCCAACACAAAGCACCAGACAAGATTTCTCGCCAAAGCTTTGCAGAAAAATGGAATAAAAGCTGACTGCATAAACGGCGACATGAGCCAAAATTTGAGGGAAAAAGTCCTAAAAGAATTTTCTAGCGGAAAAATTGACACTTTAATAGCGACAGATGTTGCCGCAAGGGGAATACATGTAGACGATGTAAGCCATGTCATAAACTATGACTTGCCCGAAGATTCTGAAACCTACCTTCATAGGATTGGAAGGACTGCAAGAAGCGGGAAAAAAGGAATAGCAATAATACTTTTGTCAGACAAGGATTACAACAATATGAGCAAGATAAGGAAAGAATTAAAGCAGGATATTGAAAAAAAGGAATCGCCTAAATTTGAAGCAGTAAAGATTGATTTCAAAATGGGCAACAGGAATGTGTCCCCAAAATCATTCAGCAGCAGAAGATTCTCCAAAGATGAGCATCCAAGGAATTCAAGATTCGGCGGAATGCATAAAAGGAACAGCAGAAGATTTGACAACAAATAAAAATTTAAATAATTTGGGCAAATAACTTAGTGTCTATGAAAAAATCCCTGGATTACAGCAAAGAATTGATTGAAAGGATAACAAAAAAATTGTCATCAAAAGGGATGTCAGGCAAGGATTTTGCTAAATCCCTCAAAAAAGAGCTCTATGAAATCCATTACAATTACTTCAAAGCTTTCAACTATGGCAAAGCCCTTGAAATGCTCAAAAAATCATCCTCAATAAGTGTTCATGAAACGCTTCTAAAAAAATACGACCCGAACAGATTCATTGTATTGGATGGATTATATGAAAACATTTTCAAAATAACAGGCAAGCCCAAAGTATTGGTTGATTTGGCCTGCGGATTAAACCCCCTCACTTTGCCCTGGATGAACCTGCCCCATAATTGTAAATATTATTGCTATGATTTGGAAAATGGATTGGTTGGTTTTTTAAACAAATATTTCAGCATAATAGGCAAGGATTACAAAGCATTCCTGTGCGATGCATTGAGCAATCCGCCAAATATTAAATCAGATGTCTGCTTTTTATTCAAGGCAACAACCTGCCTTGAATGGCAAAGCCCGGGCTCAACCCTTGAGCTATTAAAAAAAATAGATTCAAGATTTATAGTGATATCAGTGATGCTTAGGGGGGAAAAAAACATCCAAGGCACAAGAAACTATATTGATTCAATAATGGGCGAGTTCCTCAAAGGCAAAAAAACGCATGAAATAATCCTGAAAAAAGAATATATCCTAATAATTGAAAAATAATTATATAAGTCAACAATTTTTAAATTCCCTGCAGCATAGCTTTATCCATGGACTTTAAGAAACTTTCAGGAATTTTATTAATGGCATTAATGCTTTTAATCAATTTTAGCCATTATTCCAAAAAAACCGATTTGCCTATTGCCAGCTATGACTCAACAAGATACTATTATTACAATGAAAAAATAATAAGCACTGGGGAGTACAGCTTTTATGATGATTTAAGCTATGGCGGAAGATTCAACGCTTCGCCCCCTTTGCAGGAAATGATAATATTTTCCTTGTATAAATTATTTGGATTCAATTCAAGTGTTTATTATTTTTTGAAATATTATGCATTCATAATATTCTCATCCAGCTCAATTTTTTTATACCTATACTTTTATGAAAAAAAAGGATTATTTTCCGCAATTTTTGCGGGATTATTTTTCATTTTCAACATTAAGTTGAATTATTCTTTTGAGGCTGGAGTGATTAAGCATTTTCAACTTGGAGTATTGATGCTTATTTTGGGTTTTTTTTTTGCGGAAAAATTCCACAAAAACAAATGGGCATTGCTGGCTTACTCAATACTTCTGTCCTTGTCTTATCTTGAATCAATAATAATATTAGGAATAATTCTGGCTTACATGGTTTTTTACAACAAATCCAACAAAAAATATCTATTGGCAGGATTCTTTATAGGATGCCTATTTTGGTTGTGGGTGTGGATTATGTCAGGCAGCGCAGTCTTGACATCAGAATATGTCTATGAAAAGATTTCGGAAAACCGCCCAATAGAATTGGAAACCATCTATGATATTATGGGCTATTCTTTGCTAATCATGCTGGTTGTTTTTTTTAAATTTTTCAAAAAGCACGGCTTTGAAGAGATTTTTTTCATCTTATTGATAATTATTTACTCTTTTGGAAGAATAAAAGATATAATTTTCTTGATAATTTTCATAATAATACTCATGGGCCATTTAATGCAATACCTCTTTTCAAAAAGCAAAGCACTGGCATTTATTGCCTTTTTTATAGCTGCTTTGCTTTATATCAATATTTTTTACAGCCATATTGAAATTGTTTCTTGGCAAAGGCCTTCAGCCAACCTTATTGAGGCGTATTCATGGATTAACAATAATGCTCCCCTTGATTCAGTAGTTTTTGATTGCATTAATCATGGTCCAGATGTTTTGGCTTACTCCAAAAGGAAAAATGTGGGCGACAATTTTTTTGAATTCATAGGGGATGAGCCGTTAAATGCCAGCATTGATTACATTGATTTCATTGCAGGCTATAATTCTTCTTACTCAAAATCCATTATTGAGAAATATGATGCAGACTATGTGATTTTCCACAAATTAATGAATGATTCATGCTATTGGTGGGTCAACCCTGTTGATAAAGTAATAGTTGATTACTTTGAAAATAAATCAAAAGCTCCCTTTATTTATTATTTAAAAAAAGACAATGTTGATTTTTTGGATAATGTTTTTGAAAATAATGAATACATTATTTATGAATTCACTGAGTAGTTACTACTATTATCTGCCCCATAAGCATTTCTCCGACACTGTTGGGGTCAGCCCTTCCGTTATAAGGCACTCCCAAAACAATGTCCAACTTTCCGTCCAAATTAATATCAGCCAAAGCTATCCTTACATAATGGCTAGTTACAGAAGTTCCCATTTCAATATTCCATAACTCTTGGCCATTGTTTCCCCTGAAAGCATACAAAACATTGTTTTTTAAAGTAATCAAATCCAAAACATTATCTCCATTAATATCTCCCAACACAGGAGGATGAATCATATCATATAATGGAGTTAATACATTCCATAATTCCTGCCCATTATTAGCATAATCATATGCAAAAAATTGGTTTGAAATGCTTACAACAAAATCTTTGTAAGTGTCACCATTTAAGTCAGCCAATGCCATAAATGCTGTTCCTGTATCTGGATACATCATGTTAACAGTATATTCTGCATTTCCTGCCGAATTAGCGTCTGTAACATAAATTGTATTTGCATTATCAACAAAAAACAATCTGTTAACATTCTGGTTAGTTACCCCAACATATTGGCTGTTAGGCATTTCGTTGCCAGTCCATAAAACATTTCCATTATTATCTAAACCAACCATGTAATTGCTTGTAAATGCGCCGAATAATTCATCTAAGCTATCTCCATCAGTATCGGCTGCAGCTCCAGTCATTGTGGCATAGCCGTCATAGCTCCACACGCTGCCTCCAGTATTATTTATTATGCTTAATCCATAAGTATTTGATACATCACTATATAATCTTGTAGCAATTTCATAAAATTCATCATTAGTCACATTAACATAATAGATTGATAAATCCTGTATATAAGGCGAAAAACCAACTTCAGTATTGCTTCCAGCTATCCATCTTTCCTGCTGGTTATTTGCATGAATGCTTACAATATGTGTAAGATTATGATAATATATCTCAGCATAGCCATCTTTATCCAAATCAGAAACAATTGGCGCAGACTCATAAGGGCCAATGGTGTTAGCTGAAGAGATTAGCTTGCTGAATAAATTAGCCCCATTATTATCAACAGCGCCCAAGTTTTTTCCAACAATGCTATTAGAAACAGTGAGATAAACTATCTCCTGATATTTGTCATTGTCAATATCTCCAACAACAGGATTAATCTTGTCAAAAAATATGTTTCCTGCATCGCTGCCTGAGACCCCAATAGTATTATTGGTAATATTATAAACCCATAAAATTGTTGGAGTTGAGGTTGAAACATTAGTGCCGTCATTGGCAATGCTATCCCAATCAGAATGAGCACCCCTTTGAGGCCAAGCAAAATATAATGTGCAGTCAGCAGGGCATGAAGTGATATTTTCTCCTGATTGGCAGATTCCGTCCCCGCAATAAGAGGCAGGAGCCAAAGAGTCATTAAAGCCTGATAAGGCAGTGTTTTGATTTGCAGGGCTTGTCTCCTGCTCAGTCTTGCCTTTATTATATATTAATTTTATCTCCAAATCCTGGCCAGCCAATTGAGTAGTATAATTTATTTCTCTTATTTCTCCGGGCTGAATTGGAGTGTCAAGGGTGTAATTAAGTGTTTGACCATTTATGAGCACAACTATTTCAGTCACTGGTGAAGTTCCGTCATTTCTTACCAATGCCTGACTGCCAGTGATTGACACAAGATTCAATCTAGAATTATCAGCATAAGGGGATTCTTCAATTGCCCCTGAGCTTTGCAAATCATTAACGCTTGAAGTGATGAAAAAATAAGCTCCAACACTCGCAACAATGGTGAGCATTATC
>CAZMEY010000020.1:0-12770 GCA_964565435.1 Candidatus Woesearchaeota archaeon
ATTCTTTTTTGAAATAATGCCTTGCAACCCATAAAGCAACAACTCCTTGGTCAACTTTGCCCATTTGCCATGGGCCAGTTATTACTCCACATCTATTGATTATTGCTTTTAATCCATAAATATCTTCATATTCCATTATCAATAATTCTGAGCATAGCTTTGTTGCTCCATATAGGGACCTTGCTTTATTTAAAGGAAAATTTTCATCTATTCCTTTTATAGAAACACCGTCAATTTTTTGATTGTTTTTTAATTCAAATTTTGATTCGTTTTCTTCAAATTCAAGGGAATTGATTATTTCTGTGGGATAAACCCTGCTTGTTGATAAAAATATAAGTTTGGCATTTTTTTTCCTGCATTCTTCCAGGCAATTTATTGTTCCCAAAAGGTTGGTGTTAAGCAGATAAGAAGGTGATGAATCAATCCCTGCTAAAACTGATGGCTCTGCTGAGCATTCAATCATTACATCAAAGTTAGGTATTTGCTCAAAATCCTCTTTATTTCTAATATCTCCATGGATAAATTCTATCCCTTTTTCTTTTATTCTTTCAATGTTAAGCTCTGAGCCCATCCTTTTAAGATTATCAAAACAGATTATTTCAAATAAAGGGTTTTTTTCCTTAAGCATTACTGCAAGATTTGAGCCCACAAATCCTGCGCCTCCAGTAATCAATATTTTATTGCTCATTTTTCATCTCAAAATCAACTATTTCTTTTATTATGTCCTTTATTGAATATTTATAATTCCATTGAGGATAATCTTTTTTGAATTTTGTGACATCAGAAATATACCATATATGGTCTCCTTCCCTTGGCTTTTCTTCATAATTAATTATTGCTTTTTTGCCGCTTAATTTCTCGATTATTTCAATGGCTTCCAGCATGGAAATGTTGGAATGCCTTGAACCTCCCATATTATAAACCTCTCCAAATTTCGGATTTTTTGCAAAATTGTCAAAAGCATTGATTAAATCATATGAATGTATATTATCCCTTACTTGCTTGCCTTTGTATCCTATTATTGTGTAAGGCTTTTCGTGGACAATGCATTTAACTAGATATGACAAAAATCCATGAAGCTTGGTTCCTGAATGGCAAGGTCCTGTAAGGCATCCTCCCCTGAAAACTCCTGTTTTAAGCCCGAAATATTTTCCATATTCTTGCACCAATAAATCCGCTGCAGCTTTTGATGCTCCAAATAAGCTGTGTTTTGAATTGTCAATACTCATTGACTCATCAATGCCTTCTTTTGAAAATTTATGGTTAGAATCAATTTCATATCTTGTTTCTTTTTCAACTAATGGCAATTTATTAGGAGTGTCGCCGTAAACCTTGTTTGTTGAAGTAAATATAAAAACACCTGCGGGGGAATATTTTCTGAAATTTTCAAGCATATTCAATGTTCCATTTGCATTTACTTCAAAATCAGTGAAAGGCTCTTTTGCAGCCCAATCATGCGAAGGCTGGGCAGCAGTGTGTATTATTATGTCAAAGGGGGCTTCTTCTTTAAATAATCCCTCCATTTTTTCTTTATCTCTAATATCAATAGAATAATGCCTATAATTATCTTTGAATTCATATTTTATTTTATCATTATTTTTTTTAGTGCTTGCGTCTTGCCCAAAATAATAAGCCCTCATATCATTATCTATTCCAATAACAACGAATCCTTTTTTTGCATAAAATTTAACTGCTTCTGAGCCAATAAGTCCTCCAGAGCCAGTGATTAATATTTTTGGCATATATTTTTAGTAATAATCAATATTTAAATAATTATCTTAAAATTTTTTTAATTACACAAAATGAATAATTTTATAAATAAGTATTACTAAGTAATATGTTATGATTAATCGTGAGCATATTTCGTTGACTATTGATAAGGGCATCTTGTCAGAGATTGACAAACTTATTGATGGGAATAATATCAGGAACAGAAGCCATGCTTTTGAGGTCTTGCTTTCAAGGGTTATTGATACCAAGAAAGTCAAAAAAGCATTCATATTGGCTGGAGGCAAAGGCACAAGGCTTAGACCAATAACTTATGAAATACCTAAGCCAATGGTTTTGATTCATGGCAGGCCGTTATTGGAGCATACCATTAACCTGCTGAAAAAGAATGATATAAGGGATATAATCTTGTCAATTGGTTATATGGGTGAGAAGATAAAGGAGTATTTTGGCAATGGTTCAAAATTAGGGGTTAATATTAATTATGTTGAGGAAAATGAGCCAACTGGCACTGCAGGGGCTTTAAGGCTTGCAAAGCCTTTGCTCAGTAATTGCAATTTTATAATGATTAATGGGGATAACCTTTACAAGATTGATTACCCTGAAATGATTCAGGCTTCCCTTAATAATGGGGCGGTGGCAACTATTGCTTTGACAACTGTTTCTGATCCTTCAAAATTTGGGGTTGCAAAGATGAAAGGGACAAAGATTGTTGATTTTGTTGAAAAGCCAAAAATTGATGAAGCGCCGTCAAATTTGATTAATGCTGGGATTTACATCTTTACTCCAAAAGTCTTTGACTACATTCCGGACAAGCATTTTTCAATGATTGAAACAGAGGTCTTTCCAAAGTTAATAGCTGATGAGCAATTCTATGGCTATGTAATGGAGGGCCAGTGGCTTCCTGCAGGGACTTTGGAGGAATATGAGCAGGCAATAAAGGAGTGGAAGGATGAATGACAATATTCAAGGCGTATGATATTAGGGGCAAATATCCAACTGAAATAAATGGAGAAATTTCAGGAAAAATAGCAAAAGCATTCTGCCAATTAATAAAACCAAAAACAATAGTTGTGGGAAGGGACATGAGAATTGGTTCTGAAAACATAAGCAATGAATTAATTAAATCCTTAGTAAACCAAGGAATAAAAGTGATTAATGTAGGGTTAGTGAGCACTCCAATTTTTTACTTTGCAGTAAATTATCTAAACACAGATGCAGGATTAATGATAACAGCATCGCATAACCCAAAAGAATACAATGGATTAAAATTAGTAAAAGAACAAGCCAAACCAATACATTATGATAATGGAATAAAAGAAATAGAAGAATTATTCTTAAAAAATGAATTTCAAGAATCAGAAATTAAAGGAATAGAAATTAAAAAAGACATAAAAAATGAATATTTAGAATATATTAAAAATTTAGCTCCAAAAACAATAAAGAAATTCAAAATCGTTGCAGACTATGGTAATGGAATGAATGCAATCACAACAAAAGAATTATTGCAATCAATTGGAATTGAATTGATAAATATGTATGATCAAATTGATGGTTCATTTCCAAACCATGAAGCAAATCCACTAAAATCTGAAAACGTTGCTGATTTGCAAAAAAGAGTAATAAAAGAACAAGCAGATTTTGGATTAGCATTTGATGGAGATGGAGATAGAATGGTAATAATTGACGAAACAGGAGACATAATAAGCGGAGACATGACAACCGCATTAATATCAAAAGAAATACTTACTAATTCAAAAGAAAAAATATTATTTGACCTAAGGAGCTCAAAAGCAGTGACAGAATTAATTAAAGAAAATGGAGGAACGCCAATGCTTACAAGAGTTGGCCATTCATTCATAAAAGAGCAAATGAGAAATGAAAACATTTGCTTTGCAGGAGAACTATCAGGACATTTTTTCTTCAGAGAAAACTTTTTCACAGACTCAGCAGATTTAGCAATACTAAAAGTATTAAGCTTAGTTTCAAAACAAGACAAAAAAATGTCAGAATTAATAAAAGAAATAAAAAAATATTACCATTCAGGAGAAATAAACAAGGAAATAAAAAATAAAGATGAAATTTTTGAAAGGCTAAGAAAAAAATACTCTAATCTAGAGCTTTTGACAATTGACGGACTAACCTTTCAAGACAAGGACTACTGGTTCAATGTAAGAGCATCAAATACTGAGCCATTAATTAGGCTTACAGTTGAAGCAGACACAAAAGAAAAAATGCAGCAAAAAGTAAAAGAGATACAAGAATTATTGTATTAACTTAATTTTTTAAATAGCAAAGAATAATCCATAATTATGAATAACCCATTCAAAGCTTATGATGTAAGAGGAATATTTAACAAAGAGTTTTTCCCTGAGGATTTTTTTAGGATAGCTTTGTCTTATGCTGATTTGATTAGGCAAAAGGCATGCATTGCCTATGATTCCAGGACTTCTTCCCCCATACTTAAAGAGTCTTTCATTAATGGATTTGTTTCAGCAGGATATGATATTATTGATTTGGGAATGCTTCCTACGCCAGTCGCCAATTATTATGCCTTGGATCACAAGATTGAGTGCGTAATGATTACTGGAAGCCACACTCCAAAAGAATATAATGGCATAAAATTCTTTGATAAAAGGGGAGTTGTCTATAATGACAGGCTTAAAGAAATTGAAAAAAAATATTTATCCAATGATTTTAAAAGGGCTAACTTTGAGGAGCTTGGGAAAAAATCAAGAGATGAAAAAGCCATTTTGGAATATGCTGAAAACATTAAATCAAAAATCAATTTGGCAAAAAAATTGAAAGTAATCCTTGACCATGGCAATGGAGCAAGCGGATTGGTTGCCCCTAAAGTGATGAAAGATATTGGGTGCGAAGTGATTAATATAAGCTTGGAGCCCAATGGATTATTCCCAAATAGGGAGCCTGAGCCTTGCCAAAATAATCTGAAATTTTTGCAAAAAAGGGTTATTGAGGAAAAAGCGGATTTTGGATGCGCATTTGACGGCGACGCTGACAGAAGCGTGTTCGTTGATGATTTGGGGAGGATTATTGACGGAAGCAAAATGACGGCAATCTTTGCAAAGCATTACTTGGAAAAAAACAAGAATTCATATATTGTTGCAAGCATTGACATGTCAAGCGCTGTAAAAAAAGTGGTTGAGGATAATGGGGGAATAATAGTTTGGTGCCCTGTTGGAATGAAAAATATAGAAAAAGGGCTTGTTGACAACAAAGCAATGATGGCAGGAGAGGTCAGCAGCCATTTTTACTTAAATGAGTTCTATCCTTTCAGCGATGGAATATTGTCATGCGCAAAGATTGCGCAAATTCTAAGCCAGTCAGGGGATGAATTTTCAAAAATGGTTGATAGCTTGCCAGAATATAAGATAAAGCATTCCAAATATTCATGCTTAAGCCATGAATCAAAATTCAAGGCATTTAAAGCGCTTTTATCAGAGCTTAGAAAAAAATATGAATTGAATGAATGCGACGGCGCAAAGTTCTTTTTGAACCAAACTGATTGGGTGCTTATAAGACCATCAAACACTGAGCCATTAATTAGGCTTACAATTGAAGCTGAAAACAATGAATTGCTGGAGAAATATTTTGGCGAATTTGAAGGGCTCATAAAGAGATTTATAAATAAAGGGCAGGAAGTGATTAATCAATGAAAGCATTGATACTTGCAGGAGGGTATGGCACAAGGCTTTTGCCGCTCACTTTGAGAACTCCAAAAGGCATATTGCCTGTTGCAGGAACAACTTTGATAGAGATGGCGCTAAAAGAGCTTGAAAAATTGAAGATTGAAAAAGTTATATTATCTTTAAACAAAAACCAGCAGAAAGTCAAGGATTTCTTGGATGAAAATTATAAAGGGCTAAAAATTGAGTATTTATTTGAAGAGTCAAAAAAAGATTCAGACAAAATGGGGGCAATAGGCGCACTCGCAAATATTATCAAAAAATTCGGCGCTGATGATTATATTATACTTGGCTCAGACAATTATATTAAAGGCCTTGATTATGAAAAAATGCTTAACCAGCATTTGGAAAAAAAAGCTGATGCCACAATTGCGCTCTATGAGCTTCATGACATGTCAAAAGTTTCATATTATGGAATAGCTGTTCTTGGAAGCGATAAAATGATAACCTATTTTCAGGAAAAGCCGAAAGTTGAGGAAGCTAATTCAAAATTGGCGTCAACCTTCAATTATTTGATAACAAAAAATTTCAGCAAAAAAGTTCTGGATTATGTTGCATTAAAGATAAAAGAAGGCAAAAAGCCGGATAATGTTGGAGACTTATGGGAACATTACCTTAAAGATTCAAAAATCTTCGGTTTTGAATTCAGCGGGGAATGGGGGGATTTAGGAAAGCCGCTTCCTTATATTGAAATAAACCATAAGGCGTTAAACTCGATTAAAAGGGATATTTCAAGAGAATCGGAATATGGCGCAAATGTAAAGATTTCAGGCAATGTAATAATCAAAAAAGGCTGCAAAATAAAAGACAATGCAATAATAATAGGCCCATGCTTTATTGATGAAAAGGTGACAATAGGCGAGAATTCAATAGTCGGCCCATACACAACAATACTCCATGATACAATAATAGGCAAAGACAATATTGTCAATGGCTCAATACTTTTTGAAAAAATAAAAACAAAAGAAGGGGTCAAAATAACAAGGGCTTTGATTGACGGCGGCTGCGAAATATGCGAAAACAACAAGATTGAGGAGCAGGCAATGATAGGGTTCTCATGCGTGATAGAGAAAGATTCTCAGGTATTATACAACACCAAGCTCTGGCCATTTTTGACAATAGGCAAGGATTCAACTATTAACGGAGCAATCAATTATGAGATAGATTACATGATTTTTGAACCAAGGATAAAAAATTCAAAATATTGGAAATGATTTATTTTCTGTTGTATGATATTGTAAACGCCACTGCCTGGTCCATTAAAAAACCTGCTTTTATTATTGTGAAATTTTCAGAATTGAATATTTCAGAATAATCTGGCACGCTTTCAAACAAAGAGACAACAAGTGTATTGATATTTTTATTTTTTTCAAGCAAATAATATAAATCGCTGGAATTTTTTGGAAATTCAACCATTTGTCTATTTGAATCATAATTTATTTGTGGAGTGTTTCCTATTATTATAGCTTCTTTTGGTAGATAATTATCCAAAAATTCAGAAGCTTCCCTTACAGGAAAATAGCTTTCAGCTTTTGCAGATATTGATAAATTTGCCAATGTTATTGATTGGTAGCTTATTATTGCGCACAAAACAGCAATGCAAACTATTTGGAAATTTTCTTTTTTTAATATTTTTCCAGCTGCAAAAAACATTCCATCAACAGCTATAAAAAAATAAAATGGGATTATTGGCAAAATATACCTGTCTTCCTTATGTGGGCTGGCAAAGCTATGCATCAATAAATATAAGGAAAAAAAAGATATTATCAATATTTTTTTTGCATTTAATTTTGAATATTTTAAAAGCCCTATAATGAAAAATGGCAGCGAAACCAATCCATAAATATAAAATGAAGAGATATAATAATGCCAAGGCTGGTTTAAGGCATGGCCGGAACTGAAAGTTAAAAAAGTTATTATTGAATAAAAAGGAAACTTTCCAATAGTTAAATCGTATATTAGCTGCGGAACAAACCCAATCAAAATTGAAGGAATCCATGCATAATCCCTAATTTTGCTTTTTGCCAATAAATTGTACAATATCAATGATGGAATGATTATTATTGATGTAAACCTTGTGCCGATTGCCAATCCAAAAAATATTCCGGAAAGTATTTTGCTTTTAATGTTTTTATCAAGGAAAAAATAAATGCCAAGCATCAAAAACATGGCGCTGGGTATTTCTGTCAAAAACCTTATCTGGAAAAACATGAATAAAAAGCTTGTCTGCAAAAGCAATGCTGAAAAAAACGCAATTTTTGGTTTAGAAATTTTTTTTATAAGAATATAGCAGGAAAAAACGCATCCAATATTTATTAATATCAAGCATGCCCTCAAAAAACCTTCTTGCGAATTAAGCATCCCAAATAATGAAAGCATAAGGGGGTAAATAATAGCCCTCCCCTCCCATAATGAATGAGGCGTGCCTTCCAGCATATAATTTTTAAAACTTAAATAAGCAGCTTCATCCCACCAAACTGCTTTATTTGTATTAAAATAATAAATATTCAATGCAAAGCTTATAATCATTAATAAAATAAGTGGAAAATGTTTATAATTGATTATTTTTTTTATATTAATATCTATTGATTCATCATTTTTTTTTCCCATATAAAATTTTAATAGATTTGAGCATTAAAAAGCTTTTTTAAAACAATGCGCAGTATTTATTTTTATGCAAAAATTGCCTAAAAGTTTCATGAAATATTTTATAGTGGGAGCAATGGCTTTTGCAATGGATTACTCCTTAAGTATGGTTTTTTTTGCATTATTGAATTTCACAGAAGTTGCGTCAAATGCTTTATCAGTAATCATAGTATCAATAATAAAATTCTTCATAAACAAAAAATTCACTTTCAATTATGCAAGCAAAAGGGCAAAGGAACAGCTATTGATGTCTTTTGTAGTTCTTGGATTTTATGCAATATTCACAAGCACGCTTGTTTATTTGTTCTCAAATATTTTGGGAATAGAGTTTTATATAACTAAGATAATAGTTGTATTCCTAGGAGTATCCGTTAATTATTACCTTGACAAGAATTTAACATTCAATAAGAGGTTTGACTAAAAAATGAATCTGAAAGAATTAATGAAAGGGGAATTGTCAGAAAATGAGCTATTATTATTGAAAAGGAGCTTTGACCAGATTGGAAACATTGCCCAACTGGAAATACCAAAGCAGCTTGAATCAAAGGAAAAAATAATCGCTCAAAAAATACTTGATTCCTACAAAAATATAAAGACTGTTGTAAAAAAAGAGGATATCACTTTAGGGGAATACAGGATTAGGCCAGTCAAGATTTTGTCAGGTGAAAAGACAACTGAAACTTTGCATAAAGAGAATGGGATTTATTTAAGTCTGGATTTGAACAAGGTTTTTTTCACACCAAGATTATCAGGGGAGAGATTAAGGGTTTTGTCGCTGATAAAAAAAGGCGATTTTGTGGCTGATTTATTTTGCGGAGTGGGGCCTTATGCAGTATTAATTGCAAAATTTTCCAAGGCAAAAAAAGTATTGGCCAATGATTTGAACCCTGACGCATACAGCTATCTTGCAATGAATGCCAAGAAAAACAAGGTTGGGCCAAATATTGAACTGTCAAATAAGGATGCAAGGGATTACCATAAATTAAATGCGGATAAAGTGATAATGAACATCCCAAAATTTTCCGAATCATTCCTTAAATGCGCGTTTGACAACTGCAAAGTTGGAGGAAGGGTTTTTTATTATTGCTTTGCAAGCGACAAAGAATTGAAAGATAGGATAAGTGAAATCAAGGCAGCCGGCAGGTGTAGGATATTGAAAAAAACTAAATGCGGAGATATTGGGCCAGGCACTTACAGGTGGTGCATTGATTTTAAAAAACTATAAAAATGAGGAATTACTAATCATTTCTTGCTATGACAAAAATTTCCCTTAAAGTTAAAATGCTTCACATTGAAACAGGGGGGATAAATATTGTTGTTCTCAACTCTGAGCAAGCTAAGGATTTGGATTTCAAGCATTTGGACAGAATCAGGGTTATTAACCATAAAAAAGACTTGATTTGCAGCGTTGACATATCAAAAGCTGCTGTCAAAAAAGGCGAGCTGGGATTGTTTGTTGAACCTGAAATTAAGCTTGAATTAAAAGACGGGGATGAAGTAATGATTGAAGGAGTTCCAAAGCCAAAAGGGCTTGCTGCAATAAGGAACAAATTGGAAGGAAAAGAGCTTAACAGGGAAGAGCTGTTTGACATAACAAAAAATATTGTTGATGATGCGCTATCTGAAGTTGAGCTGACAGCATTCATAACAGCATCCTACTGCAAAGGCTTGAGCTTTGAAGAGATTTACAATCTTACTGATGCAATGGTTAAAACAGGCGAAGTCCTGGATTTTGGCAAAATGCCAGTCTTTGACAAGCATAGCATTGGAGGAGTGCCGGGAAACAGGACAACAATGATTATAATACCAATAGTTGCAAGCCAGGGAATAAAGATTCCTAAAACCTCTTCAAGGGCAATAACAAGCCCCTCAGGAACAGCAGACACTGTTGAAGTGCTTTGCCCAGTCACTTTGCCTAAAGAAAAAATTAAAGCAATAGTCAATAAATATCATGGATGCATGGTCTGGGGAGGGAGCTTTAATTTGGCTCCCGCTGATGATAAAATAATCAAGGTTGAGAAGCCGTTAAGCATTGACGCTGAAGGCCAAATGCTTGCAAGCATAATGGCTAAAAAAATCAGCGTTGGCTCAAACCATATAGTCATTGATTTGCCAATAGGCCCGGGAACAAAGCTTCCAACCCATGAAAAAGCTGAGCATTTGAATGAGATGTTCAAAATATTAGGAAAAAAATTAGGGGTAAAGGTTGAATGCATTGAAAGCAACGGAAGCCAGCCATGCGGAAACGGGGTTGGCCCAGCTTTGGAAGCAATTGATGTATTGAAAATATTGACTAATGACAATTCCCAGCCAAAGGATTTGCGCGAAAAAAGCCTTATGTTTGCAGCTAAAATACTTGAAATGGCAGGGAAAGCCCCTAAAGGAAAAGGGTATAATCTTGCCCAAAAAATACTTTCAAGCGGAGAAGCCTATGAGCATTTCAAGAAAATAATCAAAGCCCAGGGGGGAAACCCCAACATAAAAATCTCTGACATAAAAGTCGGAAAATTCATCTATGAATGCAAATCAAAAGAAAACGGGATAATAACAATGATTAACAATAAGGCAATATCCGACATTGCCAGGGCTGCAGGAGCCCCTTACAATCAAGGTGCAGGAACATATGTCAAATCCAAATTATCTGACAAGATATGCGCTGGCGAAACATTGATGACAATATACTCGGAATCAAGGGAAAAATTGCTTAGAGCAGTTGAAGTGATGAATGGCAAGAAAATATTCACAATACAATAATTTTTTAAATAGAATATTTTTTGTTCTTTTTTAATGAATGCTAAATATTCAATCAATGTGCATAAGAACAAATCCGGTTTTTTAATGGATAAATATAATATTGAAAAGCAATTAAACCCTGCTGTTGCCATTGAAAATATTAATGAGCCATTTACAGCATATGATTTTGAAAAATTAGGCGATTTTCCAACGCAATACCTTGCAGGAATGCTTTTCACCTCATTAAAAAACAAGGGTATAAAAGTATTTCATTATTCTGATTGCCGCATTGACAATAATTCTATCCAAAAGGTTTTAATTGATTATTTAACAGCCTTGCCTGAAAATATAATGATTAACATGGAATCCGCTTATGAGCTTTCTGGAGGAATAAAGGGCATGCTTGAAAAAACATCCTTCTTTAAGGAAGAAAATGAATCAATCATAATGGATGAATCATTAATTGGCATTCTGCTAAAAAACAACTATATAGCCAATGCAGAAAGTGGATATTAATAGCAAAGCTTTTAAAATGCCTCTTTAATAATTTAGTATTTATGGGAAGAGTCAGAAACGCTTTCATTAAAAGAAACGCTGAAAAAATAATAGAAAAACACCCTGAAGGATGGAGCAAAAAGTTTGAAGAAAACAAGGAAGCCTTGAAAACAAGGGCTGATTTTGCGAGCAAAAAGATAAGGAACAGGGTTGCAGGCTTTTTGACATCTGTTAAAAAGAAAGGAAAAAGCTTAAAGAAAGTTGAGTAAAATAATAATAATTCTGCCAATAGATGCCAAGTTTTTTAATTAATCCATAAATATTTTATCATTATGCTACTTGATGATTTTTTCATGCTCATGCTTGCCATATTTTCAAGAATATGGGCTCCGCTCTTGGCAGGCCTGATGATAAATTTTTTGATAGAGCTGGCCTTGCCAAAAAAAAATGTTTTTAAAGGTTTTGAAAAAAAAGACTTTTTCACAATAATAAAGGCATCAGTCACAGGATTCATTCTAAGCTCGCTTTCTTTTGGAGTTATACCTGCAATAGTTGCGCTTAAAAAAAAAGGGGCATCAGTGCCGGCAATTGCGGCAATGATTGCCTTCACGCCATGGTCAGGTGCGGCTGGACTATTGATAACAATCTCATATGTTGGACTTGAAAACGCATTAATGCTCTTTGGATTCTCATTTTTACTCTCAATAATAGTGGGAGTCATGTTTTCAATATTGGAAAAAATAAAATGGCTTGTAAAGACAAATGAAGCAATCAGCCCAAAATATCTGAAAGAAAACAATTACGCAGGCTTTGAAAAATATGTATCCAAAAGAAGGGGCATTAAAGAGATAATATTTTCATCAACAGGAATGATAAAAAATGTGATAATAGCAATGCTTGTCGCCTCATTCTTCCAACTGTTTGCCCCAACTGAAATCTTTACCCAATTCTCAGCTCAGCATTCATCACTTTACGCAATTCCCTTAGCGACCCTGATTGAAATAATAGGGGAGGGATTCAGCGTTTTTGCAGGGGAGCTTTACATTCTTGGAGCCAACTTGGGGGCAGTTTTTGCAATAATCTCTGCAGGAGTAATCACTGACATAAACGAATTAAGCATGCTTGCAAAAATCTTCTCCAAAAGGTCAGCAACCCTTTATTTAATAATAAGCTTGTCATTGGTGATACTATTTTCATCATTAATGGCTTGAAATAAAGGGGCTTCAGGCAAAATATAAAAACATTCAGCAATATTATCTATTTATGAAAATCCAATTAATAACCATTTTGGCATTAATTTTTGGAATATATGTATTTATTGCAAAGCCCTTTGAAAGCAATAATGCATTAATTGGAGCAGTGATTGCAATATTAGCATGCGTTATTGGAGGGGCAGTCCTTTCAATCAAAAAAAGATACATTTGGGGCTGCAGGGATTTGAACCCCGATTTGCTGGTTTCT
>CAZMEY010000021.1:0-12549 GCA_964565435.1 Candidatus Woesearchaeota archaeon
TTGATTAAAAAAACTGGAGAAGGGATTGAGATTATATGAGCGATTTTTCCGAGGCATACGGAATGCTTTTCATTGGCATGGTTGTCTTGATGGCTTTTTTCGCCTGCTATGAGATAATCCTTTACAAAGGAGAGGTTTTTTCCAGGCAATTGGGCATTAATTATTTGGCTTCAAATTTTAAGTCGGATTTGGAGGAATATGATGGCAGCAATTATAATGCCAGCTTTATTTTGCCTAAATTGGATTTTGTTTCGCAAGAAATAGTTGAGGTTGTGAGCCATGATTAAATGCCAATCCTTTGGTTTTGATCTATTGCTTATTATAATTGTCATTGCTTTTTTTTCCGAATTAATGTATTATTCTTTCATTAATGGCAATTCTGCTGATTATTTTTTCCAAAGAAGCATTGAAAACCATGAATTGCTTAGGGCTGCGCTTATGAGGAATAATTCTTTGGCTTACTTGGATTGCTATCTCTCTTTTAATAATATTGGCTGCTTAAATGCTTTCAATGAAAGCATCAGGGATTCCCTTGATTCTTATTTGGGAGATGGCAGGGAGTATTTGCTTAGAATTTGCGGGATTGATTTTTTCAGCAATGAATCCAATAAGTGTTTTAGCAGGGCTTTGCCTTATTATTTGAACCTGACTGAGATTGGTTGCGAGGCTTATTTTTCAATCTATGATGAATCGGAGGTGATTGATTGTGCTTAAGGATATTTTGAGGATTACTGAAAAGCTTGACTTGATTTATGAGCATTTGCGGGTGCTTGATGACAATGTGAATCTTTTGAACCAAAGAGTTTTGAAGCTGGAGCAAAAAGCAGCCAAATTAGAGGGTAAAAAGTGAGCTTTTAAAAAAGGCAAATTTTTGCTTAATAATCATGAAGTGCAAAGCTTCTTTTGAAGAACAGGTCTTTGATTGCTTTAAAAAAAATGCCGGAGTTGAGGGTTTTTTTGAAAATAATTTTGGATTGGCTCTTGGGAAAGATTGCAGGATTCTTTATAATTATTTTAATGGGTTTAGGGAGCTTGACATTGTTGTAAGGGGTTATAAAAGGCTTAATATTGGCTTGCTCGTATGCGAGGATTATAATATTGAAGTGCAGTCAGAGTTATGCACTTTGGGGGATATTAATCATAAATGCTCTGATGGATATTTGTATTCAATTTTGAGCAGGAATGCAAGCAATAATTCAAAAAGCTCTAATAAGGTCTATTCATTTGTGAATTTTGAAAATCCTGGATTTTCTCCAGCATTTATTGATTATTCCTGCGATTTTTGCTTAAATAAGATTGGCGAAAAAAATATTCAATCCCTTGAGGGCATTATAAGATCTAAAATAAATCCGGCATTAAAAAGCGGCATTCTTTATTACTTATGCGATAATATCATGGGAGGAAACATTAAAGGCTTGTGCTTTATCCCTTCACTTATGCAAGTGTCTGCTTATTCTGGCAGCTCCCGTTTTAATTTAGTGATTGATTCCGGAATCAAGCATCCCGAATCATTCAGCCAATCTTATGAAAATTATATAAGGAAGAATTTTGGAAAAAAGCTTTCAAAAAGCATGGGTTTAAAAGATTTTAAAATTGCAACCCTTAATGAAGATATTGCGTTCAATTCAGAGATAAATGAGGCAATAATCTTCAATAAAGAGTCTTCAATAAATGATTATATTAATAAAATAATCAATTGTTAAAAAATAACAATATTAAAAAAAAATAAAAAAAATTTAGCCAAATAAGGCGCCTAATCCTTGTGCTGCTTCTTCAGTGCTTACTTCTTCAACTTTTTCTTCTTTCTTTTCCGCTTTCTTCTCAGCTGAAGCTGCCGGCGCTGCGACTGCCATGCTTGCGCTCTTGCTTATAGCATCTGCTATGTCTACTCCTTCAAGAGCTGCCACCAATGCTTTAACTTTTGCGTCTTCTGCTGTAACTCCAGCTGATTCAACAATCTTTTTTACATTGGCTTCACTTATTTCTTTTCCTGCAGCGTGAAGCAATAATGCCGAATAAATGTATTCCATTAGCCTTTCTACCCTCCAATTTCATTATTAACCGAACAAGTCAGCAAGTCCGCTTGCCGCCTGCTCATCAGAGACTTCTTCAGCTTTTTCCTCAGCTTTTACTTCAGCCTTTTCTTCCACAGGGGCAGCTTTTAGGGCTTGCTCCGGATGAACGATGCCATTAAGCATCAGGGCTTCCATTTGGGCTTTTGTCAAGAAATCAGCTATGAAATCTTTGATTATGATTTTCGCGTTTATTACCAAGTTTCTGGCTTGCGAGTAAGCAGTTGCTATCATTGATTCAGCATTAATGCTTAAATCCGCTTTGGAGTAGATTATTTCCCCTTCTTTGACTGCTATAAGGTTTAATCCTATCTCTATGGGCTTTATTCCAAGCCTGGCTAGCATGCTTGAAGCCAAATCAGAGGCTTTTTCCCCTGCTTTAACAACAACTGAATCGCTTAATATATTGATTTTTCCTGCAACGATTTTGGCTTTAACTCCTAATTGCCCGAACTCTCCAATAACTGGTCCTGGCCCGAAAGGTGTTTCACCAGCAGGTATTATCAAATCAAAGGGAGCAATCTGCCCTGGCTTTATTGCTGATTTGCTCTTGTTTTTTTCAATTAATTTATTAAGCTTAAAAGCATTGGTTTTAGTTAATAATAATATTGGGCTGCCTTGTATTTTATCTGCCAATTCATTGTTTTTGCTCTCTTCAAAAGCCCTTAAAAGCAATGATTTTTTGTAATCCTTAATTAATACTTCATCCCTTATATTTCCCCTTATTGCCTGCAATTGCTTGCTTGGCAGAGTGGTTGAATCAATAAGCCCCAATGTTGGATATTTTTTCAATAACTCAATTATCTCTGCAACTTTTTCTTTTTTCCAAGGCTTTACTATTGCTTTTCTCTCCATGATAATCACTCTAATTTAACGCTTTCACCCATTGAGGTTTTTATGTATGCATTTTTTATATTTTGCTCTCCTTGAGGGACATGCTTTGTTAAAAAATCAAGTATTGAATAAATGTTTTCAGCAACTTCTTCAATGTTTTGCTTTTCATTGCCTACTTTAACATTAATTACTGGGCTTTTCTTGGCTTTCAATAATACTGTTTTTTTAAGCCTTGCTTTCAATGCTTCAAGCTTAGCGTTTGCTGGAATTACGCAGTTTGCTTTAGGGCTTGGCATTTTGCCCCTTGGACCAAAGACTCTACCAAAAGTCTTGGCTATTAATGCCATAATATTGGCTTGAGCCACAAAATAATCATACTCTGAAGCAAGTTTTTTCAAATCTTTTTTATTAGTGTATTTATCAAAATCATCCTTCATTATAACCTTGTCAAAATGGGTTTTTGCTTCGGTTTGCAACTCCTTGTCAACAAGGCCGCAAATTTTGAAATCTGAGCCGTTAGAATAAGGCAATACTAGGAATTCCTCTATTGCATTGGCTTGGTTTTTTAAATCAATGCCTTTTAATCCAATGCTTAAATCAATGCCTTGCAAGAATTTCCTGTCACCCTTTTTTTCAAGGGCTATTTTTATTTTATTGATTATTTCCTTTTTTCCGATCATATTAATGACCTCCTGTCGAAACAGTGATTAAATAATAAATATTTAAACCAGTCTTTAAAAAACTTTTTATTTAATTATTTCTTTGCCGGCGCAGCTGCTGCTGGCTTTGCCCCTTTTTGAGGAGCTGTTGCCTTGGCTGCTTCCTTGGCTGCTTTGGCTTCCAATTTCTTCTTTAAAGCGTCAAAATCCCCTGCCAATTCGCCTTGGGCTTTCTTTAATTGTGCGTCCAAAACTTTTTTCTTTTCAGGAGTTATTGATGTTTTTTCAGCATTTATCTCTTCATCATATGCTCCTTGACTTATTTTATCGCAAAAATCCCTTGGATGCATTCCTTCGCATAATATTCCCATTGGAACGCATGCTCCTATAACCTCTTTAACAGCGTTTTTAAGAGTGTATGAAGCCATTGAATCCATTTTCTTTTTGGCTATTCCTATTATTTGCTCAATGCTTATATTGCCTTTTTTATCTAAGCTAGCATATCCTGAGCCTTTAGCTTGCCCTAATTCTTTCAATATCATCCTGCTAGTTGCATTTGGTCCGCTTTTCATGATTAATTCAACTCAATTCTTTTTCCTTTAAAAACTTTATTCCTCTTTCTTTTGTATGACTCTGATAGAATCCAATTTAACTGTTAAAGGTATTGAAACCGCTGCTTCCAATAGCTCAACAACAACCTCTTCTTTTATCTTGTCAACCCTTTTAATCTTGGCTTTATCTCCTTTGAATGGCCCGCTTGTAAGCTCAACAACATCGCCTTCTTCAACCTTGATTGATTCGCTTGCCGGCGAGAAAAACTTGTCCAACTCTTCCAAGCTTACTTCCTGAATATCCCTTTCAACTAATCCTTTGATATGAGGTATTCCAAATATTGCAGCCCTTACATCATCAGTGTTATCTGCTTCTATGAAGAAGTATCCCCTAATCTCGCTAGGACTGACTATTGAATATACTGCCAATCCCCTTTTTTTCACATTGCTTGATATATTGTCAAGCACTTGGCGCTCTTTGCCAATAGTTGTCCTTACTGTGAAAATTTTTGAATTTTCTGCCATTTTATTCATTCAACCCCTTGCCTTATAAAAATATTCCGATTATTTGTATCAGGAAGCCGATTAAGCCAATTATTCCCATTCCTATTGCGCAAACCTTTGCAATGCTTAAAAACTCTTCAGTTGAAGGCTTGTTTGATATTGTGAGTATTCTTTTATACTCATGCAATTCATTCTTTATCTTTGGAATTGGATTAATCATTTTATAAACTCTATGCCTAATTCGTTTTCAATTATTTTTCTTCTCTCCTGCTTGACTGTCTTGGCTTTTCCGAAGATTTGCGGGCTTTCAACGCCAGTGACTATTATCATAGTCCTGATAGTGTTGCCCAAATCATTTGAGATGCTGGCTCCCCAGATTGTTTTCGCGTCAGGCGCCAATCTTGAAGTGATAATATCAACCACTTTGTTGGCTTCCTGCAAGCTCATATTTGGCCCGCCAATAACATTTACAAGTGCTCCCCTTGCTCCTGTAATATCAACATCCAATAATGGGTTTTCAATGGCTTTTTCCACTGATTCAACAGCTCTATTGTCGCTGTCGCTTTCCCCAACGCCGATTAATGCTGTTCCTCCTTCTTTCATTACAGCCCTTATGTCATTGAAGTCCAAGTGTATTAATCCTGGTTTTGTGACAAGCTCTGCAATTCCTTTAACTGCGTTAGTCAATATTTCATCAGCAACCTTGAAAGCTGTGTGCAAAGGAAGATTTGGCGCAACTTCCAATAATTTATCGTTTGGTATTACTATTAATGTGTCAACATTTTCCTGCAATCTTTCCAATCCTTCCAAAGCATTGTTCATCCTTACATTTCCTTCAACTGCAAATGGCAAGGTGACTATTCCAACAGTTAATGCCTTCATTTTTTTGGCAATCTCTGCGATTACTGGGCCTGCTCCTGTTCCTGTTCCTCCTCCTAGTCCGCAAGTGATAAATACCATGTCTGCTCCTTCAAGCATTTTTTTGATTTCGTGCTCTTGCTCTTTGGCTGCTTCCCTTCCAACATTAGGGTCTGCTCCGGCTCCAAGGCCTGCAGTCAAATCCTTTCCAATAAGTATTTTTACATCAGAATTAGTGCATAATAAGTCATGCGCGTCAGTGTTAACTGCTATGAACTCAACGCCTTTGATTCCAACTTCGCTCATCCTTATGATTGCGTTGTTTCCTCCGCCTCCAACACCTATTACTTTAATAGCTGCCTTTTTATTCAATAGGAATTCTTCCAATTGGGCATCAATTTCTTTGGTTTTAGAGTTTTGCGGCCTACCTTTAATTGCTCCGCTTAAACTTTGGTTTTGCTCATTATTTCTCGCAAGCGCTGCTTCTATCATTGTATCCATTTTATAGTTAACACCTCTGAGTTTTTTTATTAATTCCCATATTAAAAAACTTTACTACTCCTTTTTAAAAGCCACTTTGTAGCCCTTATTGATTATTGTTTTAAGCTCTTTTTCAAGCATTTTTTGGTATTCTTCAGGTAATTGGACATTGCTTTTTATAGCCAATTTTTCCCCAATAAGTTCATATTTAACGCCTTCGCCCATTAATCCTTCAATTGCGCAATTAATAATGTCTTTTTCATCAGTTATTATCTTTGATACCTTGACTTTATATAATAAATCTTTATTGCTTAAAGGGTGGTTATAATCAACCTTGACTAACCTGTTGCCCACAAAGGCTATTTTGGCTATTCTTCCATCAATATTTACAAACATTCCCTTGACTGGATTGATTTGCTTGTCAATGAATGCGCTTATTTTAAGATTTTCCGTAAGATTCTGGGTCCATATTCCGAATCCTTTGCTTGCAGGGATTTTAACTTCATAATTTTCCCCTTCTTTTTTTCCAATCAATGATTCTTCTAGTCCCTTGATAGCAAACCCTTTGCCTATTATCAAAGTTATTGGCCCATAATTTTTGCCTTCCTGCTCTAATCCATTCTTCTTAGCGGTTGCGCTGCTTGTTGTGTCAAACAAAGCCATTGATTCAGAATCATAAGCATCATATTCTATTTTGACGCAGTCATTGTTTTTTATCATCTTTTCCCAGCGTTATGGTGATAACGCTTACATTAACATCTCCTTTCTCATTTTTTAAAGCTTCAGTGCTGGTTTGAATGTTTTTTATTTTAATATCAGACATGAATTTGTTTTTTAATATCTCTATTACATCAACTGCCCTTGAAATCAGCTTGCCTCTTGCCTTGATTATTACTTCAATGGCTCCTGCCTTGAACTGGGTAACGACAGCAAACACATAGCTCATTGGAGGCTTATTGCCAATAAACACAACATTGTCTTCCATTAAAACCTTCACCTGATTATTTTAACAAAATTATGGCTGTTTAAAAAGATTGCTAAAACCCCTTAAATGCAGCCATAAGGGTAGCCTGTCTCAGCATTATAAGTGCAATCGCAGGTGTCAATCCTTGGCCAATCAGCAGTTCCATCCCCTGGGCTGTTGTCAACATCATAATTAGATATTATTGCCAAAGGGTAATTTTGCTTGCATTTTTGCCCTCCCTTTATAGCTCCATTAACACAATAGCTTTGATTTGTAAAATATTTAATATTTAATGGCACATATTCGGTTGAAGATGTTGGAGTGCACCCTTCAGTATAGCAAGGATAATTGGTTGTTGTTTGAGCTCCCCATTGTATTGTTGGAGGAGTAATAACCACTCCTGTCTCTGATGCCGGAACAGTTTCATTATAATAATCATTAAGCCAATTTTCATACCAATAGATGCAGCTGACATCAATGTATTTTTTGGCTTGCGCCCCGCTAATAGTTTTTGTGTTGCCATTCTCAAAATTAAGGGTTAACGAGCTTGGAATGTAAGAGCTTGCTATTTTCCAATTATATGTTGAAGTTCCCCATTCAGAAGCATCCCATAAAGCCCTGCAAAACTCTTGCGACACCACATAGTTTTGGTCATCGCTGCTTAATGTGGGATAATTATAATTTCCGAGAAAATGGAATGCTGGATAAGATTGAACCCCTGTATCTGCTGAGTCTTTAGTCATGTAAACCTTTGAATTCTTGCCGGAGTTATCGCAAGTGAAAGTCATCTCATTGCCGTAAACTTTTTTGCATGACTCATAGTTCCATAATAAATGGTATAATCTTTCATTGGAATCCCTTTCAATTATTGGCAAGTGAGGTTGCTGGATATAGACCACCCCATTGATTTCATAGCCTAAATCGCCTAAGCTTACCTCCTCATAAGATGTTGAATCATAAGGTATTAATGAATATGCTGTGAAACCGCTTAAAGCCGTGATTGGAGTATATTTATTTTTATTATAACTATAAGTGCCTGGCGCGCCAGCAACCTTGTTGTCTGGATCATATGCATCCCCTGCATTGACTCCAAAGATTGTGTCATAATCATTGCCGAATAATGAGCAATAATAGCCTATTGGCATATTGATTCTTGATGCATATGAGCTTGTAAATATTCCTCCATCACTGTCATACCCGTTTTGAGGGCAATTGGTGAAATATATTGAGCCTCTTTTAACTTCGTTGGTGATTATTCCGCTGCCTGCGCACACAAGCTCTTGGGTTGTGCAGAATTCATGATAGCTAATGGTTGTCATAACCACCTCCTGATAATCCTTAAACTCCCTTAAAGAGTAATAGCTTGCGCATTCAAATGCATTATCTGTCACGCAAAAATAATTCGCGTAAGGAACATTGCCAAAAGTGTCGCCGCTGCATCCCCACCATCCTGCTCTTGGCTCATCGCAAGTGGATTTTGCCCACGCGTGCGTGTGAATAGTGCATTTTAAATCCATTAAAACCTGGGGAGTTTCTGGCTCAGGTTTCCTGCATTGCCCAATCCCGTCAGGCTTAATTACTGAATATCCTCCTGCAATATGGGCTTCTCCATAGACGCAATAAGGGTCATATCCGTGAAGGTAGCAGGAGGTTTTGTTTGAAGCGCTGACTTCAACATCTTGATTGTCAAGGCAGATGAATTCATTGGCATTTATCCCTCCCTCATCATAATACCTATGCACCTCTGATAGATTTATTTTAATGGTTGATTTTATTATTCCCCTTTCATCATAATCCAAAAAATCCTTTCTATATTCTTCTTTTAGCCTTCCATTAATGCAATACTTATTCTTTGGGTCAGAATCATCCCAAGAATACCCTGTTTCGCAGCAGTGATTGCCGTCGCAGTTGCCTGAGATGCATTCGCAGCTGTCTATGCAGTAAGAATTGTTTGAGCCGTAAAAATCATTGCTGCTTGAGAAAAAAACCTCTGAATCTTCATCTTTAAATTCCAACAATCTCTTTATTGACAAATTAGTCGCATAAAAAGAAAAGACATCAGTGGCTGCTCCAGAGCTTTGCACACCCTCTATCTGGGATGCAATATTCTCTCCTGCAGTAAACTCTTTCTCAATATATTGCCAATTATTATTGCCTTCAACTAATGTATCAGTGCCTTCCTGCCATCCCCCTCCAGTTGCTGCCCTAATCCTGACGCTTACGCTTTTTCCTAAAGGCACCCACAAGGTTATTCCATAAATATATTTTTCACCCTTTGAAAGATTGATAGAAACTCCTGCAATGAATCCATCCATTTTTTCATTATTAATAGTTGATATTTTAAATGATGAAAGCCCTTTATCCGCGCTTAAAGATACTACTCCTCCCCAGTATCCTCCAACTCCTCCAGCATTATTTATTACTGATTTTGGCAGGATATTATTATTGCTGTATTCATCTTCAGGCATTGCATTGGAATACATATTAAAAATGCATCCCAAATGGTCAATGTATTTGTGAGTCAAGCATAAAGGGTTGCATGATGAATATTGATACATTGAGCTTACTTTGCAAGCTGAATTTGGATCAGTTAAGGCATCATTCAATGTGACTGGACTACTCCCAAATTTTTCATTATACTCATGAACTTCGCTAAGGGAAACTTGCGGGCAATCTTGCGGGCAGCTAAAGCAGCTCTCAGGAGGATAGCTTAAACAGTTATCTTCGCTTTCGCAGGTTTCGCAAACCCCGTTGCCACAAACAGGGAAGATATTATAAGTAAGTCGTTTGACTAATTGCGAGCTGTAAAGCGAGAATGAATAGCCGCTGAATGATGAAGGAAGCGTGAATATTGATGAATAGCCCTGCGAGCCAAGGATGAATTGCTGGTCAGGCCTTAATCCATAATAGATTAAATCATCTTCAATATAGATATCAAGCCAAGGGTTCCTATTAACATCATATCTTGTGCTGAACTTATATTTGATATTTGTAAGGGTTTTGTAGACAGTTGCGCTGAAAGGATAACTGGAATCAGGCACGCATTTGGCGTTGTATGCGCTTGGATTTTCGCAATAAAATCCAGGACCATAATTGCTCTCGCAAAAAGCGTCTGTTTCGCATGCAGGCTTTACGCATTCATGTGTTTCGGGGTTAAGCTTGCATTTTTCATCATCCTCACAAGAAGGGCAAAGATTGGGATTATAATGGCAAGCAGTTTTTGACGCGTAAGCGGTTTTTGAAGTGCTTGTGACAGTTTGCTTTACCTCCCAGCTGCAGCCCAAATTGTCGTTGCCATTCTTTGAAGTCCTTGAGCAGTCAACTTGATTAGTTATTGAAGAGCATGACTTTCCTGCCTGATTTTGGCAAGCAAGTGTATGATGCCATGCGCTTCCGCAGCTTCCATCAGCGCTTTTCCTGCAGCAAACATAGCCAACCACATCAAGGCATCCTGAACCGACATAATCAAAGTTGCCGCAGCTAAGCGTGCCAATGCATGAGCTGCAATCTGAAGGGGTTGATGGAGTTTGGTAATAAACAGTTGTAGGAGTATTGAATTGGTAGCAGCTGCCTGCATTGGGGTCATTAACCTTGCAAGTGCCTAAATTGTCAAAGTAATAATAAGTGGTTTTGGTTATTGCTGTCCTTGATGCTGGAGTCATGCAGTTTGCAAAGCTGTTTGAAGAATAGAAATCTCCTGAATGAAAGCCATTATAGCATGTTGCGCAGGTTTGGTCATTGATTGTCCAGCACCCGCTAAATGCAATGCTTATTGATGCAATAATCATTAATCCCAATATTAATTTTCTCATGGTTTCACCGCGCAATACATTGTATCTTCATTAGTCCCTTCAGGAGTTATACAAGTAGTATTAGTTGGTATAATTTCTACAGGCCTAAAATAAGGATTGTATAAATCCTGCTCGCTAACTTTTACTGGAACATTGTTATTTGTTTCAATGTTAAACATTCCGTCAAACACAATATTGTAACTGAAGCAATATTTATAAGAGTATTTGGGCCCTGATATGACACATGCGCTTCCTCCAGAGCAAGTATTTGCCACTCCTAAGTCTGAGAAATAATTTATTTTATTAATATTAAGGTTGCTTCTTGGCTGGCTAATCATTCTGCTAAGGTTCAAGTTAGTACCAACAAGAGTCCATTTATAGCTTGAACTGCAAAAATAACTTAAAGAGTTCGCGCCAATATCATGAATCATTGCTCCTTCTTCATAGCAAACCCCATTATAGCTGCACTGAGTTGAAGAACAGCACCAGCTTCTGCCACTGTCAATATTTGCACTTAAATCAGTAATGCTTTCAATGCAGGTTTTGCCGCTAACGCATTGTGTTGTCTCTCCTGGATTGTCGCACTGCCCCCTAGATAATGATAAAGCACTGCATGAACCTGAATTGCATGAATATTGGCACATGCTCTTGCTTCCGCCAAGCTTGTAATCCGAGCATTGCCCGCTCTCTGCAAGGGTTGAGACTTCTTCGCCTGCAGAGTTATGGGTGTCAAGCCATGTTGAGCAAACTCTTCCGCAAGCCCCGCAATTATTAATATCTGCTGATACTTGAATCTCGCAAGAGCTTCCTGCAACTCCATCACAATTCTTGTATCCGCTATTGCAGTTGCATTTTGGGCTTCCGCTCCACGCGCAGGTGTTTTCGCCATAATCCCCTGATATATCAACAACTGAATTTGCAGGACAAGATGATGCTCCTCCAGAACATGTGCCGTGCGTGAAATCCTCTCCAATTTTTGAGATGCAGTCTCCCTGCCAACACCATTGATTATTAGTATTACATGAAACTCCTCCGGAGCCAATGCATCCTCCACAAGCAGTATTAAAATGCCTTATATCAACTTCGCATCCGTCCAAAACCCCTCCCCCATTGCAGTCTTTATATCCTGTTGAACATTTTCCATAGCCATAATATTCTGCATAGGATTGCGCACTTCCGCAAAAAACATTGTTTCCTGCGCTTGAATAACTGCTTCCATCATTGTCTTTTCTGTATTCTCCTGAAGTGCCTGCAGTTCCTTCCCAGCTGTCACTAACCGCAGTGTTGCAGTAAACTTTTACTCTTGCCCACTCTTGATTGGTTTGGCATGAACCGCTAACGCATGGCGCATCAGAGCAAGTTGAGCAAGAGCTTCCGCACGCATTTGGGTTGCCTGTAGTCCAAGTCTCGCAATTCTCGGAATCTCCATCACAATTACCATAATTAGCATCGCAAGTGCAAGTGACTGAGCCTGAAACAGAATTTTGCCTTAAAGTAAAACATTCATCATCATATATACTCCAAGAATGTGCATCGCAAAAGCATACTGAATTAACCACTGCGCAGGTTATTCCAAGAGAGCCGATGGATCCTGCAGTATATCCAGCGCAAGCAGCAGCTGAGCAAGGATTTCCTTCATAATAAGTATCGCATCCTCCGCAATTATTTGTTCTGGAAACATGGCTGCTTCCGCAGCTTGGAATATTGCCGCAAGAGGTGCAAGCCCTTGTCCAAGAGGTGATGCTAAACGAAATGTTTATGCTTAAAAGTAATATTAAAAATATTATTATTTTTTTATCCATCATTCAACCACCTTGCTTGTTTTATAATCATTGT
>CAZMEY010000022.1:0-12536 GCA_964565435.1 Candidatus Woesearchaeota archaeon
TCAGCCCGCCTGTTATTCGTCATCTCGCCCAGCAATAATTAAAAACCTTGGCTTAATATAGTTTAGGATGGAGATATTAAAGCATAAAAATTCTTTCAAAATAAAGACAAATGATTTCACAATCTCGCTTGATTCCGAATCAAAAGATGCTGACTTTTCATTCTTATCCCACAGTCATTCCGACCACTTGTTTCGCGCAAAAAAGGAGGCAATAATGAGCGATGAAACATTGAAATTGGCCAAATTCAGGGGCTATGAATTTAATAAATTAAATGATATTCCAAAAAATATTCAATTGCTTGACTCAGGGCACATGATTGGCAGCAAGGCTTTATTTATGCAGGATTCAGAAGAATCAACATTATTCACAGGCGATTTTTCAATCAATAATTCAGGGTTTAACAATCCTTTCAAGCCAGTGAAGTGCGACAACCTCATTATTGAATCAACTTTCGGCAAGCCGGAATTCATTTTTCCAAAAGCAATGAATGAGATTAAAAGGGCAAAGGATTTCATTGAAGACAACAAGAGAAAGGATTATTTGACTGTTCTTATGGGCTACCCTTATGGAAAGATTCAGGAGATTCAAAGGCATTTTTGCGAATATTCAAAGATAATGCACCCTGATATAAAAAAGTGCAATAATTTGCTTAATAGCTTGGGTTTTGATTTTCCCACAATTGAAGATTCAGCGCCAGACATACTTTTCTCGCCATCAATTAATTCAAAAAATGACTATTTTATGCCTTTGAAAAGAAAAACAGGCATAAAATTTGCAGTATTCAGCGGCTGGAACCTCAATCCTTATTATAAAAAAAGATTCGGGGCTGATGAAGGATTCACTATAAGCGATCATGCGGATTTCAAGGAGCTTTTAAGCACTGTCAAAAAAAGCAAAGCCAAGAATGTCTATGTGCACCATGGATACTCAAAAGAGTTCAAGGAGTTTTTGAGGATTGAAGGAATTAATGCAATAGATTTATAAGAAGCAATAATAATCCAATAAGTAAATGATTCCACTCTATTTAAGCACTGGATGCTATAATAAAAAAGAGAAAACTATTGAGGATATGATTCTTAGGGCTGCAAGCGCTTCGCACAAAATACAAGGCGTTGAGCTATCATTTCTTAGCCCTTATGAGCTTGAAAATTTTAACTACTCTAATAAAACAGATAACGTTTTGAAAAATATGAAATGCACTATTCACATGCCCACTAAAGATATTATTTATGAAAAAAGCGAGCTATGCGATAGATTAATCAGTAAAGCATTGAATATTTATGGGTATTTTTCTTGCGAGCACGCAGTGTTTCATTACCAAAATGTAAAAGATTTTGATTACTTGATTGATAAAATGGGAAGCAAAAAAATACTTATTGAAAACAAGGATAAAATTTCTGCAAAGAATTGCATAAATGAAATGAAGCCCATCTTTGACTCTTACCCTGATATGGGAATGGTTCTTGACTTGGAGCATGCCAAATCCGGCGCTTCCGAAATAATTAGCGAATTCAAAGACAAGATTTGCGAGATTCATTGGAGCAGCCCTAAGATTAATATTAATCATAATTCTTATTATGCTGTTTTTAAAAATTTTGAAAGCAATATTTTTTGGATTAAAAATATCAACAAGCCAGTAGTAATTGAAGTTGAGTTAAAGAATGAAGATGAACTTAAAAAAGAATATCTTGATAGTTACCATTTTATAATAAGTCAAGAGATTGCTATGCTCAATCATCATTTGAATGAATATTAAAGATTATTTCATTTTGGTCCAAGCAGATTCCCAGTAAGTGACATCTTTTTCTGAATCAATTACTGCTATGAGCATTTTTTTCTTTACACTGTGGCAAATCCTTGCCAATTTAGAATAATCAATGATTTTGATGGATTCATCCTGGCTTATGCAATAAACAAGCCATTTGGCATGCTCATCTCCGGGCTTTACCCCTTTGTCATAAACCCTGTAATCAAAGCCGTATTTTAGCGCTGTTTTGACAACATAACCGCTGCTTCTTAAGTCAAAATAAACCCTTGATTTAAGCAAGAATCTCTTGTCTTTCTTGCTAAAATGATTAATCAAATCCTCCTCGCTCAGCTCTTTGCCGTTTTTCACTAATTTTAACTTGTCTTTTGAGTAGAGATAAAAAGCTTCAGGGGCTGATAATTCCAGTCTCCCTTTAACCAGGTTGCCGATGAATCCCTTTGAGTGCAAAGAATTAGCCAATCTTTCATCATAGATTATTGCTTCATCATTTATTATTTGCGCAGTCATTTTAGGCAATCTTTAAGCATTCATTGTTTTAAAATATTCTTTTTAATAAAAATGAATGACAACACCATCAATAAAGCTAATCCTATGAAAGGATAATATTCCTTTGCTGCCAAAGTAATCATTCCAGTAATGCTATTAGTATAACTTGTTGTCCTTGTTGCATTAACCCCTTTGCCTGCCAGATTAATTGAAAAAGAGCTTATTCCGTAGTCATTCATTATCAAGTCCAAGTTGTTCAATTGGTATTCTATTGACTCCATTGGCTTAAGCGAGAAATTCATGTTTTCAATCACTGAATAATTGAATAATGACAAATTGTAATTATTGCTTCTTGAGCCGTTATTGGTTATTTTAACCTTTGAGCTTTTGGTGAATATCTCCCAAACATCAAGCTTTCCACTATAGCATTCATTGAATGAATTAATAATTAAATCATCAGCCAACTCCTTTGATTTCTCGCAAGTGTTCTTGCTTGAAACAATTATTTGCGCCAATGCGCTGCCAAAGTAATCAAACTCCTCAGAGATAGTAAAAACCCTTGACTCATTAACCCTTAAATTAAAATCATAAAAGCTAGTGCTTTCTCCAAAAGTTATATTTGCAATGAATGAGCCCGGCATTAATCCATTATTAGTCACAGTGTACTTCATTGATTTATTGTCTCCTTCGCAATAATCATCAAGGGTTTCTTTTTTTATCATAAAATCATAGCAATTGACTGCTTCATAAGTTATTTTTGCAGTGATTAAACCTGAATTGAATGATAATATATTTACATAAGCGCTGTTCAATCCTTTTTCATCACAAGGAATTTCCAAAATAAACGGAATCTCTATGGTTTCTTTGGAAGATGCAGCTATTAATTCCGTATCTATTGATATTATACTGTTTGAATAATTAATAACCCTGTAAGAGTCATTGGTCAATCCTAGATTTTTCAATGCTATGCTTGATTCAATAGTGAATCCTTGGCAAGCTTTAAGGTTGGGAATAGCCAATGCTGTTGATTCGCAATTCCTTAAATTAAACAATTTTTCAGCGCTTATTTCTGAAATGTTTTCATTACTAATACTTGCGCTAACCTTTCCAGCAGTCTCAGTTGCTGAATAATAATATAAAGGGTATTCCATTGATTCCGAAGGCAACAATGTTATATTGAAATTGTCGGCGTTTATCTTGACTGACAATTCTTCAACAAATCTTCCGGTATTGTTTATTACAACTTTGTAGGGAATGTCCTGCCTTTGGCAGTAGTTGCCATCATCAGCAAGTATTTCCACTTTTGCTGAATGGCAATTTATTACTTCAAAGTCATGAAATTCCTCAACCACTTTGGATTTTGAATCAGCAATATTGAAAGACACTGAATAGTTGCCTTTGAAAGGCAAAGTAATATTGTATAATATTGTCTTTGATTCCCCTGCGTCAAGGAAGAATCCGTCGCTGATTTTTTCAGAGAATGATATCAATGTTCCAGTTGTTGCAGCATAAGACACTTTGTAATATGCTGCGCTGGAATAATTGTTCTGGATTACTAATGCTGCACTGAAGCTGTCTTCTATGCAGCATTGTTCTCCATAAACTACCCCTATAAATAATAAAAGGGGCAATAAAGTTTTAAGGTTCATTTCCAGTATTTTAATTCAGTTTTTGACTGCTTAAAAGCCCTTACTCCGAACACTATTAATCCTGCCATTAGTGCTAATCCAAGCACTGAGGCGGCTATGCTGGCGCTTCCAGCTGTAACAAATCCTGTAAGGAATCCTGTGCCATAAGACAATGAAAGGTTTCCTTCCTTGATTAGCACATTGTTCTCAAGCACCTTATACTTAACATCCTGCGACTCGGCAGCTGTTGGCATAAGGTAGACAAGGAATTTCTCGCTCTCTCCGCTAAGAATTGTCTTAGCTTCAGGGCTTACCCTTGCCTCTCCACTAAATCCTGTAATGTTTAAGCTGTAAGTCCTTGAATCCCCATTGTTGTTTTGGACAACAATTTCAAAGATTCCTGCCTCATCCGCTTCAAGCTTTAATGTATCATTGACTGATATCTCGGCGTTGCCGAATGTTGGCAATTCATAGATTATGAAGTTATAATCAGTTGAATCACATTCAGTGCTAAAGCTTGAGCAAGCTGTTGCAGTTATTGGATAAGTTCCTTTGTTTTCTTTGGCAACAACTTTGACTGTTAAAGTCTTGTATTCCCCTGGGCTTAATGAAACTGTTTCATAATGCCTTGAATACTCGCTGTCAACCCTTATCATATAAGTATCTTCAACATTTCCGTTGTTCCTTATAGTCAAAGTGTTTTCTGAATCCATTCCTGATTCAACCCTGACAACTGCCTTATTCCATGAAACTATTGGGGCATATTCCAGCTCGCTTATAATAAAGCTTGAAGAGATTGCTCCTAAAATTGTTCCATTCTCGCTAACAGCCATTATTTCAAAACCAACTGCTCCAGTCAAGTCTTTAATGAATCCTGTCAAATCAATTATTCTTGTAATTGACTGCCCCACTTTTAATTGGAATAATCCTCCCAAATAAATGTCTTGGCCGTTATTCACTGAATAGACAATTCTTGCATTTTCATCAAAGTCTCCTGTGTTGTTTATTGTGAATGAAACTTTAGTTTCTTCCCCTTCAAGGATGTACCTGTTTAAACCATTTAACCTTATTTCAGCTTTGTCCACCAAGTCGCGAGGCAAGACATTAACATTGATTGTTTTTTGGTCAACAGTTATTCCTGAAGCTTTAAGCAATATTTCCATAGCGTTGTCTCCAAGCTCGGATTCAACAGCAGTTATGGTAATCTTTCCAGTGGCTGAGTTTCCAGGGTTTACAACAAGGGTTTGTGAAGCTGCGTTAGCAAAAGCTCCACCCAAATCAAGAGTGTAAATTGCCGGATAAACTCCAGTATTTTCAACAGTGTATTCGCAATATGACTCGCTTGCCTCTTTAATGGAGCAATCACTTATTGTCAATTCGCCTAAATAATCCAATTCGGTCAATCCTGATTTTATTAAAAACAGCTTGCTTTGAGGAGAATTAATTCCGGGTGTAGCAGATGAAGCCCTGACTATTATGAATCTTGGCTCATTTGACACTTCAAAATCAGCATTAATCTCTGATGAATTTCCTGCACCAATTGTTCCAAAAGCGCTTGTCTCTATTACTACAGAAGTTCCAGTTATTGATGACGAGGAAGAGAATGTTAATTCATAATCTGCCACATCAACATCATTTAAGTTTTCAAGAGTTGCTTTAAAATCCAATCCTCCAACCAAATATTTGTAGGAAGCTGTAAGTGTTGCATTCCTTTCAAGCAAATCTGATTTACTGTAAGTAAATGTTGTTTTTGCAATATATTTATCCACTCCATTCTCCTTGTCAAGCCCACTTATATAGATATAAGCATTGTATGTTTTTCCATCAACAAAGCTTGAAGTTGAAGATGACACTTGGAATAATCCGTCAACAAGCAAATCCCCTGAATTCAAGTACTCGCTTGTGTATTGCAATCCACTCAACTTAGAATCTTCTATTTTTATGTACAGGTCTGAAACTTTTAGCGGAGTTTCTCCCTCAGCTTCATTGAAATCAATAAAGCCGTAAAGCGTCAATGTGTCTCCCTCAACCAATGCTGAGTTAAGCGCATTGAGGCTTGCAGAATAGCTTGGAAGGGAAAATCCCATTGACAAGCTTAATAATCCTAATAATGCAATTAGGACAAAACTGTTTTTTTTCATTTTTTTTCTTTAACCTCGCGATTTAATCAGTTCAAGAAGTTAAAATATTCTGTTTAAAAACATTTCTAATAAGCTCAGCAATATTGCCAAAAAATGATTATTTGTATACTGAATAATTGCATTCGTTTTCTGAATAACGGGAATGATATTTGCCTGCTTTTATCAAATCAACAACATCTTGGGTGTATTTTTCAAGAACCCTAATTAAAGTGTCTTCCCTGCTTTCATTTACCAAATCCTCTTTTTCAGCCACAATATATTCAGTATCCAATTTTTCTTCCAATCCATTAATCATTGCAGAGGCATTAAAGGATAATCTATCTTTAAAAAAGTTTCCAAAATAAAAAAATAAAAAAAGGGATTTAATCCCTGTTTTTTATCTCGCCTAAAACTCTGGAAATGAACTCTTTCGGCTTTTCCAATGCAACTTTTCCAGTTGATTTGCTTCTGACCGAAATCATGCCTTCTTTTTCTTCCTTATCACCCAATACTAATATGTATGGTATTTTCATTAGCTCTGCATTCCTGATTTTGCCGTTTATTGTCCCATTATCCAAATCAATATCAGCCCTTATGTCATTCAATTTAAGCTCTTTTAGCAATTTTTCTGCGCTTTTTGTGTTTCCTTCATTGAAAGGTATCACCCTTGCTTGTATTGGGCTAAGCCAAGTTGGTAAGTTGCCATTAGTATGTTCCAGCAATACTCCTAAAAATCTTTCAACACTTCCATAAATAACATTATGAAGCATTATTGGGGTGTGCGGCTTATTGTCTTCGCCAATGTATTCAAGCTCAAATCTTTTAGGAAGATTAAAATCAACCTGTAAAGTCGAGCACTGCCATTCCCTGCCTTGCGAATCCTTAATCATAACATCAAGGGATGGGCCGTAAAACTTTGCCTCTCCTGGAGAATAATTAAATTTTAGTCCTAAAATTTTCATTGCATTAGCTAATGATTCAGTTGCCAATTTCCATGATTCTTCAGTTCCTATATATTTGTCCTTTTTTTCTTCATTTCTGATGCTTAATGAAAATTTAAGCTCTGTGAAACCAAATCTTTTAAGAACATCATTAAATAATTTTATGGTTTCTGTTATTTCTTTTTCAAGCTGATTTTCAGTGCAGAATATGTGTGCATCATCTTGCGTGAATTGTATTACCCTAAATAATCCTCCGAGAGTTCCTGACAATTCAACCCTATGAACCTTGCCAAGCTCTGAAGCCCTTAAAGGCAAATCTTTGTAAGATTTTGGCTTATTTTTATAAACTAGCATCCCTCCTGGGCAACTCATTGGTTTAATTAAAAAAGGAGTACCTTCATAAGAAGTAACAAAATTATTTTCTTTGTATAAATCCCAATGGCCTGAGATTTGCCACAATATTTTATTCATTATTTGAGGTGTTGAAATTTCTTTATAGCCTGCTTTTGATCTTTCATGCCTCCAAAAATTAACAAGCTCATTAAATATTATTAAACCGTTACTATGCCAAAATACCATTCCTGGAGCAACTTCATTGAAGCTGAATAAGTCTAATTTCTGCCCCAAAATCCTGTGGTCATTCTCTTTTAATTTTGAAGTGTCAAGCCTAATCTTTGTTATTTCATTCAATAACTTTTTAGGGTCATATTTTTCATCGCCTAGATTAATCACTTGCTGGTTCTGCTTTTTTTCGCTTACTGAAAACTCCCTTGACAATTCGCTTAATGGGTGGCCTTTGCAGCTTATTTCAAACTTTTTGTACCAGCCGAAAGGCGCGCGGATTACTTCAAAATCCTTGCCAAGGGCTTTTTCTGCATCTTTTAGCACTTCAACTGCAAAGTCCGGCTTTGACAGGTTGCTGGACAAGTGCGCGTATGGGTAAAGAACCACTTTATTGGTTTTCACTTGGCTTGCGACTTTTTTTATCTCATCAACATATCTGTCCACAATGCCTTTTTGGTCTGCTTCATCATCTTTCTCAACAGCACTAAATACAACTAAGCAATCTTTCATTGATTCTTTTTTTAGCTCAATGTCTTCAGCGCTTTTGATGGCTTTCTTAGTGGCCTCAAAGTCAATATGGTCTGAGTGGATGCATAATATTCTCATATTGCTCCACCCTTATTTTTTTTCAACATTTTTTCATTATTCATTTTTTTTTAACACCTTTTTTTATTTTTTTTAGCAATATAATTAACAAAAAATCATTAATTGTTTATTTAAAAAACAGTCAGTTGCGTGTGAGCTGGGATGAGAAATACTTTTTAGACGAATGTGGGACACTCAACTCGCATCATAATAATAATAGTTAAATGCGGGTTTTTAAAAAACTTGGCATTATTCTATCAATAATCCGGGCTTTCCTGGCAAAGCTGATTTGGCTTTGTCATCAGAGGATTTGTCAATTAATTCTATTTTGCATTTGAATTCAGTCTCAATTGCGCCCAAAGAGTCCTTAAGCGCGTTTATTTCATCAGCCCTTTCGCTGATTTTTTCAGGCCTTTTGGAGGGGTTTTTTTGCATTGATAATATTATCTTTGATGCCTGGTCTGCATGAGGTCTTATTTTTGGATTAGACAATAATGATTTAATATTCAGGTTTTTGCCTGATTTTATTATCTCCTTAAATAAATCATATTTCCATTCATCCGAGATGAATATCTTGATTTTTTTCGGGGCTTTTTTGATTATTCCAAGCAAGTCATGGATATCTTTTATTGTGCCCATGACTGTTTTTTGGGCGTTCTCAATTGATTTGTCAATGAGCTCTTCAATTATTTGCGGGAAGGGCTGCAATGACACTAGTTCATTGCTTACTTTGCTGAAATATTCTTCGCAAATGTGCGGGATTATTGGCTCAAGGCTTATTAGCCAATCTTTTGCTATTATTTTCATAGCTGAATTGAATGAGCTTTCATCAACCCTTGATTTGTAATAGCTGACTTCATTGATGAATTCAAAGAACATATTAAGTGAGTAATCCCTCATTTGCATAGTATTTCCTTGTGCGTAGGCGTCTTTTAATCTTGAATAAAACCTGCTTATAATCCATTTATCTATTCCTGAAAGTTTTTCTTTGGGCTTGGCTTTAAGCGCTGAATCAACTATTTTTTCAAAAGATTCAAGCTTTCCCCTGGTCCTCTCAACTTCTGAGTCTTTCCAGTCAGCTTGGCTGTCAATCTCTGTTGAGCTGACAACGTAGAGCCTGTATAAATCAGCGGAGTATTTTCTTGATATGTCAATTAGGGGTATTACATTGCCTTTGCTTTTGGACATTTTAACTCCCTCCCTTCCTGTCAAGAATTCGTTGAAAGTCATTGCTTTGGGCCAGTATTTTTTTGGGAAAATCTTTATGTGGTGCATTATGAAAAATATCAAATGATTGCTTATGTGCCCGGGGGCTGTGTGCCTCTGGTCCAAAGGGTACCAGTATTCAAAGCTTTCTTTCAATTCATTGATTGCCTTAATTTGTATTCCTGTTTTTTTGGCAATTTCATTCTCTTTACCTTTATCCAATAATACATAATCAAATAATTCCTTGCTTAATTGCTCCGGCTTTATTTTGTATTTGTTAAATATATTCTTAAGCAGATAAAATGCCATGTATATTGTTGAATCGCTTAGGCTTTCAATAACCCAATTAGTGTCATATGGCAGCTTTGTTCCTAAGCCCCTTTTTCTTGCGCAAGGCCTCATTTCAAGCCAGTCAATCACGTCAAAGAACATCTTCCTGTATTTTTCCGGGTAAATCTTCATTGATGAGATTAATTCCCTTGCATCGTTTTTCCATTCTTCGCTTCTGTAATCAAGGAACCATTGGTCTTTAAGCACTGCAACTATTATCTTTCCATTGCATCTGCATTCGGCTTTCCTGGTTGTTTCATAGAATTTGAAAGCCATCTTTTTGCTTTCCAGATATTTGTAAACAGAATCCTTTATTTCATTGATTTTTTTGCCTGAAAATTCGCCGCATTTGTCATTTAGGATGCCGCTGTAAAACTCGTCTTTGTAGACTATTTTTGTGGCTTCCTCTATCAAATCCTTTTGGTTTATGGATTTGACATTGAGCTTTTTTAGGGCTTCCATTGCAGGCTCATTTGAGTAGCCTTTTATGTCGATTATTTTTATGGTTTTTATTTTTTTGATTTCCGAAATGTCAAGATTGAATTCTTTCATTTTTTTTTCGTCTGATTGAAGAGCTGTTAATGCCATGTAATCAAATGGGGCGTGGGCTGGAACTGAATACACAACCCCTGTTGCTGTGTCTATATCAACAAAATCAGCTGGCAGGATTGGGACTTCTATGCCTATTGGTGTCTTGGCTTTTTTGCCAATAAGCAATTTTGGGCTGAACTCTTCAATTTTTTTGGCTCCGTCAAATTGGTGGCTAAATTTTTCAAAAGCTTCAATGCTCATAACATATTTTTCTTTGCCTGCCAACACTTTGCAATATTTTTCATTGGGATTAATCCATAGGTTGGTTATTCCAAAAATTGTTTCAGGCCTTAGCGTTGAGGCAATCAGGAAATAGTCATCAATTGCGTATTTTATCGCTGAAAACTCGTTGATTTTGACTTTGTCGGTGTCGCCGTCCTTGATATCATCTTCGCCAACTGCGTTATTACATTCTGTGCAAAAAACAACCGGGTGCTTGTCTTTAATAAGCGCTTTTTTTTCCATAAATTTTTCATACTGCCATTCAATGAATTTGTTGTATTCCTTGTCTCCTGTTGAGAATTGCCTTGTCCAGTCAATGCTTAATCCTATGCTGTCAAAATCCGAGCTTATGACACTTGCAAAATAATTAGCCACATTCTCGGGCTCCTTGAATGATTCAATTATTTCCTTTGCTTTTTTTGCGTCGCTTTCATAGATGCCTACATAGCTTTCAAACAATTTAGTGTATTTGGCGTCGCCTTTTTTTATCCTGTCACTTATTGCGAGTATTGGGGTTCCTGAGATGTGGAAAGCCATTGGCCACAATACATTGAACCCTTGCTTTCTTTTGAATCTTGCAACAAAATCTGCGATGCAGTAAGTCCTTCCGTGCCCCACATGCAAAGGCCCTGAAGTGTATGGGAAAGGCACTGTGAAAAAGAATTTTTCCTTATGCTTGTCAATTCTTGGCTCAAAAGCTTTTCTTTCTTTCCAAATATTTTGCCATTTTTTTTCAATATCTGCATCCATTATTATTCATTCTCTTTAATTCATTTTTTATTAATGTTTTTATCGCTTCTTTTGCTAGTTCGGTTTTTTAAAAAAAAAATTGCAGGGCTAACAAAGAAGTGCTTCAAACTATCGTAAGAGCAAGCTAGTCCTCATGGATTAATAGCTAAAACCCCTATTTTAAAAACTTTTTTAAAAAGAAATGACGCTAAAAGAATAATGGTTTTTGAAAAATTGCTAATTATGGAATGCAATAGGTCTGCCAAGAAAATGGAGCAATTGGGATTAATGGAGCAATTGGCTAAATATGCTTTTGAAAATCAAAAAGAGCTGAAAGATAAGGGGATTTATTCCTTTTTGACTGGAGGCTTATCTGTTGGATTGCATTCTAATTATGCACGATTTTCCGATGATTATGATTTGGTTGTCCCAAAAAAGGGCATTGATTATTTGCTTGAAAAAGGCAATGGATACAACTTGTCGGTTTTTGAAAATGAGTGCAGTGTTCTTGCTAAAGAGCTGCCGATAAATTTTTCCGGCAAGCCGCTTCATGCATACATTATAGGCTCAAGCGAAGATTTTATGGATTTCATTAAAACGGATAGGATTTGCGGAATGGAGGTTTTGTCAATTGAAAATATTTGCGCTGCAAAAACCAGGGAACTTGTGAGAAAAACAAGGGGCAGGGAGATTGCCAAAGACGCTTTTGATTTGACTATGCTTGGAAGCTATAACCCTAAATTTGTCAATGAGTTTTTTGGCAGAATGAGCTGCATAAAAGAGCTTGATTATGTTCCGGGAGTATTATCCCTTATTGGCCAAGCCTACCCTCATATAAAAAGGATTCTCAATGGAGGGGTTTTTAATGATTTCCCTACTGAGCAGCAATGGAAGAGCAATGCAGAATCATTGAAGAATTCATATAATCTTTCAGGCAATGAATCATTGGATTATAACTTGAGATTCATATTGTCCCTTGCGACAAACAGCACCAGAAAGGCTTTGCAGAAAGCGACAAAAATTGAGGAATTCAATATTGTCAAATTGCTTGATAATTATTTGCCAAAAATAAGCGAGCATAAAAAATCCGAGATTGCTGAAGCGTTTTTTCATGATTCAGATTTTGGCGAAATCAATAAGCTGATTTTAAAGCAATAAATCTTTTTAAATTAAACAATTACTATAAAATAATATCACGGGGCTGTAGTTTAACTTGGCAGAGCAGCTGGCTCCAGAATAGCATCGCTTTTTTTTGGAGCGCTGACCCCTTTAGCTAATAAAATATATATTATTGGCAGAGGAGTATGAAGAAACCAGCAAATCGGGGTTCAAATCCCTGCAGCCCCAAATTTATCTTTTTTTGAT
>CAZMEY010000023.1:0-2000 GCA_964565435.1 Candidatus Woesearchaeota archaeon
ATAGCAGCTGAATTGAATATGCATCCAAGCGCAATGATTAAGGAAGGAAAAGCTCAGGAGTTTATTGACAAATTCGCTTCAGAGATAGGAAAGGTTGCAAGAAAATTCCAGCCTAGGCCTGTGACTTACAGGGCGCTTGATTTCAAAACCAATGAGTATAAGGATTTGCCTGGAGGCGCAGAGTTTGAGCCCGAAGAGAGAAACCCAATGATTGGCTGGAGAGGAGCAAGCAGGTATGTAAGCCCTGAATATATTGAAACCTTCAAGCTTGAATTGAAAGCGTTGAAAAAAGTGAAAGACACTTATGGAATGACCAATGTTGAATTAATGATACCTTTTGTCAGAAACACTTGGGAGCTTAAAAAAATCTATGACATTATTGAATCAGAAGGATTGAAAAACGCGGGAATAAATATAGGAATAATGATTGAAGTCCCAAGCGCAGTAATATTAATTGATAAATTCTGCGAAATGGGCATTGATTTCATCTCAATAGGAAGCAATGACTTAACACAATTAGTACTCGGAGTTGACAGGGACAACGGCAAATTAAACGACTGGTTTGACGAGAGAAACGAGGCAGTGCTAAGAATGATTGAAAGAACCATAAGGATTTGTAAGGAATACAAGGTCAAGACAAGCATTTGCGGCCAAGCCCCAAGCGTTTACCCAGAGATTACAAGATTCTTGATAAGATGCGGAATTGACAAGATAAGCGTTAACCCTGATGTTATTGAAAGGACTAGAGCATTAGTTGCGCAGGTTGAGCATAAGTTATTACTTGAAAATAATTTGAAATCACTAAAAGACAACAATAATACAATATTATAATCAATAAAAAGTTTTAAAAAAAGATTTATCTCCTTATTTATTATGATAGACAGTTATAAAGTAACAATACAACCTAAAGATAAAGGAACTTTTTTAGAATTATATACAAGATTAAATGAAAAATTGCCCCATATTGATGTATCTTTAGACCTTATACAAAAATTATGCATGACTAGTTATTATTTAAAAAATGGCGAAAAAAATTGTTCTTTATGGCTATTATATCCCATTCAAGTAGGATCAGAAAAACAAAAATTAATAGATGCCCATAAAAAAGGTAGTGTTAAAAATATATTTATAACAAAAGAAGATATAAAATCCGGACTTGATTCAATATTAAATCAAGCAATAGATATTTAATCCTTAAGGCTTCTTAAATAAGCAATATCTTTTTTATATATTCCATCTGGAGCTTCCACGCATCCCAAGATATTGGCAAATCTTTTATCGTTTATTAATTGCTTAAAACACTTATCCCCAATTTTTCCTTTGCCCAGATGCTCATGCCTATCCTTCTTGCTGCCACATTCCATTAAAGAATCATTCAAATGAAAACATTTAATATTTTTTATTCCAATAATTTTGTCAAAATCATTGAAAACTTTAGAGTATTCATCCCTAATATTATATCCTGCTGCAAACAAGTGGCAGGTGTCAATGCAAAAGCCGAACCTTTTTTTATCAATAACTCCATCAAATATTTCCTTAAGCTCCATAAAATTGCTGCCAATCCAATTGCCTTGGCCAGCCATATTCTCAACCATCAAAATAGATTTCATTCCATTGGTTTTATCCAATGCTTCATTAATTCCTTCAATCACAAAATTAATACTTTTCTCTTTAGAAGCATTGCTTCCGGGATGAAACATTACACCCATTAATCCCAACTGCTCAGCCCTCATTAATTCATCAACTAAATTCATTATTGCCGCCTTCCTTTTCTTGGCATCATCATTGGCAAGATTAATCAAATAGCTTGCATGGCTCACAATAGGATGAATCCCCATTTCTTTGGCTTTTTTTTTAAAATCCTCTGCGCTCTCTTTGGAGATTTTTGGGGAGTTCCACATCCTTGGGCTTTTAGTGAAGATTTGCAGGCAATCGCAGCCGTCATTCACTGCCAAATCAATTGATTTAGTGATTTTTCCGCTAATAGATTCATGCGCGCC
>CAZMEY010000023.1:2100-12142 GCA_964565435.1 Candidatus Woesearchaeota archaeon
TCACTGCCAAATCAATTGATTTAGTGATTTTTCCGCTAATAGATTCATGCGCGCCAATAAGCATAATTAATTAAAAACAATTGGCATATTAAAAAATTATTCAATTAATGAAATGATTGATTCAATGTTTTCAAAATCTTTTGCATCAGATAATTTATCACGAAATTTTGGCGCACCCCTAAAACCTTGGCACATAAGGACGCAATTCTTCCTGAAAGAGGCAAATTCACCCTTGCCATATTTTTTGAATAAGTTGGCAAAATCCATTAATAGGATTTTTTTTGACAAAACATTCTCCCCTTTGATTTCATTAAATATTGACGGATTCCTCATTGCTGCCCTGCCAATCATTAAGGCATCAGCCCCAGTTATTCTTTCACATTCAATAGCGCTTTCTTTGGAATCAATATCCCCATTGGCGATTATGGGAATTTTTAACGACTTTTTTATTCTCGCAATGGCTTCCCAATCAGCCTTTATTGAATAGCCGTCAGCATATCTTCTAGCATGGACTGCCAGCCTTTCAGCACCGCAATTCTCTGCAATCTTTGCAATTTTTAAAGAATCATCCATTCTCCAGCCAAGCCTCATCTTGGCGCTTATTGGAATATTTGAATATTTTACCATTGTTTTTAATATTGTTTTAAAATTATTCAAATCATTGAGAAGATAAGCGCCTGATTTAGCTTTTATTGCATCCTTGCTCGGACAGCCGGCATTCAAATCAATAAAATCACAATCCCTTATTTTTTGGCAGCATTCCTTTAAATCCACAACATTATTGCTTATCAATTGAAAAGTGAATTTTCCCCTGCCTTTCCAAGAAAAATCAATAGGATTATGCAAATAAGTCTTGGCATTAACCATAGGGGAATACAATTCATCAGCCCCATATTTTTTGCAAAGCCTCATGAATATTTCGCTGTTAATATCATGCATTGGCGCCAATATCAGTGGAATCATTATTAATAATCATTATCCCTTTTTGTTATTAAAAAATTATTTAAAACCTTTAATGCTATCTTTAACCATGATTGATGTAATATTCCTAGGCACTAGCAGCCAGTTCCCGACTAAAGATAGAAATCATTCAAGCATATTCATTAGATATAATAAATTCAAGGCATTGCTTGATTGCGGAGAAGGAACGCAAAGGCAAATGAGGCTTTTAACATTATCACCGCATCATTTGGATGCAATATTCATAAGTCACTGGCACGGAGACCACACATTAGGCATTGGAGGAATACTCCAATCATTAAGCGCAAGCGGGAGAGTAGATACTTTAAAGATTTTCGGACCCAAAAGCACCAAGGAAAGAGTCAATCACATTTTGCAGACATATGTATTCAAAAGAGTTTTCCATGTAGAAGTATATGAGGCTGACGAATTTAGCGAAAGCATATTATTTGACGCAGAGGATTTCAGCATATATTCATTTCCTTTAAGCCATGGAATAACCGGCAATAGCTATTATTTATTGACAAAGCCAATAAGGAAAATCAATTTGGAATACACCAAAAAGTTCGGGCTTGAAAAGCACCCCCTTTTAGGAAAATTGCAAAACGGTGAAGATATTGAATACAATGGCAAAAAAATATTGGCAAGTAAGGCAACATACTTGGATGAGCCAAGAAAAGTGACTTATATCTCTGACACAAAATACTTTGATGCATTAATTGATTATGCAAAAGACAGCGATTTATTGATTAGCGAAGCCACTTTCAGCAAAAAAGACGAGGACAAATGCAAGGATTATAATCATATGAGCAGCGCAATGTCAGCCAATATTGCCAAAAAAGCCAAAGCAAAGCAATTAATAATAACCCATATCAGCCAAAGGTATTTATCATCAAAGCAGTTGGAAGATGAAGCCAAAGAGATATTCAAAAACACCATCTATGCCCAGGACTTTATGGAATACACAGTCAAATAAGGCTCTCGCAGCCATTGGCCAAGCAATACTCAACTTGCGCCCTTATCTCATTCCCCTTAGAAGTATCATATCCAAGCCATGATTTATCCCCAATAAAAGTTCCTGGAACGCCATTAGTATCAATATTGTAAGCTTGGGCAAATTGCTGGTATAGATTGAAATTAGTTGAGTTGCTCCACACTTCAAGCCTGACAATTTCCAATCCGGAATACTCATTTTCCAATTGCTCTAAAAATATTTTTTCTTTGGCACAATAACCGCAGCCTTCTCCGTAAAAGAAATATAATGTTGCCTTGCCTTCATTGTTTCTAAAAAAATTGGCAGTTATCCCTTTTTGCCCTATTAATGAGAATATTGTTATAATTACAAGCAAGCTTGCTCCGACAACGATTGCATTATGCTTATTAAAATAGCTTTTAATCATAAAAATTAATAAATAATCAATAGTTTAAATAATTATTGAAATTTATTAATCATTCAATTATTAATCCAGTGCACCTGTAATTGATTTCAGCCTCACCAGTCAAAACATTAACAACACATGCAGGGCTGCAGCCTTCCATATCAATATCCAAATCAATCCATAAAGTGTTAGTCCCCTCATTGCAGACATAAGTGCTTAATAATGCCCCTTCACTCACGCAAACGCTTTCCTCTGCTATTGCAAAAGCATTGTCAATGCTCATCCTAACACAGAATTCAATCTCTTCAACAAAGGTTTCTCCATTAGCCATGCATTGCCTTGGATAAGATTCCATCACTGGATTTCCAGCATTAACGCATTCATCAAAATTCGTTATTTGGCCAGATTGGGTGCAACCCAATGCAAGAACTGTGCCAATAAATAAAAACAATATTTTGTTTTGCATAAATTAATTAAACATACAATTATTTATAAATTTAGCTTCAGGTGAGATTCGCACTCACGACCTCATGCTTACTAGGCATGCGCTCTACTACTGAGCTACTGAAGCAATAATAAATCTTTGATAATTACTCATTTTTAAGTATTGCTGTTTATTCATTTCCTTTTTCTAATCCCTCAATCAGGCGCTCAATAAACCTTGGGAATTCATTAACGCAAATTGTGCAGTTGTCATTAATTAAAGGCTTTGAAGGATATTTTTTTTCCTGCCAAAGTTTATAGCTTTCCTGAAACTCGGCTATCAATCCATAATAAATGAATCTTTTGCTGTTTATTTCCTCAAATGGCTCGCCAAGTGAAGCCATTATTGGTAAATGCTTGAATTCAGCTATCATTGAGCAGCAGGGATTAAAGTTACCAAAAGTGTCAATGAATAAATCATTGGAAACATTAATGCACTTATTATCTAAGCTTACAATTTCAAGGTCTTCTTTCTTTGCAATGCCTGTCCTTTCAATATTAGTTGAATAATATATTTCATTTAATTTGCTGAAATTTTGGAAGTTCTTTTCAAGCTCCTCTTCAGATTCCCCAAGTATCCTGTAATCCACCTGAAAATAGCCTAAATCTCCATGATATCTTCTTAGATACTTAAAATAATTCTGAAAGTCAAGAAATCTTTGCTCCATATTATTTGAGGAAGAGTATGAAAAGCAGATTATTACACTAAGCTCATTTCCAATTAGGTATATTTTTTCAAGGTTAGAATAATATCTTTGGCGCATCTTTTCAGGCGCAAGTACAGTTATTCCTGAAGTCATGATTTCAAGCCCCAATTCAGGTTTACATTTTTTGTATTCTTCTAAGAAGGCTTCCAGATCTTCGGTTGGCTGAAGCAGTGGGTCACCTCCGCCAGTTAACGAAATTCCACTGCTTTTTGACAATAAATAATAAGTTTTTTTTAAATCCAAATATTCCCCTGTGTGAGGATTTGGGCAAAAATAGCAATTATTATAGCAAATTAAATTAGTCTTTATTGCCAAGTTTGGCAAATTAATGTCAGATTCATTGTATTCTTTTAATTGATACATATTTTTGTATTCTTCATAGTTTTCTTTTTCTTTCTTTTTAATGAATTCCTTTCCCATATTTGTCAATTCAGCGAACAAATCATCCTCTTTTTTTAATATTGAATACAATTTTTCAAATATCATATATTATTATTTTTTAAACAATTGATTTTATAAATTTATCAGTCCATATTATTATTCATTTGCAGGGTTGCCGGAGCGGTCAAACGGACCAGGTTCAGGACCTGGGGGCTTAGTGCCTGCGCGAGTTCAAATCTCGTACCCTGCAGTTATGAAAATAGATTTTGATGGATTGTATGAGGAATACGGGATTTCTCAAAAGAAAAGGGAGCATATGGCTCTTGTCGCCAAGATATCATTAAGAATAGCAGATATGCTAAAAATCCCCGTTAATAAGGATTTATTGTTCAATGCCGCAATGCTCCATGACATAGGGTTCAATGGCTATGATTTGGTGACAGATTTTGATCATTTCTTCTTGCATCAAGTAAAAACTAGGGAAAGGATTGAAAAATTAGGATATCATTTGCTTGCAAAGACTGCAAGCAACCACAATTTTTTTGGGATAACTAAAAAGGAAAGCATTGAATGGGGTTATGAAAAAGGGATAAGCCTTGTCCCTAGAAGCATTGAAAGCAAAATAATCGCTTTTGCCGACTCTTTTCGCCCAGGGCTTGTCACCAAAAATGATTGCTGGACACTAAAAAAAAGCAGCTCTTATGATATATTATTGAAGCATAATATGCTGAAAAAAGCGATTAACATGAAAAAAAATGCTTTCAATTTTTTAGTAAAGAATGGCATGGATTATGAATCCCTTTATGATGAATTCATCAATCCATAATGTTTAAATTAATCAAGCGCCTCATTTATTGCATGAGTGTTGCTAAAGTAGTTGAGCTTATAGGAAGCTCTGATAAAAGCTTTGATGACGCTATCAAAAATATTGTTTCAAGGGCTAATAAAACAGTGAGAAACATTATTGGGCTTGAAGTAATCAGCCAGAAGATAAAATTTGCTTCAAAGAATTCAATGGAATACAGGGTTAAAGCAAAGGTTATTTTCATTCTTGACAGCGAAAAAAAATGATTATTAATTTTTTTATTTTATTTTTTATTCTAAAGCAATATTTTTAAAACAATAATTATCTTTAATTACTTGCAAGGTTGCCGGAGCGGTCAAACGGAACGGGTTTAGGCCCCGTTGGCTTAGTGCCTACGCGAGTTCAAATCTCGTACCTTGCAAAGCTTGTGCCCTGCATTCTTAATTATTGGGCGCAAGGTTTAAAAAAAGAAGATTGTGATTAATATAAAATGGGTAATTTAGAAAATATAGTTAAAGAAGAAACTGTAGTAAAAGACAAAAAAGAATTTAATGATTTTTTAAACAAAATCTATGAATCCGTTTTAAAGAATGGATTAAAGGAATTGAACGAGATGTATGCAGATATAGAATCAAGGTGCAATTTAAGCACTAAAAATCAATTTTATTGACATCTAAATAAAGGTTTATAATTCTGGATTAATGGGCAGTTAAAAAAAATATTTGAGCATAAACCCACATTTTTGACATTCCAATTTTTTATATCTTTATTGAATTTTTCAGCTCCTCCAAACATTCCATTCATATCAATCACTTTTGATGTATCCCACTCACCTATTGGCTGATTAAAGCTCAATGCTCCAAAAAACATGTAGCTCATGTCTGTTACGCTTCCAGTGTCCCAATTGCCTATTGGCTGATTAAAACTCAAAGCTCCGTTAAACATGTTGCCCATATCTATTACTTTTGACACATCCCATTTGCCTATTGGCTGATTAAAGCTTGACGCTTCCATAAACATCCCCCACATATTCAAAACGCTTGAGGTATTCCATTTGCTTATATCTTGGTTGAAATTTTCTGATTTGTAAAACATTCCAGCCATTTCAATGACTTTTGAAGTGTCCCAATCAGAGATGCTTATCTTGCTTGAATAATAATCCGGGACAAATGATTTTCCGAATGCCCCTTTCATGTCAGTGACATGCGTTGTGCATATTCTTTTTTCTGCAATTATTGCGCTTCTGACAGTTTTATCATCAACTGTCAAATATTCAATGCCGTCTATTTCAAAAGAGCTTCCCGGCTTAACCCCTTGGCATTTTATTATTCCATCATTCATAAAAAAATCCTCTCCTGGCAAAATTATTGATTCCTCTATTGACGCATTAAATTCTGAGGCTACAATGTTTCCGCTCAATTTGCTTGAATCTTGCACAATAATGTCCTCTTTTTTTTCATTGTCAAATACCATCATTAGCGCGCTTAATGACACTATCAGAAACAAGCTGATTATTACAGTTATTTTGGCTAATTTTTTTGACATATTACCTATTCAAGCAACTAAACCTTTATAAATGTTTTAATAAAAAAAATAAAAAGAATAATAAAATTCAAAAAAAATGATTATTTCTTCTTTTTTCTCACAAAGACTTCTTCTTCATCTTCTTCTTCGCTGTCTTCGCCTGAGAATAAGTCCAATACCAAGTCAAAAAGCCTTGTTGTCTTCCTTATCTTTCCCTTGACTTCAGAGACTCCCTCGTTTATGCTGCTGCCCAATTCAATCATTTTTTTGAGAGCATATATGGCAACTATTGTCAGGACTATTGCTAATATTGATGCAATAATTCCAAGAATGCCATATACTGAAAAAAAGAAATCAATTGGGGTTATCGCTATTGCTGCTATCATAGGAAATAATTATGCTTCCCTGTTTTAAATAGTTTATTCTGGCATCCTAAGTGTTTACATATAAATTTTTATTGCATTTTCATAAAATATCTTATTTTTTATATCGTCTGAGCAGTCTATTGCTTCAACCCTGTAAAATTCGCTTTCAAATAATCCCCATGGATTATCGGATGCAAACATTATATTATTTAATCCTTTGGGATATTTTTCAATCATTTCTTTAACAAGCCATGCTGGGCCAAAACCTTTGCAAAATGATGTGTCGCAATAAAACTCGTATCCTTTTTTTAGCCATTCTATGAATCTTGGAGTGAATGCTATTTGCCCTCCTGCCGAGCCGCCCATGTGGCAAAAATGAATTTTTAATCCTTTGCCGTATTTTTCGACAAATGGAACAAAATTAAGTATGTCAGAATTATCATTTCCCGTATGAGTTTGAATAATTAATGAATGCTTTTTTGCAGCTTTTATTATTAATTCAAAGCCTTTTTTGAAATCATCATCCCATGTTTGAGGATTTGGGGTTTTTCCTTTGGGCCATGAATCAGGGCTTATTTTTAATGCAACTATTTTATTTACGGGCAAGAGTTTTAGGACTTCTAAAGTCTTGCTTAAATTTTCTTTAAGGGGAGAAACCCATAATGCACCGTAAACATTATCCAATTTTTTTATTGTTTCTAATACTGTTTTATTATAAACATCAAATGGAATATTTTGGTCAGGAGTATAATGGGGAACAACTATTGCTTTGTTTATTCCTAATTTTTCCATATATTCTTTTTGATTAGAATAATCTGCTATTTCCCTGCCATTAAAAGGCTCTACAAGATTTCCTTTCATAGTCCATTGCCCAAACTTGCCTATGTGGCTATGCGCATCAAAAATTCTTCTTTGTTTATTATTAAATATTTGCTTCATTTTTTTTATCTTTCTTTTTTTTGGCTTTTTTCATTCTCATTACTTTAAGCTTTTCATTGCATTTTTCGCATTTGAATTTAAGCATTATTGGCGCAGTCTTTGATTTCGGCTTAACCCATGAATCATGTAACTCCCCTTTGTTTTTGCATTTAGGGCATGTGTATTCCAAGTTGTATTTCAAAAGGGCCAAGTATTCTTGCGGCTCAAATGTTTTTTTGCAGGATTCGCAGGCATAAACCTTATCCCTTTTTTTTAATTTTTTAAGCCTTGAATTATTGCAATCAGGGCATTTAGGCTTGTAAGCCCAGAAAAATGCGAAACCGTCAGGGTCAATTATTTGCCTTGTGAAAAAATCAAGTTCTGATATATCTTTAGGCTTTTCTTCCATATTTATTAAAAAAAACCTTGATGATTTATAAACATTATTGGGAAAAAATATTATCTTAAAGGGTTTGCATATAAATCATATATCTCTTTTTGGCTTAAAGCCTTATTATAAATCCTTACCTCATCAATTGAGCCAACAAAACCATAGCCATTTAATCCCCCAATCCTTAAAACCTGTTCATAAGTGCTTGTAGGCATTACTCCTCCGTCTTCTCCTGCATCGCTTGTGCCTAATAATGTTCCATCCAAATACATTGAAACAATGCTATTATTGACGCTTGCAACAACATGATGCCAAGAATTAAGCAAGGATTGTGTGGTGTCAAAATGCTCATAAGTTAAACCTCCAGTATTTCTATGAACAAATGATATTTTTGTGGCACTGGTCAATTGTATTCCATAATTGGCTGTGCTATATCCTCCTCCTTCTCTGGAAACAATTGGGGCCATTAAGCCATAATAATTTATCAAATAATTCCTGTCTAAAGGATAAATCCATGCTGAAATAGCCAGATTAGATCTTAATGCCAGATTTGAGCCATTCCCGGCATTAATGCCTGAATTGCCGTTAAGCTCAAATGCCTGATTATATTTGCCTTCACTCCAAGTTCCTCCAGACATTGCTCCATTATTTATATTAAAAACATCAAAAGCGTTTCCATCAAACAAATAATGAGCAACCAATCCTTCACCAACTCCATGGATATACTCCTCATTTTGTGCAGAGATTTCCGGCTCAGTTGACGCATATTTTCTCACCCTAATCCAATCAAAGCGCGCATCAATTGATTCATAAACAGACCTTGCTGTTGCATGAAGATTAATGCTTGCTAAAGAAGAGGTAAACGCTGATGTTGCGGTAACGCTGTATTGATTGTCATAAAAATAAAAATTTGTTGATAAATCTTTAACATATTTAAGGTGATGATAACCTGTTGATGTGGAAATGCTTGAGCTTGATGTTTCTGACAAAGAGTCGCTTACTTCTTTTCTTAAAGCCAAATTGCTTGATGAAAGGATAATGGTAACTCCATCAACACGGTTGTTTCCATCCTGAGAAGAGCCCATTCCAAAGTTTAATCCCCCTCCAAGCCTGGAATAACTTGCAAGATTCATCAATGATTCTATAATTATCCCTTGCGACAAATTAAATTTTTGATTGCTCCTTAATCCTTTACCAATCCATCCAGAAAGCGTTCCATCTTCAGTTACTGTTTCAACAGCAGCAGTCCCTGATATTTGATAATAACCATTCTTGTTTCTTGCATCCAAATCAGTATTTGTAGCAAATATTCCCTGGTCTTCAAAAACATAATTATTTGAAAATGATACTCCAACATCCCATTTAGATAGATTATTGTTAAAATCGTCAAAGAATTCAAAAGTGTTTTCGCCATTGCTCTGGCTCTCCGCTTCATAATTGCCATAATACATGGAAATTTCCGATTCCCCCATAGGCAGGCTTGGCACCTTAACCCAGAATTTGCTGTCAGATTCTTGATAATAATCCAATTCATTGCCTGTTATATTGTAAAACCTTATATCAGCATAATCCAATCTTCCATGCCTTTCAGTGAATAAATCCATTATTTCCTGTGCGCTTAAAGCGCGATTATAAATTTGCACTTCATCAATGCTTCCTGAAAATGGATCATCAAGTCCTCTTCCCCCAATAAATAAATCATAATTATTGGTGTTTGATAATACTGCTGAGGATATTCCGCTGGCTTCCAATTTTCCATCAATATATATTGTTCTTGCTTTTGTTGATGCATTAAAAGTTAAGGTTATATAATGCCAATTAGTGTCAGTGATTGGTGTTGTCCCATCTAAATCATCCCCATAGAATCCCATTCTTATAGTATTCGTGCTTCTGAAACCTATATGCAAAAAATTATCTGTTGAAAGCAGCCCCCCTTTTCCTAAAAACCATGAAGACCCCATATCATCACGCTTTAACCATAATGAAATTGAAAATGATGCGCCGTCAAATTGGTAAGCAGATGCATGATTTACCCTTATAGTGTCATCAATGCCGTCAAATTTTATCCCTAGTCCTGTGCCATTATACCCTTCAGTGTATTCTATAAATTCCGCTTTTTGTGATTCATA
>CAZMEY010000024.1:0-1627 GCA_964565435.1 Candidatus Woesearchaeota archaeon
GTTGTGATTTGTCTGCGGGACTCCCGGCTGGGACACTTTTTTATTTAAAAAAAGGTTTAATATTTAAATCATAAAAATGTAGATGAATTAATGGAATTGTCAACGATTATTTACATTTTTCCGCACATATTCAGCATACTTGTTTTTTTATTGATAATAGCAAAATTATCTTCTAAGCCGAAAAATAAGCTAATAAGTGATTATATTATGATAATGATAGCAATGCTTGCAGTCTCTATATTCAAGCTCATTGAATTGCTTGTTCCCACTGATTCATTAACAATTATTTTTGGAAAAATATTCACATGCGCACTGATATTAATCCCTTCAATGACATTTATTTTTATATTAAGATATATTGAAAAAGATTATTTTTTAAATAAAAAAATAATATTTTTAATATATTTGATTCCTTTAATAGGTTTTGTGTCAATTTTGACAAATGATTATCATAATATGTATTTTTCATCACTTTCAATAAGTTATGTCAATTCAAACATTTCAACAATGATAAAAGATTTTGCGCAAATTGGGTTTGTGATAATATTTTATAATTATTTTATGGCAGCAATATCCTGCATTATTTTGGCAGCACTGTTTTTAAATAAGGATTATCCGTATAAGAAACAAATCATTGTGCTTTTTTTAGGTATAATCATGCCAATATTATCAAATGCAATATTCATATTTTTCCCATTTTTGGTCAATCAATTCGGCTCAGATATAACAGTAATATCTTTTTGCGCAACAAGCATATTATTTTTGTGGAGCATATCAAATTATAAGCTTCAAAATGTCTTTTCATTTTTCTAAAAAAAATATTGCAATGAATGAATCAGAAAAGCTTAACTGCTTTGAGGATTAAGAGTATCACTCCTGCAGACATAGACAAAATCAGGATGAACCAGCCAGTAGGGGATAAGAGTTCTCCTGATTCCTGCAAAACAATTTCTGCAGTAATATTTGAAGAATTTGAATCTTGCTCAACCTCTTCATTATCTGATAAAGTAATAAGCTTAAAAGACATGGTAATGCTGCCATTGCTTATTGATTCCAATGTTGCATTAAAAAGCACATTTTCCAGATTAAATGTCTTGGCTTGCCCAATATTAAATCTTATTATTCCATAATTTGAGACATTTATCCTTGCAAAGGATTCATTGATACTGAATAATTCAAATGAATGATTTGTGCCATAAATCATGATTGAATTGCTTTTATTTAGCACAAATTCTTGCTCTGATGAATTGAAAACCTCAAAGGTTTTATCTATCTTTGGCGCTGGAGCTGAATAAACCCCTCCTCCTGATGGTCTTGATGAAGGTGATTGAATAGGGTCTGGAACAGGGCATGCGCCGCAATCAGCCTCGCAATTAGAGCATGTCTCCCCAGGACCCACTATCCCATCACCGCAAATAGCACCTTCTCCATAATAAAATACTGAATAATGAGTTGTTGTGAAGTTGAATCTTTCAAAAATAATATCTCCAATAGTTGTATTTCCCTTATAATAAGCCTTTATTTTTTCTGATATCCCATTGCTGTGGACTGCGTAAACTATTATGTTATTGTAATTTATTCCATTAAGCAATAATTGGGGTATCATGAAATTTATCGTTGAATTTGA
>CAZMEY010000024.1:1727-11252 GCA_964565435.1 Candidatus Woesearchaeota archaeon
TATTTGAAGATGCTGTCTTTGAAAGATTTCCATCAACAAATAATGAAGCATGATTTAGGTTTTCATCGGACGCATTAAACCTTAAAGCAATTGTTGAATTTACTATTGAGCCATTCATTGGAGACAATATTTCAATGCTTGGAGCTTTTGTGTCAATTATGAATTCTCCCGTAATGGACTGTATATTCAAATCAAAATCAACGCATGAGATATTAACATCATAATCCCCATCAGCTGCTTCAATTGTAAAATAATTGAGCAAATTATTAGGATAAACATTCATTGATTGATTATATTCATCATTTAAGTAAAGCGAGCAATTGACTTGCTTATAATCAACATTATCTGACACTTGAAATTCAATAGTATACTCTGACTCATTTGAATACCAAGCCATACCCAAACCTATAGATGGAGGAGTTATGTCTTTTATATAGGTTGTAAGATTATTTTGCGGCAAAAAAGTATAATATGTAAAATTTTCATCAATAGGGTAAAACTCTTCAGATGATGCAATATTGCCAAAAGAATCATTAACCTGGAGGACAAATGTAATATTTTTTCCTGTCATGTTTTCAAACGGCTCAAAATAAAAATAAGTCTCATTTTTGAACTCATTGAAATCATATCCTTCCTCAAAAAAATATCCAAGTATTTCATTAATATTTGCTCCGCTTGAAAAATTTTCAAGAGCAACTATAATAATAGTGTTTAATTCTCCATAAGTACCTGTATTCCATGATGTATTTACCCATATTCCTTCCCCTTCATTAGTGATTGAATCCAGGTCATTTGCTTCAATAAACTGGGGGGCTGCATTATAGATTAGTTCTTTGCTGTCATTTGCTTCATTCCCATATGCGTCGCTACAATTTATTGAAAATTTATAATAGCCTTCAGAATAACCTTCAAAAGGATAAAAAATTTCTTCTCCATAGATATAAGTTTGGTTTATAAAGGAATCATTTAGGTATAAATCGCATGAAACACTTGAAAGAAAAAAATTGTCAATCTCTGCTTCTATATAGTCTCCTTCATTTATGACTAATTCATTTATTATATTCACTGAAGGTTCAGTGGATAATCCGAATATTTTTTTCAAGTTTATCCTAAAATAATCAATTCCGTCTTGCGAGATTATTGTTGCATTGCTTTTAATTAAATTATTCAATTCGGCAGGAGTTTTTTGCTTCCCTAATTCAGAGTAATACTGATTCAAAATAGCTATTGCTCCTGCAACATGGGGAGCTGCCATTGAAGTACCACTCATAAAAGTATAAGATGAATAAAAATATGTTGAAAATATATCTGATCCTGGCGCTATAAGCATATCAAGAGCCCACCTGTTAGAAAATGAAGATAACACAGAATCATCTTTCAAACTGCTTCCAACCCTTGTAGCATTTTGTATGCATGCAGGAGATGAAATAGATGAAAAACTGCCATTATTACCTGTTGCAACAACAACACTGATATTTTTAGCAACTGCATTATTTATTGCATTTGCCATTAATGAATCAGCATTATCACAATAATCATTATAACGCTCTTCTCCTCCTAAACTCATGCTTATTGTGGTAATATTATATTCTTCTGCATGGTTAGTGCAATATTCTATTCCTGCAATTATGTCAGAATTCCAGCCCCCATTATATCCCAATGCTTTAACTGCAACTATTTTAGCATCAGGAGCAACTCCTTTAAGCATTCCATTAGCTGCAATTATTCCGGCAACATGCGTGCCATGCCCAACATCATCCATTGGATCAGGACCATTATTATAAAAATCATAACCTCCAATTATTTTGTCACATACAGAAGAATCTGTATTATTATAACCTCTAACTTTTGTTATGTTAAAACCTGTATAATTTATATCTTCATCAGATACAAATTTAACAAGGATAGTATCATAAGGCAATTCAGTGCTCCAAAATTCAAGGCTTTCTCCTCCTCCGGAATATCCTCCAATTAAATCATCTGTTGAATTATAAAAAAACACCCAATCATAATCTAGTTCAGTATATAATTTATCAAAATAAATTTGAATAAAATTATATCCGGGCATAGATATTGTTCCAACAAATTCATCAAAATTATTAGAATAATTACTGGGGTAATTTGGCGAAGTTATTGGAGTTTCAAGGACTATTTCATCTGTTTCATAGATTGTTTCACATCCTCCAAAATCTGGATGAGTATAATCAATTCCTGTATCTATTACACAAACAGTTTGACCCAATCCAGTCAAATTTTGATTGTTTATTTGAATATCCCATGTGTCTGCAGCTCCAACTATTTGAGTGCTTTCAAATAATGAAGCATAAACTTTTTTATCTTCAGTGATACTTTCAACCAAAGGATTATTCAATAAGGATTGGTATTCTTCATAATTTACTGTTGCTGAAAAGCCATTAAAGGAAGAGTAATAATTGGAAATTTGGTTTAATCCTAAATTATTAGCAACATAGTCCCTCATGACAACTTTGAGATTGTTTATATCCTTGCCAGACATTGCTGATATTTCACTTTTCCAAATATTGCTCGGGTTTTTAATGGAGATAATCACATTTATTTCATCAAAGTGCTCCTGTTCCGGCATTATTGACATTGAATTTACTCTTGATTCTTGGGGTATTTCCAGCCCGAATAATGGAAGAATGCTTGATGATTTTTCTTGGCAGAACGAGACAGATAGGGATGAAAGGATTATTAAAAATATTGCGAGTTGTTTGCAATTCATTTTATCTCTTGTATTAATAATCTATAAGGATATGTTTAAAAACTTTTCTTTAAACTTATTATCAAAAGAGTTAAAAATAAGATAAATTATTATCAAAATCATGCTTATTGAATATATTGGCAAACTTGTTAATTCAGAGGTTTACATTTCTGAGAAGTATTATTCAATGAATGACTCTTCTCTTTGCGCTGTGATTATGAGCTCTTTCTCTCCGAAGTGCCATTTGAATGATTTAAAAGAGATGCGGGCTTATTTTTCTTACAGGCTGAAGAGATTAAATTATCCCTCAATTGATTACTCGCCTTTGAATTGCTTGCTTGACCCCGCAGTTTCATTAAGGCATGACAAGCATGGGGCAGTATTATTGAGCATTGTTGGAGAGTATTTGCATAAGTTCAAGCCAGAGGCTGATTTTCATAAAGAATGCTCTTTGAATAAAGTTTTGGAAGAGCTTGATTCATCAATGGCTAAAAATAATGTCATTCTTAAAGAAAATTGCCTGAATGCAATATATTACATTGTCAATGAGGATAATTTTTCAACTTTGGCGGATTTTGCTATGGAAAAAGATTTTGGCAAAAACAAGAAATTGTTTGCCAGCATTTATGGCTGGGTGGCGTTTAATACTAAAAGAAATGTTTATTAAATGAAGAATGGAGTTATGTTATTATGAAAAAGGGCATTTTAATATTATCTTTGATAGTATTATTTTCGGGATGCACTTCTGAGATTAATGAAACAAATAATGATTATATTTATTCAAGCATTCCTGAAAGCATAGGAGAAGTTTTTATAATGAATAATCCTTCTGAAGAATCTTATTCTTTGGCTTTTTCATTATTGGATATTAATGGAAGCAATGTTGATTATTTTGGAAATGTTTCAGTGGTTGTTTATAAAACAAGTGATTTTGAGGATAGGTATGATTTTACTGTTGAATTTTCAAAAGATGATTTTAGTGAAATAGGATTTGAAGAAAGTTATAAATACATGGCTATGATAAATCTCAAAGATTACTTGGAATATGATGATAATACTAATTATATAACAAATATTAGCATGGATATAAATGGCAAAATATTATGCAAAGGGGATAGTGTTTTTGAGACTTATTACTCTGAAGGGGATGCTGAAACAACTTTTTTAGACAATTCAATTTTTTTGAACGAGGGTTTTTATTTGAATGGCTTGAGCATTATTATCAAAAGGTATGGATTGTATGATATATATGGCGAAGATGTTTTAAGAATTGATGCTGAGATAAGGAATCCTAACCCCTTTGTTATCAAATTTTATGATTATGAATCAGTGCTAATAAAAGACGGCTTGCAATATGAAAGGTATTTATTTGACCAGGAAACTTTGAATATGCTTTACAAAAACAGCACAAAAGAAGTGTCTTATTATTTCAGGATGAATGACAACATTAATGGCAATGTGACTGTTATTTTTGGCAGGTCATATGATTCTGATTACAGGGAATATTACCATGAGCATAAAATGGAATTAAATATTTAATGCTTGGTTAAGCCCAGTTTTTATTTTTTCAACTATTGGCTTTGCCTCTTTGTCAATGAAGGGCTTGAAAGGCTTTGTAAGAGGTGCATTATATGCATAATCTATTACTTTTGCTGTTCTTTTAACACCCATTATAAAATAATCAGGCTCAATAGTGCATTCTTTATAGTTTTGGAGCAGCTTATCGGATAATTCTTTTGCTATTGGAATGCTTAATTCGCCGCCGCCAAAGATTGTTTCGCTTATTCCCAAATCTTTTTTTATCTCTTTAAAGAAGCTGGATAATAGTTTTTTGTTTACTGTGCAGTTTAATGCATATATCTTCGCTGAACCCCCAATTGATGATTTGGCTGTTTTATATAGATAGAGTATATTGTCTAATACTAATTGGACTCCTTTCAGGTAAGAATATGCTGATTCATTTGCATTAATAGCTCTTTCTATGCAGGAATAATTGCTTATTTCTATAAGCAATGATTCAATATTGCCGCTTTTGAAATTTGTTTTCATTTTAATAATGAAAAATTTTTGAGGTAATAAGCCTTGTTCGTGGATTAACGATTTTTTTTATAAGAAGCTGTTAAGGGTTATTTTAAACATTGGGCATTGGGTTTTGAATTCGCACCAATCACATAGCCTTGTTTTGCAGCCAGGAAATTCTTTTGCGCTCTCTATCTGGTTTATTGAATTAAGCAGCTCTTTTTTTAGCGCTTCTATCTGCTTTGGGGTTCTTCTGCTTTGAAGCAATTCGTTGAAATTAAGGAAATGCCAATTAAGCACCACTTTGTCTGTCTTGTATTGCTCCATTATAGCTATTTGGTAGGTTGCCAATTGTTTGTCAGAATCTATCTCTTCCTGGTTTTTAAGCCAATTATTGGTTTTGTAATCAATTATGTAATATTCCTCTCCCCTTTTTTCCAATCGGTCAATGTAGCCCACTAATTGCTTTCCTTCAATATTGATATTGATTTGCTGCTCAATCCCTATTATCTCCCCTTGGTTGAATGGATGATATTTCGCGTAGTAATTGTCCAAGAATTTGAGCGCTTGCTCAAAGTATTTTTCTTTGGTCATCCCTTCCTTGATTATTGGTATCTCATCTTTCCAATTGTTTTTCCACTTTTGTATAAGGCTTTCCTGTAATTCAAGGAAATCGGGGACTTTGCCTTCTTTTACTTGGGAGTACATGTCTTCAAGGACTTCGTGGACTATTCCCCCCATGAATGCCTCAATTGTTTGCTTAAATTCAGGCTTTATTTTGTCAATATATTTTAGCTTGAACTTTAGGGGGCATTGCTTGAATGTTGAGATTGATGAGTGGGAGTAAATCATAGGATTATTTTAAAGTATCATTGTTTAAAATATTTTGTTTCTTAAGGTTTTTAAAAGGCATTTTTTCTGGTTATAATAATGGAATTATATAATAGCAGGAGTTTTGAGCTTTCGGATAGGCTTATTTTGGAAGTGGGAAAGCAGCATAATTTTGGGAATTCTTTGTTTGGTAGAATCCTTAATAGCAGGGATTATTTGGAGGTTGGAACAATAGGGGATTTAAGGTTTATCCAATATGACAAAAAAATGGATAAAAACATCTCTTATTTATTGTCAATAAATATTGATTCCAAGCATAAGAGAAAAGGGATTGCCTATGACACTATTGCAGGATTGGTTGAAGTGATTAAGAGGGATTATAAGGTTTCTATGGGGTTGAAAATTGATGATATTATAACTCCTGCCGGAGAGAAGGCTTTTATTAAGATTGCCAAGCATCTTAAAGAGGATAATATTGTCTCAGGTTATGATTTTGTTAAAAACAAATTTGTTAAATATGTTTTTTTGGAGTTTTGATTATTGCGCTGAGAACTCTATTGAAATATAGTCTATGAAATTTTCGTAATCTTTGTTTAAATCCGCGCTTGTGTAGTGGCTTAATATTTTTCCCTTGATTTTTTTGGCTTCCATGTTTGACAATAGATGCATTAGGATTATTACCGAATTCAGTCCGCAGATGTTTAATCTTTGCTTTTTGGCTGACTCCAATGCTCCCTTGATGTCCAATTCGCATATTTTGTCGGCGATTTCTTTGTCAATTGTTTTTATTTTATCATTTAATTCCTTGCCCCTGTCAGCAAAGGGTATGAATCCGTATTTTAATCCTACATGGCTGAAATCCGTTGAAGCTATGAATAATACCCTTTTGCCTGATGTCATCCATGCATTATAGATTGCTTTGGCAACGCTTTCCAATTGCTCGTTTTCCGGCCTTGAATTTATGAGTATTGGGACTATTTTTGGCATTTTTTCGCCATAATAATGCTTTAAAATGGGCAGCATCATTTCAATGGAATATTCATCAGAATGGTTTAATTCATCAGGAGTGATGTCTGGCGATTTTATTAAGGATTGGTTGAATTCTTCATCAATGACAACATTGCCCAGAGGAGTCATGAATTCCCCTTTGGGAAAGATTGAGGCAGTCATTCCAAAATCATCATGGTCCGGCCCGATTATCACTATTGTTTCAGGGTCAGAGTTTTCAATGATTTTTTTGAAAGCATGAGCCATGCAGTACCCTGCTTTTTCGTAGTTGTTGTGGGGTATTATGAAGGCTTTGAATTCGTCGGTTTTCTTTGAGCCTTGCGGCTCAGAGCTTGTGCCGAATTTTTTGTCAAGGAACAGTTTCTTGATTTGGCTTTTGAGTTCTATTGGCGAGAGCTTGTAATAGATTCCTTTGGCTATTGCTTCCCTATAGATTTTCATCAGTAAAATCTTCAATGCTTACATTGTACTCTTCGTCGCCTTTAATTGTTCCCCTAAGCTTTAGGTATTCCCTTCCGAGAAGGTAATAGATCAATGGAAGGCTTTTCTTGCTTTTATTGTTGCAAGGTATTGCCAAGTCAATGTACTCTGTTGAATTGTTTGAGCCTAAAAGCCCTATTATTGGGATGTTTGAAAGTATTGCCCCTTTTATTGCCTGCTTGTCATGCCATGGGTCTGAAACCACCATTATTTTCGGCTCAGTGAAAAAGCTGAATTGGGCGTTTGAGATTGTTCCGGGAAGGTATCTTCCTATTACGCATCTCATTCCAGTGACTTCTGCAAGTTTCTTGACTGATTTGTGACCTGTCTCCCTTCTGCATATTAGCATTATCTCTCCCGGCTCATAATCTGACAATAGTTTGGCAGCCATTGATATTCTTTCATTTATTTTTTCAATATCCATTATTTTTAAGCCGTTTTGCTTTGTTTTGAATATGAACTCTTCAATGCTCTTGTTCTTGAATTTTGTGCCAATGTGTATGCCTGATTTTAGGTATAAGTCAAGAGGGACTAGCAATTGCGATTCTATATTGTCTTTTACTTCTGCCTCTTCAACTTTAGGCTTTTGAGTTTTTTCCGTTTTTTTTTCAATCATTTTTAATCCCTTTTGATAGTTATTGGCATTAAGTCCTCTTTAAGCTCCATTCTTGCGATGTTTATCGGGTTGAATTCGCCTTTTGGGACTTTAACTAATATTGGAGCATCCATGCTTATTTGCAGAGCCCTTGCGCTTATTATCCTTGCCCTTTCGTATTTGTTGTATTTTTCCATGATAAAAACCTTAATTTATCTTGTTTATTATATCAAGTATTTTTTCTTTTATTTTAAAACTTTTCGTTAGGCATTCTTCTATCTCCGGCAAGGTGAAAGCTCCGCTTCCTCCTTTTTGCAATGCGTTGATTTCATTGTTGCTTGTTGTTATTGTCAGCCTTGCAGAGCTTGCCTCTTCCTCTTCTTTGTCTGCGTCTGCAAAGATTTTGTCGCCTATTTTGAAAAAAGTTGTTGGTATGGGTGTTTTTATGAACGGCACTTTTTGCTCGCTCCATTCGCCGCTGATTATTTTTTTCTCTTCATCCAATTTTGGCATTCTTGCCATTTTTAGGGCAGCTATTGCGGCTATTCCGCAAGCGTCTATTAAGTTTCCGTCATTGTTCCATAGGTAAAAGTCAACCAACACATTCCAGACTTTTTCCCCAGGAATTATGCATAGTTTTTCAAAGTCAATTGCTCCGCTCTCCCTTATTCCCCTGTCAACCACTCTTGATAGCTCTATTGCTGCCTCTCCTGGCTTTCCGGGCTCAAAATCATTGTCAGCTATTGGATTCATCTCTCCTGAACAAATCAGTGTCCCTTGGTTTGGAGTGTCTGGGTAAGGAGTTCCTATTTCCATTTTAACTCCTGCTATTACTATGGTTTTTCCCATAGTCACTTTTGCGCTTCCTTCAGCGTTCTTGCTGACGCTTGGCTCAATGATTATATTCCTGAAATCGTCAAGCCCCCTTTCGCCATAGTTTCTCTTATTTTTTTCCGCTAATTCAAGCGCGTATTTTTTGAAGTCTTCGCTCATTTTACTCATTCTCCTTTAATAGCTTTTTGGCTAATTTGATTGCCTCTTGAGCCATCTTGCTGCTGATTATTCCAGTCTTGGAATAATTATTGATTGTTTCTTCGCCTATAAGCTCTTTTTTGTCATTTGCTATGCTTACTGCCAAATCAAGGCTTATCATCTCTGCTTTTCTTGAATGCAGCTCTATTGGCGTTGTTATCAAGTAATATGATGCTTTAATCTCATCAGCTGAATTGTATAGTTCATTCTTGGCAAATGATTCATCATCTTTTATTGTTGTAAGCATGTAATCCCCTTTTTCCGAAGTCATGTTTATTCCTGCAATTATTGAGCCGTTTCTTAGGAATTTTTTTATTTTTATGCTTCCTTCTTTGGATTCAATTATTTTTCCTTTGGAAAAATTGGTTACTCCGCTGACTTTGTGCTCATTGATAATGTATAAATCATCAATCTTTGCTGATTTGCTTTGCACGAATTCTTTCACTGTTTTGTTGATTTTTTCCTCGCTGAGTTTTTCTTTGATAAGATTCTCAGAGAAATCCACAATGTTTGCAAAGATGTCTGTTTTTAGGGAGTGGTGGCCTTTGATTGTCGGCTTAACCTCTGCCCTTAAGTCATCCATTGCTTCTTTGGCTTTTTTGCCGAATCTTGCATAGCAAGTCATCATTCCTTTTTTCAGCACTTTTATCTCTTTTTCTTTCTCAAAGCTTGCTTTAAGGGATTCATAATCCTTGTATAAATCCTTTATTTCGCTTATGAGCTCTGAGTCTTTTTTCCCTTCAGCGCTTGATTTATATAATGCTCCCCATCCTTCTTCGCAAGTTTCATCAGCTATTTTTGTAAGCCTTTCAATCTCTTCTTTGCTTGCTATACTGCT
>CAZMEY010000025.1:0-1245 GCA_964565435.1 Candidatus Woesearchaeota archaeon
TCCGAGTGGTCTAGCTGGTTAGGATAGCAGGTTGTGGCCCTGCTGACCCGGATTCAAATTCCGGCTCGGAACCTTTTATTTCTTACAAATTCCAAAAAACTTATTAAATTATTAATTTTGTTAAAATTACATTTTAATATTAAAAATTATCAAGCCAGACATTTTGTTCCTTGACGAGCCCACCATTGGAATGGACATCATTGCAAAGTTCAATTTTATTCAATTGCTTAAAAAAATCAATGATGATGAAAAGACAACAATTATTTTGACAAGCCATGATTTGGCAGAGATTGAAAACCTCTGCAAAAGGCTGATAATAATAAATCATGGAAAAATAGTTTATGACGGAGAGTTTTCAAAGATAAAGCCAAATGAAGTAATTATTAAGTGGGAAGATGAAGGGATTATCATGGAAAAAAGGATGAAAAAAAACAAGGTTGCGGATTTCTTGAAAAAAATTGACATTGACACTGTCAATATTAAGGAGATTCCCTTAGAAGATGTAATTAAGGAGTTTTATAAATGATTATTCCAACAAGTCTTCTATAAAAAGTGTTGAATTTTTTATTTGCGTGCTTTCTTGCTCTAAACTCATTTGATTGAACTTTTTTGTTTTTATCCCCTTAATCTCTTTTTTTTCAACATATTTCCCTATTATTTGATTGTCTTGATTTTTTGAAAAATAATAGACTTCCATAACCCTGCTGCTTGAAGGATAGGTTTGCACTCCCCATAATTCTTTCCTTGGGGATGGAATAATTGCCATTTCAATATTTAAAGATTGGTTTTTTCCAGATTTTTTTAAAAAAAGCTTTCCGGCAATAAAATCAGTGTTTCTAAGATAATCCAATGAACTATATTTTTCATTAATGAGCTCTCCAATAATCCACCCAAAATAGTTCATCCTTACCTTTCCATTTTGCCCATTAAAGCCTATTGAATATTCCTTAAAACCCCTCATTAAGTCATTATTGATTCCTGCTTTAAGGTTTAAATTCTTATTAAAAAAATTTTCAGCGCAAAATTCATACATTATATCTAATTCTTTGTTTTTTGATGAGTATAGATTAAGCGCGTTTTCAAATGGGCTTGATTTAACATCCCATTTTTTTTCAAAATCCGAAAGATCGCTTTCTTTTGGATGTTTTATGCCGCAAAACTCATAATTCATGGTTTTTATGTAAAATAATCTATTTTTAAATCTTTGTAAGAAACATATATTATTAAATTAAAAGCTGAAAAATC
>CAZMEY010000025.1:1345-10612 GCA_964565435.1 Candidatus Woesearchaeota archaeon
TATTATTAAATTAAAAGCTGAAAAATCAAATAATTATTTAAAATAAGGGATTATTGTTTTTATATTAATGAATCCCATTAGGCCAAGCTTGAAGACTGAGGCAGTTTCGTTGCTTATTATTTTTTTGACAATTTATTTCAGCTTTTATTTTTACTCCAATTGGCCTGACATTATTGCAAGCCATTGGAATTTCAAGGGAGAGGTTGACGGATACACAAACAAGGACTTCATAGTGTGGATTTTTCCATTAATGATGTCAATAATTTACGCCCTGTTTTTGGCTTTGCCTTATTTTGACCCTAAAAAAAAGAATTATAAAGGTTTTAGCGGCTTTTACCATTTTTTCAAAACAATGGTTTTAACGATTTTATTCCTGGTATATATGGTCCTTGGAGCTTACAACTTGGGCTATGAAGCCAATATCACATTGGTTTCCACCATTTCAGTTGGCATTTTAATGATTGTTATTGGCTATTTTTTAAAGGATATCAAGCCCAATTGGTTTATGGGAATAAAGAATCCTTGGACTTTATCAAGTGACACTGTATGGAAAAAAACCCACAAGATTGGAGGGTATTTTTTCATTGCTTTTGGAGTAATAGCCATTGCTTTCAATTTCTTGCCTGAGATTTTTGGAATGATATTATTTGTTAGCGGAATGCTTTTTTTGATTGTTGGAATAACCATTTATTCATATATTATTTATTATAATGAAAGCAAAAGGAAAAAATAAAAATCAAAAATATTTTTTTTGCAAATATTTGCTTCTGTAGCTAATCACCCAACAGTCAATGCCTTTTCTTTCCAAATAGTTTTTGAACTCTTTTGAATCCCTATAAGGGATATTGGAAGGGATGAATAAATCAAGGGCTATTGTTGCATAAGTGAATGGCGACAATATCATGGATGCCAATGCCGACAATGGATTTTTTGGCATCTTATCCCAAAAATTATCCTCTTTATTGCTTCTTTTTATAGCCTCATATGCTGCTTTAGCCAATGTGTTATCAAAGTCCGCAATGATTAATGCGTTTTTAATCTTTTTTTCTTTTAAGAATTTAACAACGCTTTTAAGGGAGCTAATTTCGTAATCATAATATTTTTTGTCATACTTTTCAAAGTCCTGCCTGTTAATCCAGAATCCTGTTGCGTTAAAGCCATTCTCCTTAAGCCCTTTGATTATTTTCAAAATCCCCAATTTGTCATCAATGCCTATAATATGCTTTTTTTTCAGGTTAATCTTATTCCTTTTAACAAGTTCATAGAATAAATCTTTTTTAATGAAGCTTTTTCCAATGAATGCCAGATCAACTGAGTCAAAGTATTTAATCATTTCAAAACCTCGCCTGTTCTCATGCACCACATGGTTAAATCAAGCTCTGCAGGCACCATATCCATTTCTCTTGCCAATCCTTGGAATATTTTTTCAATCCTGAAGTACTCGTTTTTTGTGAGGGTTTTCGGCACTTTCTCAATGTAGCCGTATTCTTTTAAGAGGGCGAGTATGTGCCTGTCAAGTATTGCCAAATCAAAAAAGCCGATGTTTCTCATAAAATGGCTTGCCTCTTTAAGCCCTATGCCCAGTATTGTTTTTGCCAATTCATTTCTCGCAAATTCCTGCCCTTTTGGCAATAGCTTTTCAACCAATCCCTTGATATTGATATATTTTCTTGCATTGACTAAATATTTTGCTTTCATGCCAGAAAATCTGTGCTTGTTTTTTGAAATTACTTTTGCAAGCTCTTCTTCGCTTTTTTCGCTAAATCCCTTGAATCCCAGCTCATTTTGTATGTTAATAGCTGTTTTGGCTTTGCTGTTGGCTGTCAATATGCAAAAGCATAATTCGCTAAACCATTCCTCATTGGGTTTTTTATTTTTTGCTCTAAATTCATCAATCCTTTCCCTGACTATTTTTTCAACTCCTATTTTTTTCAGGGCTTCCTTTAATTGCATAATAAAAGCCAATTGCCCTCTTTTAAAATATTTTTGGATTTTCAGGTTTTTTTAATAGATCGCTTAAATTTTTTAGGTTATCCGTTTTTTTAACGCTGACATTTTCAGACACTGGCTTATTCAGCTCCAAGAATTTCCATTCGCAGTTTGGAAAGCGAAAGGCGAGAAGTGGAGTGCATCTAAAGTTTAGCGAGAACTCTATCAAGCTATTGGCCTGCTCTGCTGATACTGTCTTGTAATCATTGCTTGAATATTTGCATTCAATTGCAAATACATGAACGCTGTTGCTTGCCAATAAGTCAGGCTGCTCAAATCTTGATTTCCCGCTTCCCGCAACCCTGACTGCCTCAAAGCCCTGCTTATTTAATATTTTCAAAAGCTCCCTTTCATAAGCTGCCCCTTTTTGGTAATTAGCCATAAAGGTTAAATACCCGGCAATTATTTATATTTTATTATGCTAAGTATTGATTCAGCATATAATTACATAGCAAGAAATTTCAAAGATTCATTGATTTTTTGCTTACTCGCTGCAGTGGCAAGTTTTATTCCAGTATTTGGGCAATTGCTGCTAGCCGGGCTATCAATAAGGATCATATCCTTATCTATCAATAAAAAAAATGAGATTCCAGAGGTTTTTGGAAACATAAAGAATGATTTGCTTAATGGCTTGAAATATTGCGCTTTTGGAGCAATATTGTCGCTGCCAGTTTTTGCAATAATGATTCCTGCAATCATTGACGTAAGCGTTTCAAGCGCAATAATGAATGCGGTTGAATCAAATGATTATTCATCCTATGCAAATGTTGGAAGCTCCCTTTCATCTTTTGGGTTGTCAATGAATTTGTTAATGATCTATTTATTGGCCCTTTTATTGCTAACACCTGCACTGGTTGCAAATTTTGCAGAGAAGCAGGAATTCAGCGCTTTTTTTGACTTAAAAAAAGCTTGGAGCATGGTTTTTGGCAATTTTGGATTATTCCTTAAAATGGTTGGGATAAATATCCTTTATGGAATAGCCCTATCAGTGATTGCTGGAATATTAAGCTTCACTGTTCTTATTCCAGTGCTTTTAAGCTACATAACTTTGCTTATTAGTGGAAGAATAATGGGTTTTTGGAGCATTGATGCTAAACCTAAGAAATAAATGGCTGGCCAAAATTTTTGGCCAAAATTTTTTTTTATTAATCATAATAATTGCTTGATATCTTTGCTGCACCTATTGATGCTTTAAGCCATAAAACATTTTTTTCCCTGCTTTCAAATATTTTTAAAAATTTTTCATTGTATCTTATTTTAACTTCTTTTCTTGGGTGAAAAGAAATGATTGGGTCAATTAAATAATCCCCCTGCTCATTAAAGATTTCCTGTATTTCGCCTATTTTGCAAAGGTCATTATTATTCATAATCAATCCAAATTCAAGGCTTGATGATAAAGTGTTTAAAATGAAAAAATCCGGCTCTGCCAATACTCCTAAGCATGAATGATAAACATCTTTTTCCTTAATGTATGTATCCACAGAATAAAGGCTAAGCTCAGGCGCCAAGCTTTCAACAAGGGATTTGGCAAAGACTGTGCCATGCCTGCAAACTCCATAAAGGGTGTAATCTTTAGGGATTCTTTTTTCGTAAAAATTTTTCCCAATGTTAGGACATATGCTATAATCATATCTGAAATTGCTGATTATTATTGATTTGATTGAGTCAAAAAAATCTATGAAATCCTCAGTTTTTTTCATTTTTAAGCGATTATACAATGCCCTTGATTCCTTGTTCATTACCTCTTCCAGGCTCTTTTCGCTGACTTTTCCTTTTATTATGCTACTTTGCTGAGCAATGCAATATTCCATTTATTATGGAATCAAGATTTGTTTTTAAAAATCTTTAGATTAATCAATAAGCTTCATTTCAAAGCCTATTAGGGGGTTTTCCATGCCGTTTTCAGAGATTAGTTTTGGCAATATTTCCCCAAAGTGCCCTATCTCTTTTCCGTTGGCTATTACTGCAGCGCTTCTGCCAATTATGTATTGGGGATAATCCTTTGGCTTTAAATCATATTTTATCCCAAACGAATTAAGAATCCATGTTGCTGCCTGCTTTGCTTCAGTGAAATCCGCTTCAGCATGGCTTGACAATAATGCCAAATAATTAGTTTCAACAACCTCATTTTTGCTTTTGCTGAATACTTTTCCAACCTCAAAAATTCGTTGAGGATAGGCATTGTGCGTGTTTTTAGCCATCCACTTTATGAGAATAGGCATTAATTCATTCCTTAAAACGCTCATTGTTGAGCTCATAGGGTTTTCTATCTCTATGCAATCCTGATTGAACAATGATTCCTTGTCGCACCTGTAATAATTAAGCACTTCCTGAAATCCCATTCCGACAACTAAATCCCTTGCCTTGTTTATGTAAATGCTTGACTCCATTAATCCCCCATTTGTTGCAATATCCAGTGGCTGGGATTCAATGTTTTCAAAGCCGTGCATTACTGCCAAATCCTCTATGACATCAAATTCGTGCATTATATCTAGTCTGTAAAAAGGTATTTGAACGATTATTTCATCCTTGGAAATCCTAGAAATGCCAAATCTTGCGCGCAATAATAAATCCTTTAATTCCTCATCGCCCCATTTGACCCCAATCCTTTTCTCAATACTCTTCTTTTTTACAATTATTGTTTTTGGCTCAACTATTGGCGTTGAGATTTTTTTCTTGCCCTCCTTAACTTTCATGCTGAATATTTTGCCTCCCCTGTCAGCCAATGCGCTGACAACTATGCTTAAAGACCCAAGCACAGTGGCCTTGTTTGTTCCAGTGACTTCAACCAAAACGCTTCTGGTTTCAGGGGTTATTTTCCCCACATCGTTGCTGTTAATTATAGGCGCCATTGAAAGCACTTTGCCTCCTGAATCAATCAATATTGGAACCTTGGAGTAATCTTGCAATATTTTTCCAAACTCTTTGCCTTTAGGGTGAAGTTCAAGTATCTCTTCAGGAGTCATCTCTTCATTGAATCCTAATGGCACAAATTTAATATCCCTTTTTCCAACAGCCTTGTATTTTACAGGGAATTTAATCATTTCATAATTATATATTCCAATAGAACTCTTGGCCCTTTTTCTTCCAAAGCTTGTGTCAACCTTTAATTGAAGCTGCATCAATTGCTTTATCAAAAAATCATCAAACTTCAAGCCCTTAATAACTGCGCATGCTATGAATGGCCTGATTTTTTTGACGCTTTTTTCAACAATTATCTCATTGCCTGAGCTTAAAATCTCATAATCTGGAATGCCTTTCTCCAATCCCATTGCACCTTTAAGCGCCCTTGCCAATCCCTCAACATGCCACATGTCCGGGCGGTTGCTGTCAGCAGGCTCAAATTTTATAGTGTCATTTTTTATGTCAAGCTCTTCAACCTCTGACTTAACAAGCAATAGTTTTCTCCAAAGCTTCTCCTCATTCTTTGGAAGCTTTTTTCCAACCAATTTTTGAAAATCCTTAAAGCTTGCTTCAAATGTCGGCATTTTTCTTCACCTCAGCATTTCTCAGCCATGACAAGTCAGTGCTAAAAATCTCCCTAATATCCTTTATTCCATAATTGCTCATAAAAGCCCTGTCAAAACCTAAGCCCCATGCAAGAACAGGGACTTTAACACCGGCAGGCTCTGTGACTTCTTTCCTGAAAATTCCTGCCCCTCCAAGCTCCATCCATTTGCCATTCTTAAAAATGTGCAAAGAAGCGCTTGGCTCAGTGTAAGGATAATAATCTGGCATTAAGATATATTTATCCGCCTTGGCAATCTTTTGCGCAAAGCTTCTGAGCAATGAAAGCAATGACGCAAGATTAACATCATCGCCGAGTATTATGCCTTCCATTTGCAAAAACTCTGCCCCATGCTTCCAATCAATCACATCAGGCCTTGCCATCCTGTCAATGATGAAATATTTTCCCGGAATCTCCAAATCCTTGCTCATCAATTTCCTTATGCTCGCACTTGTTGTCTGCGACCTTAAGACATGGATTTTACTAACCTCTTCATCCATTTTAACACCCCAGCCAGCGCTTCCATAAATCCCTTTCTCATGGGCTTTTTTAACCTTTTTAATGAACTTATTAAACTCTTTTAAGCTCCCTTTTTTTGGCTCTTTAATATAGAAAATGTCATGCACTGCCCTTGCAGGATGGTCTTGGGGCATAAACAATGCATCGCAATTAGTGAAATTGGTTTCAACATATTTTCCAGCCATCTCCTTAAAGCCCATGCTGACAAATAACTCCTTAGTCTCATTAATGAACTCTTGGTAAGGGTGCTTTTTGGCAAAAATCGGATTAGGCATTGGATCTGAAACATTGTATCTTCTGAATTTTTTATTCTCCCATTCCCTTGATTTAATCAATTGAGGAGTAACCCTTTCAAGCAGCTCTTCATCGGCATTAATCCCTTTCTTTATCAATTGAAGGCCTAAAGGGGTTGCGCAAAACTCCCACTCAGTCCTGTCAATGATTGAAGCCAATCCCCTTTGCGACAGCTCTTTCAAATCAGAATTTTTAAGCTCCTTTGAATCAATCTCCCCTTTTGATAGTTTTTCAAGCAAATCTTTTTTGCCAGCCTCTTTATCCAAATAATCCTTACCTAAATTAGTGATTTTTAATTCCCCTGAAAGGATATTTATCAATCCCTCTTTTTTGCAAACACCCAAAGCCTTGTTGAATTCGTTTTTTTCAAAATTGCCGAATTCATTCATTTTCTTTGGAGAATCTTTTAATGCTTCAAGCAATCTTATTTCGGGCAAGCCCTTATCCAAGACATCAATCCCCCTTGCGGTTATTATTGCGGTTTTCTTCTTTAGCTCTTTGATTATTGCAAGCTCCTTGTTGCTAAGCCATTGGGCAGCTTTCAAAACCTGCAATTCCTGCAATCCTGACAGCTCTTGAGCCTTTTTTAAATCAATAGGTGCTGATAAATTCGCTAAAAGCTTTTTTTCAAAAGAATGCAAAGAATCCATCAAGTTGCCAATAGTATCCATACACTAATTAATTAAAACCTTTAATTTTAAAGTTTTTTATTCAAAGATACTTGTTTATTTTTAATTGGTTCAGGCTTTCTTCCTTAAAGCTTTGCGGAGGATTGATTGGCTTATAAGAAAATCCCCAATCATTAAGCATCTTAAGCGCCCTTGGAGAAATGCTTGGCGAAGCAATTATGCCAATCACATTTTTAACCCCTTTGCTTGACTTAACCTTTTCAACATATCTTCTTAATTGCGTCACTGCCCCAAGCCCTGCATTGTACCTCTTGCATTCAACTATTACAAAATTCCCATGCGAGTCATGGCCAAAAACATCAAGGAATCCATAATCCGTTTTTTCTTCCCTATTTATTGGCTTAAAATCATCGCTGATAAGAAGGGGGTTGTCATAAATCATGTCGCTCATATCTTTCTCACTGCCTACAAGCCTTAATTGCTCAGTGTCAACCAATGGATACGAGCTGATTGAATGCACCTCAAATACATTTATAACCAATTCCTCTTTTGGCTTGACGCTTGAAGCTTTAAGCTCAAAATAGTCAAGCTCCATATTCATTGTTATCTCCGGCTTGCCGCTCATCCAATTGACAGGATTCCTGCCATTCGGCTTATGCACCAAGATGCTTGAATCGGATTTAATGATTATTATCCTATCCCCTTCCCCTAAGCTGCTTCTCGCCCTGCCAAAATAATTAATCTCACAATTGCACAAGACAATTGTCGCAAACTTTTTACCAATAGAGCTCTGAAGCGACAAAAACGCATCATTTAAATCCATAAGAAATAGGAGTTTTTTCCCATTATTTAAATATGGCGCTTTTAATTAATCAGTTGAGAATAACATTAATAAAACAATAATCATTAGTAAGGATCATGGATTATCCTAATAAATGGAAATGCCCTAATTGCTCTGAATTGGTTGAAAGAAATAAAATCTGCCCTAATTGCAATTTCAGGTTTGGAACCCATTATCCTAAACTATGGGAATGCCCTAATTGCTTAACAATTAATTCCGGCAATGAATTCTGCAAGGATTGCGATTACCCGAATAATTTATCAGCCCCTAAATTATGGCATTGCCACAATTGCCAAACTATTGTGAAAGATTCTGATAAATGCGACATTTGCGGCTTTGGATTGAAAGAGATAAAAGAAGCGCCTGCGCTTGAAAAAAAAGTGCCAAAAAAAGAGTTATTCGGCAAAAAAAACATCTATGCAATAACAATTGGAATAATAGCATTAAGCATTATCTTGGTATTTTTCAGCATTGATTTCTCTGCCAAGCCAGAACTGCTTAGCGAAGCGTTTGCAGGGCAGGCTTTTAGCAGGGATTATTTGCTAGCAACGAATTTGAATAAGGTTGTTTTTGAATTAACCAGCCCAAGCGGCAAATTTTTCCAATATTTAGGTGCGAAAAAGTCAGAAAATATTTGGAGCCTAAAAAACATCTATCTTAATGAGAGCGGAAATTGGAGCATTAAAATAATAGGATTTAGCGGCTTAAGCACAATTGAATCAACGCATATATTAATTGTCAAAAGCTCATGCATCAATGAATCATATTGTTTTGGAGGCATTTGCTGCAATGGCTCATGCTTTAATCCCTGCAATGATTCCTCCTGCGGTGATGGAATGTCTTGCATAAATCCGAATACTTGCCAAGCAATGTGCATAACCTCTCCGCTTGAATGCAACACTGTAACCATTGACGGAATTTGCCCTGCTGGATGCAATATCTACAATGATGCTGACTGCGTTTCATGCAGCTCAGGAGAGATGGTTTGCAATAATGCCTGCAAAAAGGTGTGCAAATCCAACCGTGATTGCAATGACAATGATTCATTGACTTTTGATAAATGCATTTTGATGAATGATGAATGCAATAATTATTGCGAGAATAAATATTACTTGGGGGCTTGCAGCGATGGAAAAATTGAATACAATGGCTATTGCATAACCCCTTTATGCTTTACTAAAAGCGATTGCGAAAAGGAAGGCTTTTATTATAATTGCATTAATCCGGGGGAAGTTGATGCTTATTGCTCTTATTTTACCTGCTCTGAAGGAGAGCTATTGTGCTCTAATGATAATATTGATTATTGCAAAATACCAGCATGCAGGAGTAATAGCGATTGCTCCAGCGGGTATTGCCAAAATCCCGGCAAATGCAATGCCAAATGCATCTAATAAAAATAGTTAAAAAATCTGATTTTTTAGTAATTGTTCATGCTAAAAGCAATTTTTGATTATGAAAGCGCAAGGGCCAAGGCCTACACAGTCATT
>CAZMEY010000026.1:0-10567 GCA_964565435.1 Candidatus Woesearchaeota archaeon
TTAATAAAGAAAAATTCAAAAATGTTTATATATAATGAACAACTTTAAAAAATTATGAAAAAGATAACTACACCCCTATTCTTTTTTAAAATAAAAAGATTTTTAAGTAAAACAATATCTTTTCCTAAAGAGAGGCAAATATAATGACACTAAAAAATGTTAGATTGGGAAGAGCTGAAAAATTATCAGAAGCAACAAGAAAAAAATTTGAATTACCTGAATCAGGATTAGTATTTATAGAAACACTTAACCCTGAATTAAAAGAAAATATAATTTCAGCTGAAAAAATAGGAGGATTAAGAGGTTATTTACTCTCTAAAGGAGAATTTACAGAATAAATAATTTTTTTTATTTTTTATGATTACAATTATACCAGCATTAGAAATAATAAAAACAATGATTGATAAAAATATTGCTGGACATGACGCAGACCTTAGACGAAAATCTATTGATGAGGTTATTGACTTAATGAGTTTATCTGATGTTGATATACTACTTGAAGGAAATTTATTTGATAAAATAACAACAAAATTAAGTTCTGATAAAAATAAAAAAGAAGATCAATCAATGATATTTTTATCTATTTGTAGAATTGATAAATCAACAATAGGAGTTAAAGGATATGATATTGAAAAATCAATTAATTGGATAGCTCAATCAGAAGCAAAATTAAGAAATATAATTATTTTAACAAATAATCCTGCAACTTATTTATGTGAAATTAGTGACCCAGATTTAAATAAAGATAATAAAATTATTACAATATCTCCTGAAGAATTTATATCAAAGAGCAAAAGAGCAAAATCATTATATTTAATGAAATTATTTCAAGCATTAGATTTAGCATTAAACGCCGTGTTTTTTTATGATCTTTAAATAATAAAAAATACTATTTTATATCTCACTTTCTCTTTTCACTATTTATTCAATATCTTGTTTCTTTTTTCTGTTCGGGAAAGTGTGAGACTTGGGGAGTTTTGGTTCGCATCTTTTGAATTAATTACAATATAGTAAATAAATACTAAATCTTTTAATAAATTTATATCTATATAGACAAATTTTTCTTGTTTTTGATGACTATATAGTCAATTATTTACCATATGGTTAATAATTCGAGGCAGACAAATAAAAAAAGCGCGTTTTTCGGACATATCTAAAGAGGTTAAATACCTAGCTAAAAGATGGCTAAAATAAACAATGATATTGATTCGGGATTCTTTAGAATCCACTGAAAATAAGGTACAAAAAGGAGCTACTTATTAAGTATCTTTTTAGGGTTAAAATAGAGCTATTTTGGGACCCATTTAAGTGGGCATGTTTTTGGGTCTATTTTTTGATGTTGAAAAACAGGATATACCTATTTTCCATAGTTGGAAAGTAAAACATGAAAATGGTAAAAGTGGTTTCGTCTCTACTTTTCTATAAAAGATATAGGGAGCTAATGATCTAGATAGCTGGCAAGCAACTATTCAAAGAACAGCCAAATTCTTTATATAAAAAGTCCGATATATATCCTGAGCTTTGCTGTTAGGTTTAAAGCTATTTTCAGCACCAAAAGATATCACTATTTAGTCACTTTTAAGGGAAAAAACGCTGATAAAACTTTTAATAATTTCTTAAAACTTTTAGTGCTTATTGTTTTTGTTCTACTGAGAAATAGATGAATTTTCCGTCAGTTTTTTTTCTAACCAAATTCATTGCATTTAATTTATTTAACCTTGAGCTTGCAGTGCTTCTGCTAATGCCCATTAATCTTGAAAGAGTGTCAGCTGTCTGCGGCCCCTTATCCCCCAATGCGCGGATTACCTCTTCATCCTTGATTGTTAATCCCTCTATATGCGTTATTGCCTGATCTATTTGCTCAGTATTGCCTCCTAAATCTATTATTTGGCTTCTTGAGCCTTTCAAAAGCCCTAAAATCTCATCTAAAAGGGTTAATTTTTCAAGCTTTTTATCCATTGAAGCCAAGATATCGCTTAATTGCTCCAATATTTGGGTGTTAATTACCTTTGCCTGGCTTAAAGGGTGCTCTGAGATGTTTTTAACGCTGTCCCCCCATACTTTTAGCAATGCCTGCGTGTCTGATAGGTCTTTTACAACTATTTTTTGCTCAATTTTCTGCACAGTTGCTGTTGAAGGGGAAGATTCTTGAGAAACTGCTTGCTTTTTTTCTCGTTTTGCAGGCTTCTTTTCAGGTTTTTTAGCCTTTTTTTTATCGGATTTATTTACCATATTGTAAATAATATCTAGAAAGCCCATTTAGACACCCCAACACTTGTTGGCATATTGCCCAACACATCCAACATATTAGTCAACACTTCCAACATATCAATCAACACATTCAACATATTAGTCAACAGATTCATTATTTATAATTTTTACTATATAATCTATTAATTGGATATATTTAAACCAATATGTCGGAGGATTTTTGGAAAAAAAGCGCAAAAAAACGCACCAGAATATAGTGATTAAGTGAAAAGTGAGAGTGAGGTATATGATAAAATCATTAAGTAACTATTTTTTAAAATTAACTGGCAATCAAAAACCCTTGTTGGCTAAAATAGGATAAAACTGCCTAAAATAGCCCTATATATCGGAAAGTGAGACATTGCGGATAATCCATAGCTATTTATTAAATATAGATTAATCATGCCAAGGAGTAGATCTAAAAAGAAGCAATTTTAGGCAGATATTGGCCAAAAAATAGGCAAAATAAACTCTTCCAACACATCAAACACATTCGTCAAATGGCATTTAAATGAAATTCCAGCCCTTTTTATTAAATTGCATCCAAAAGCCCAAATAATCCATTATATATCGGAAAGTGAGACATTGATTAATTGGATAGATAAATATTTAAGGAGAATATTATTAAAAAAAATTGTGAAAGAAATGGGAAATATTGATATTTTATCAGGTTTTTCTTGGATTAGGTATGGCTTAAAGCCCCAATGCAATGCATTAATTGATTATTTGAAAAAGGGAGGCATTGATAATAATTACTTGAGCAGTCATGAAAGTGAGGTTAAGGTGCTTGTTGGGGGAAATAGCGCTGGAAGCGATATCTGGCTTGGATTAAATCTTAAAAAATACTATGAAAAACAGGGTTTAGGCAAAAAAGTGAGGGTTGACACTTTTTTATATAATAGATTAGGAAAAAAGCTGAAAGTGAATATTGATAGGCATAATCATTATAATATTAGCTCTTTGGATGAGTTGGCTGGGCTAATTAAGGAGAATAGATATTTGGTTGATTTTGTTGATTTTGATGGCACTTTGGCTGATTTTTGCCTGGGCAGAAGTGAGGATTTGAAGCTTAGGAGCAGATTATTGGTCCCTGAGATGAAAAGTGAGGGTTTGGATAAATTGGTTGGTCTTTTCTCTCTTGGTCCTAGGTGTAGCTATGCTGGGACTATGTATTTAGGGGATGTGTTTTTTTCTACATTGAAATTGAAGCCAAGGTTTGAGTGGCCGGAAAAAGAGAATAGCTTGAAGGCTTTTTTGGAAAGTGTGGGCAGCTTGCAAACCCAGTTGGTTATTACAAGTTTTAGCTGTTATGGTGGGATTTTGAATGCGATTAGGGATTCTAATGCTAAAGTGAGCATTAATAAGCCAATCTATTATTGAGAGAGTCCAACACTTCCAACACATATATTGGTTTTTTTAAAAGTGTATGAGAAACAATGGGGTTTTTTCTCAAAAGATTAATAAAATATCCGAGTGATTATTTGGTTTATGAATGTTATTCCTTTATGCTTTGATAGTTTTGGAGTTAGGAGCAGCTGTTTTTTTGTGCAGTGCGAGGGCTTGAATATCTTGATTGACCCTAGTTTGGCTTTGGCGAATACCAGAAGGGGGATTTGCCCAACTGATGATGAGATGAATGCGTTTTTTGATTACAAGAAAAGGATTGTTGATTTTGCCAAGAGAAGCGATATAATCATTGTTACCCATTATCATAATGGCCATTTTGTTTCAAGCCAGGATGAGGCTTTTGAAGAGGTTTATTCTAATAAGATTGTTTTATGTAAAGATAGGACTAAAAAGCTTGATTTGAATCAGAGGAATAAAGGCAAGGAGTTTGAAATTACTGTCAAGAAGATTTGCAAGGAGTATTTGGTTGGGGATTATAACTCTTTTAATTACAAAAATGCCAAGATAGAGTTTTCTGAGCCTGTTTGGCACGGCTCTGAGAGGAGCCAATACGGCTATGTTGTGATGGTTTCAATCACTGAGAAGAAGTTCAAGTTTATGTATTCAAGTGATGTCATGGGTCCTGTTTTGGAGTCCACTGCTGATTTGATAATAAAATCAAATCCTGATTTGCTTTATTTGTGCAGCATTCCAACTCATTTATTGGGTTTTGAAATATCAACGGATAATCTATTAAATGCTGAAAAGAACTTGAAAAAAATCATTGATAAATCCAAAAATGTTAAAACAATTATTTATGACCATTATCTTTTAAGGGATTTGGATTATTTGAAGTATTTTTCCAAGTATAAGTCTTGGGCTAATGCCAAAAAAAAGCATTTTGTGACTGCTGCTGAGTTTTTGGGGCAACCTGTTAATCAGCTGGAAGCCAATAGGACTCTTCTTGCGTATCAATAAAAAAAAAGCTAAAAAATAATAAAAAAAAGATTTATTTTTTCTTGGTTGGTTGCTCTTTTTTCACTTCAAAATTGAATCCTGTTGATGGAGGGAATCTCATTTTGTTGGTGAAAAATTGCATGTCATATATGCAGATTGTGTTTATTCCGTTAAGCAGCTCTTTTTCCATTTTGCTTGGAAGTTTTTTGTTTTTTTCCCACTGCTCTTTTGCTTCTTCAATCTCTTTTTCTTCGCCTTTAAGCAATAATTCTTCACTTATTAGAAATTGCCCTAATGGCTGGTCTTGTGAGTTTGAATATTTTGTCATCAATTTGCATTTCAAAAGCATGAATCCGTTTTTCTTGTCTTTCAAATCGCTTATTAAGACATTGTTCTGTATTTTTTCAAGCTTTAATTGCTCTTCTGTTTCAACCTTTAAGCTGAATTCAGCTATATTATTCGCTATTATTTGCAAAGTCTGGCACCTCCTTGTTCTTTAAAGAAGTTTTATAATATTGTGATTTAAAAAACTATTTATGAATATAATTCTCTCCAATGATGACCCTGTTAGCAGAAATGTGTCAGGCTTGCTTGGCCTGCGATATATCTTATCTAAGAATGTTCTTGATTGCAGCAAAAAAGCTGACCTTAATCTTTTCATTACAAAGCACGAAAGCTCCAGCAAAATGAAATGTTTTTCTTGCCATTCAACAGGGAATTTTGGGAAAGCTGATTTTGGGGGAGAGGATTTTACACTTAGCTATTCAAACGCGCTTGTTCAGTCAGCATGCGTTTTAAAGCTTAAAGAGCTTTTAAAGCCGTTAAAGCTTGATAAATTGGCTGTTATTGAGGCAACTCATCACGGCCCGAGCAATGATTCCTGCAACCTTTTTTTGGAGATTGGCAGCACTGATAATGAATATAATAATTTGGACTATTGCGCTATTTTAGTCAAAGTTGCAGATTATTTATTTTCTGAATATGAATCAATCATGAAGTCAAAGGCAAGGGTTGCTATCTGCATTGGCGGAGGGCATTATGCATATAATTTCACTAAAAAGGTTTCAAGGGATTTTTGCATTGGCCACATCTGCCCAGAATATCAATTAGGAAATCTATCCAAAGGAATGCTTGGCCAAATGATTGAGAAAACCGTGCCTAAGCCATCAATTGTCTTGGTTGACAAAAATGTTTTTAATGAGGAAATTTTGGGTTATTGCAAAGAGTTGGGCATTGATTGCGAGGTAATATGAATCATGTGGGAATATATTTTGTATAGTTTTTTGTTTGTTTGCGGGACATTTTTGGCGGATTATTTGTGCTCTTTTATTTTGGAAAAAGGGAGGGGTTTAAAGCAGGTTATCTTTGAGATATTGATTTTTTTGCTTGTTTCCAATTATTTGCTTTTCAAAACCTCTTTATCTGGGGGGTTTTTTCAGGCCGCTTTTGTCTATTTTTTTTATTCATTCATTTCAATGGTTTTTTCAAGGGTTCTCGGGTTTCTTATTATCTCCAAAGCATTGGCAAAAGTGGGTTTTGGCAGGAATGACTTGAACAAGAGCGCGTTGAAGCTTGCTAAAAAGCTTTCAAATAAGCTTGGCAAGGATGAGTTAATTGATTATTTCAAAAGTTCCGGATATTCTTCCGATTTTATTAATCATTTGGAAAAAACGCTTAAATGAGGAACAGGTTCCGCGTTCCGGAACAGTTCCGTTCCGCTTTTTTATTTATGCTTTTTCTGCAAGGAACTGCTTGAGCCTTGAAAGCTTATTCATGTCAAGGAACCATCTTCTTGTGTTTCCAACCATTACGGAACTTACTATGCCTTGCTCTTGGAGCTTGTACATCTTTTTTCTTAGCCCTCTTTCTGTTATTGCGTAGGGCAAGTTTTCGTAGATTCTTGGGGTTTCTATGCTGCTTGATGCGTCAAAGCATGCCATTTGGTAGAGTATTTGCAGGATGTAGGCGTCGTTTTTCCCTAATCCGCTTATGTCAATGTTTTTGAATGTCAGCCCGGTTTCTGTTTTTTCGCTAATGTTTTCTTGCGTTTTTTCAGTGATTTCCTGCTCGTTTAGTGCTTTGATTGCTTGCTGGCTATTTGTTTTGTTTAATTGCAGCTTTGCCAAGGGTTCCGCTTTTTCTTCCTGTTCCGGAACAAGTATTGTGTTTTTTCCCTTGATTAGCTCTTTTAGTTCCTTGTTTTCATCTATTAGGCTCTTTATTTTTTGCTTGTTGTCCTGCTCAAGCTCATGGAGGTAGTTTATCCAGTTCCAGCTGGTTTTTAGGTTCCCTTCCATATTTTTTAGATTATCATTTACTTTTTTTTCCAGTTCCTCTATTCCCAATATTTTTTTTATAATGCCCATTTCTGTTTTTATTTAATAATGAGGTTATTTTTAAAAATTGCTTTATTCTGCCATGATGGCATATTTGTATGATTCGCTTAAGGGGTATTGTTCATTGCTTAATAGTATTACTCCCGCTTCAAGTTCCGCTTCATAGCCTATTATGCATTGCTCCCAGGTTCCTGTTTTTTTGCATTCCCTTATTTCTTTCTCTATTTGGGTGAATTCGCTGTAAGGGTACGGAACTATTATTGTTCCGCTGATTGTCTTTGAATAATCGTTTGTCTCGTATGTTTTTTCGTAATTAATGGATGGCAGTTCCCCTATGATGCTTATTTGGGCGTTTTTTTCTGCCAATATTTCATTGATTGTTCCGGAACTATTGAGCGTTTGCATAAGCAATAATGCCTCTTTTGTCAGGGTTATTTGCCAGTTTATGTCCAGTTCCTCAATGCTTTTGATGTCATTGGCTATTTTGAGCAGGGCTGTTTCGCTTTTTGCCCTTGCTGATTCTATTCTTGATAGTTCAGAGTATAATATGAAAAAAGTCACGATTAATAGGATTATTATTATGGGACTCGCGAATTGGGTTTTTTTGCTCATATGTTTTAATTGAATAGTTTTAAAAATAAAATGTTTTTGTTTATTTGATTATGGATAAGCATGAAATCAGGGAGTTTAATGGGTTCAATGCAGTGGTTGTTGATTGCAGCTCATGCAAGAGTTCCTGCTCTTTGGATAATAATGAGTGCCTTAAATGCTTAAGCAAGATTAATGCGGATTATTCTTTGCTTGAATTAAGGAAGGATTTTAGCGTGATTTATTATGATGGTTTTTTGAAGAAGAAGATTAATTCCGGCATCTTTGATTTGGTTCCTTCAATTGTTCCCAAGTTCCTTTTGTATTATTTGGTTCCTTTGAAGTTTTCAAGGGTTTTAGAGGATGGGGGTTTTTATAAGATTGTTGAATCTGGCCCGAATAAGTCCATTGTTTTTAATCCTCCTGAATATAATCTTGAGATAGATGAATTAAGGGAGTTTTCAAGGATTGTTGCCAATGCGCAGGGCGATGATTCAGGTCCTTTTAGTGAAGATGTTGGCGGAACCATTGGTTCCCTTGCCAGTTCCTATACCAAAGGCCTTGGGATTTTTGATAGCATCCTTGGGATTCCTGAGATTCAGGATGTGTTTATCAATAGCCCGGGCAACTCGTGCGTTTTTTTCAATCACTCCAAGTACGGCTCATTAAGCAGCAATTTGTTTGCTAAAAAAGAGCTGCTTAACAGGCTTGCGACTTTTCTTAGGACTGATAGCGGAAGACCTTTTGATGAATCTTTTCCGGTTATTCATGCAAGCATTGGCGGATTTAACGCAAGGGTTTGTGGGTTATGCTATCCTATGAGTTATGGGGGAATGGGTTTTGCCATAAGGAAGCATCAGGCAGTTCCGTTCTCAATTGCCAATCTTGTCAATGATGGTTTTATGGATTTGGATGTTGCCGCTCTTTTGTGGTTCTTGGTTGATTCTGATATAAAGGTTTTGATAACCGGCCCAAGGGGCAGCGGAAAAACGACCTTGCTTAGTTCATTGTTGTTCCTTGTGAAAAAATCCAATAGGTTCATAATCATTGAGGATACTGCGGAACTTCCTGTTCCACAGCTTAAATCTTGCGGTTTTAATGTTGAGCATTTGAGGACCAATAGCTTTGATTCATCGGATTCTTTTGAGTTCAGCAATGATGCTGCCATTAGGGCTGCTTTAAGGCTTGGCGAAAGCCTTCTCATATTGGGGGAGGTTAGGGGCAGCGAGGCAAGGTTCCTTTTTGAGGCTATGAGGATTGGCGCGTCCGGAAATAATGTTATGGGAACCATTCATGGCAGCAGCGCATATGACACTTTTGACAGAGTAGTGAATGATTTGGGGGTTCCGCCTTCAAGCTTTAAGGCTGCGGATATTGTAATCTCCTGCTCTTATTTTGATGGCAAAAAAACAAAGGGCAGAAGATTGTCTGCAATAACAGAGGTTAAGAAGAATTGGAGCTCTAACCCTTTGAAGGAGAAGGGTTTTTTTGACATTGTTTCATTCAATCCCAGGACTGGAAAATATTCAATTGATATGGCAAAATCCGACTTGATAAAAAATATTGCTTATAAAAAAGGGGTTGGCATTAAAAAATGCGGAGAAGAGATTGCGTTAAGGAAAAAAATCATTGGCCAAGTGCTGAAATCTTTTAATGATTCCAAGGATGATTCAGTGATGTCTTATGAGTTAATGGTGAGGATTTCTGAAATCTTCCATGAGGGCAAGAATGTTGAAAAGGTTTCATCCCTTATTAGGGAATGCATTTTGGAAGAAAAAGATGATAATTTAATAGTAAATATTCTGAAAGGTTTGGGCGCTGTTGACAAGAGACATGCTGTTAATTCCAAAAAAATCTATGGCTTGCTAGAAAAAGGGCTGTCTAGGGTTGCTTTCAATAAGACGCTTAACTCTCTTGAATCCAATGGAACTATTAGCGGAACTGTCAGGGAGCATGACAGGTACTGGTTCCTTAATATGGAATAGTTCCGCTCTTTTTCAAGATATTTTTAAATTATCAGCTCATTTTATTTATTAATGGGGCTGTTTGATTTTTTGAAGAAGAAGAAAATCAGCGTTAATAGCGCTAATTTTGCAAGGCTTGTCAAGTTTTATTTGGCTGACAGCGGCATTCCTGTTGTTTCCCAATTGAAGATCACTAAAGCCATTGCCAAGGATTTTATTGATAATCCTAAAAAAACCCTTAATGAATTCTTTTTCATGGAGCCTTCCTCTGCCAAGGCTTATCTGGTTTCCAATGGCCTTAGTTCAATTGATGCCGAGATTTTTTGGAGCATTATCTCTTCTAATGCTGGCAATTTCATTCAGCCTATGCAGTGATTTTCATTTCGCTTAATTGCGAGCGAAAAATCACCCCTTCTATTAGCCTAACCTCCCTTGAGTTTATGGCATTTAGGTAATTATCCAGCCTGTTGTTTCTCAAGCTTAAAGCAAGGTAGCTCTTTAGCTCGTTAAGCCTTTTTATTAAAAGCTTTTTTTCGCAATGTGTCATTTTCATGAGGATTAAGATATTTTGCTTTTTTAAAGAGAATTTGATAGTGTGTTTCCTTTATTCCGTTAATATTTTAATAGGCAAGTTTTAAATAAAATGATTGTTTAACTTTTTTGTTAATGATTAGTGCTGATGTTGAATCATTGACTATTCTTAAAGAAAAATACAGCTGTTTTTACCAAGATTTATTTCTTCAAAATATTAGATTATGCTCTCACAATTTAGAAAATAGATTATTTAAGGGAGATAAAATAAAATGAATATAGAAGAAATAGTGAGCAATTACTCAATGAATACTGGAACAATGCAGATGCAGAAGCCAAAAATGTATTCATCCAACAACTTGGAAGAATTGACATCCATACCACAATATATGGGAGAAGAAGCGCCAAAAAAAGTGGATGCAAAATATGAAAAAGGGATTTTTGAAACAATTGCTGTTTATCCTGATTTTACATTAAAAACATACACTAATTTTAAAGAAAGCACATTGGGAGTAAAAGTTGATATGGCTGGAGAAACACATAAGGAATGTCCTG
>CAZMEY010000027.1:0-10460 GCA_964565435.1 Candidatus Woesearchaeota archaeon
TTCATCAAAGTGCCACAACCCGACAGTGCTACCATAGAGTGAGCCGTGATTATTATTGCCAGAGTAATCCTTGACATTCGCGCTTTCCTCGCTGAAGTGGTATGATGCAACCAATCCAGTGGTGTTATAAGTTTCTGGATTAACATTTATTTGGTAATAGTTTAATTCATTGCCTAAATTATTTATTGCAATATTTTTCCTGTACTTAAAATCATTGTCAAGCCATGCAAAACTTAGTGGGAAATATAATCCTTCAATATTAATGCTGGCAATATTAATTGTTGTAGACTTCCAAGTGGAATTGAGTGTGCCATTTCCAACCATGCATTTGAACTCCCAATCCCCTACAGCTTTAGGGGCAATGCCTAGCAAGAAATCCTCATTGTCATGGTTGCCCAAAACTTTTCCAGCAATATTTAATTCATTATTGAGCCATAATTCATAATAATATTCTGATACAACTGATGAATTGGAAACTGATGCTTGGCAATATCCTTTCAAGTGGGTTGAATTAAAATTCGCGCTTGCCAAATTAACCCTTGGAAGAGAATTGTCCAAGAATCCTGCAAATATTGTATTGAATCTTGCAAAGCTCGTGAATGAAGCTTCCTTATCCTGATTATAAAATATTTTTATTGACAAATCAACGCCTGCCGCTTGCTGAGGATAAGGTATCTCCAATGCTTCCCCTGGCAAAATATTTTCTGTTAAAGAATAATTAATAGCTTCATTGTTGACAAAAATAACCAGTTTGGTAATTATTGACAACCCGTCATTTATTACAATTGTTTTATTGCCTGAAACACTTACAAATTTAAGATTGGAATTGTCATACAATTGCCCGCTTGTGTCAGTTGCACCTTCAATTTCAGAAAACTTGGCTGACAAAAAAAGATATACTCCTGCACTGGAAAACAAAGTGATTAATACAAGAAGTATTATGCTAATAACTGGAGTAATTGATTTCATCTGCAAAGTAAAAAAATTGCTCAACTATTAAAAATATTATTCTTTGGAGAATTTTACGCAATAAAGTGTTTCAAAATCCAGCTTTAACTCTTCCAAAATCCTGTAATCATAGCCATAAATCCTTGCATTGTTGAATATTTCAAAAGGGTCGCTTAGGCTTGAGCAAATCATTAAAACAACCCCCATAGGATTCAAATAACTTGTTGCTTGGCGCAAAAACTCAATGCTTGCCTCATTGCCTTTAATGCCCCCAATCAAGTCATAATCTTTTATGGCAGTTGCGTGCTCCTCTTCAGGCAAGTAAGGTGGATTAAAAATTATTAGGTCAAATTTTTCATTGACTTCAACAAATAGGTTACTGTACTTGAAAACAATATCATTCAATCCCGCTTTTTTAGCATTCTTCTTGGCAAGCTTGACAGCTTCAAGATTCTTGTCAACACCCATAACACTTGCAGCCCCTGCTGCCTTGGCAGATATTGCCAAAATGCCTGAACCGGTTCCCATATCAAGCGCTTTTTTTCCTTTGGAGTTTTTTTCAACCCATTTTTTCAATAAATAAGAATCCTCCCTCGGCTCGTAAACCATAAAGCAATTAAATAAGCAGGTAATTATTAAAACTTTATGCTAAGATTAATATTAATCCCCATTGCCTATATCATTGGCAGGATAATCTCGTCAATAACAAAAGAAGAATTATTGATTAGAAAGAATTGGCTGAAAAACTGGATCTATTCATTATTCCTGATAATTCCTGCAATACTTTTGGGAGACAATGAGGCAATACTAACTATTGGCATAATAAATTACATTAAATCCTCTTATGACTTAATATATAAAACTCCAATGAAATCAATAATCCTATGGAATATAATATTTATCCTATTAAGCATAATAATAGTGGTTGATTGGTGAATAACTTTTGAAAATAAACACCATTATTAAAGCTGGAGCAGAGAAGCAGCAAATATCCTTTGAAGATGGCGCTTACAAGATAAGCCTCAAAAATGAGCCTGTTAATAATAAAGCTAACACTGAATTGATTAAATTGTTGGAAAAATATTTTGGTAAAAAAGTTTTGAAAATAATGGGCTCTAAATCAAAAAAAAAACTAATAGAATTGGAATGATTCTTAAATGCTTGCGGTTTTTGGCAGCGAGCTTGCTGTTGCGTTCATTGCAATGCATTCAAAAGTCACTGCGTCTTCTGATGAATAATAGCTGCTTGGAAGCATGCTGATAAAAGTGTCTTTGTTCCAATAGTAAGAGTTGTTGATGAAATTGTAATTGCCGCTGACAAAGACAGGGGAGTAAGTGCCTGAAGGCTCACTATATTCTTGCCCATTCCCTAATTGTCCGCTGCTGCCATAGCCCCAGCATATTGCTGAACTGTTTGTTAATATTCCGCAAGTGAATCCTCTACCCGGATTTATAGTGCTGAAATTATAATTATTATCAAAAACAAAAACAGGAGTATTAGAATTATCTCCTCCTAATGCACCCCATTCTTCTCCATTTCCCCAGCAAACAGCAGAGCCATTATTAAGTATGCCGCAAGAAAAAGTATCCCCAGAATTAATTATAATAAATTCATAATTTCCGCTAACAAAAATAGGGACGCTACTATATCCTGTATTGCTTCCATTACCTAATCTTCCGTCAGCATTATAACCCCAGCAAACTGCTGAGCCATTGGCTAAAACGCCGCAAACATGCTGCATGCTCGTGCTTAATGATTTAAAAATATAATTTCCGCTCACGAAAACAGGTTCACTGCTTGAAGAAGTTTGCCCATTTCCAAGAGTTCCATATTCATTATTTCCCCAGCATAATGCTGATCCATTGATTAATATTCCGCAAGAATAGCTGCTTCTTAAACTTATTTTTGAAAAAGTATAACCTCCGCTTACAAAACTAGGAACTGTTTCAGTTTCAGGAGTTGATCCACCACCTAATTGTCCATTCCCTCCATATCCCCAGCAAACTGCTGAGCCATTAGTTAACAATCCGCAAGTGTGCCCTCCTCCTGCCACATAATCGCTTGATGCTTGGATTGATGAAAAATTATAGTTTCCGCTGACAAAAACAGGTATTTTAGATGCAGTAACTCCTCCATTTCCTAATTCTCCAAGACTATTCGAACCCCAGCATAATCCTGACTCATTGGTTAAAACTCCGCAAGTATGATATCCTCCTGCGCTTATTGATTTAAATGAATAATCTCCAGTAACAAAGATAGGACTATAAGCATAGGATATTCCTTCATCAATAGAGCTATATTGCTCATTGCCTAACTGTCCGTTAATTCCATTGCCCCAGCACATTGCGCTTCCATTTTCAAGAATCATGCAAGAATGATATAAACCCATATTTTCAAAACTTTGAGCAAATTTTGAATTAGACAAATTGCTTATTCCATTAATTTTCCAAGTGTAATTATACATAATTAAATCATTTGAATTATCACTTGTTGCGTTGCAATAGCCTTCCAATCCATAGCTTTTTTGAATTATTGATGCGCTATTTACCCTTAAAAATTCTAATAATGATTCTTCTTCAATAGTTTCTACAAAACCTGAATTTGCAGTGTTCACGCTTGCAGGGCTAACCTCTTTTTCAGTCTTGCCTTTATTATATATTAATTTAATCTCTAAATCTTGTCCAATCAATTGTGAAGTGTAATTAATCTCTCTGATTTCTCCTGGCTGTATTGGAGTGTCAAGAGTGTAATTGAGTGTTTCGCCATTGATTAATATAATCATCTCTGTGACTGGGGATGTGCCGTCATTTCTTACCAATGCTTGGCTGCCTGTAATGCTTACAAGATTTAGCCTTGAATTGTCAGTATAAGGAGAATCATCTATTGCTCCCGAGCTTTGCAAATCATTAACACTTGTGGTGATGAAAAAGTATGCCCCAATGCTTGCAACAATGGTGAGCATTATTAATAATATTACACTAACTATTGGAGTTATTGATTTCACAGAGTTAATTTATTAAATTGATAACTTAAATATTTATCTTATGAATTTTTTCATAAAGACTTATGGGTGCTCGCACAACAAGGCTGATTCATTGTTTATGGCGCAATTATTGAAGCTGAATGGATTTATTGAAAGCCACAATGATAAAGATGCTGACTTGATAATATTGAACACTTGCACTGTCAAGACTCCGACTGAGCATAGAATCATGAGGTACTTATTTGACCATAAGGGCAAGAAAATCATAATTGCTGGCTGCATGACTGCAACGCATAAAGATAAGCTGAAAAATTACTCCTTGATTGGTTGCAATAATTTATTAGATATTGTTAAGATTGCCAAGGGAGAGATTAAAGAATCCCTTGGGGAAAATGATTGGCTGGCTGATTTGCTGCCAATGGCAAAAAATGAAGTAATTGAAATCATTCCCATCAGCAAAGGGTGCCTAGGCAATTGCTCTTATTGCGCAACCAAGTTTGCAAGGGGCAGGCTTAAATCCCAGCCAATTGGCAAAATAATTGCTTATATAAAAAGCGCATTAAAATCGGGCAAAAAAGAGTTCTGGCTAAGTTCTGAGGATACTGGTTGCTACGGCTTGGATATTGGCTCATCATTGCCAAACCTGCTTAAAGAGATAACCAAAATAGATGGCTTTTTCAAAATGCGCCTAGGAATGATTAATCCCAAATACGCGCTAATATATGGGAAAGAATTAGCTGAAATATTAAATAGCGAGAAATTTTTCAAATTCATTCACTTGCCTGTGCAGTCAGGAAGCGACAAAGTATTGAAAGCAATGAATAGGCAATATTTAAAGAAAGATTTTATTGAAGCTGTAAAATATTTTAGGAAAAGGGTTAAAGGAGTGACAATAGCTACTGACATAATTGTGGGCTTTCCTAATGAGTCAAAAAAAGATTTTCTTGAAACCTTTGAATTAATTGATGAATTAAATCCGGAGGTAGTGAATATTAGCAAGTATTGGGACAGACCTTTGACAGCTTCAAGCAAGATGGAAGGCAAGGTGTCTTTGAATGAAAAAAAGGCAAGGGCTGTAAAGCTTATGAGTTTACATAAAAAGCAAATAAAAGAGAGAAGGGGCAAAATAATGGGCTGGGCTTTGGCTGATGAGAAAGGCTTTGCAAGGACGGATAATTATACTAAAATGAGTGCTAATAAGAAAATTGGCGAATATTTCAAAATTGCTTGATTGGGAAAAAGATTAATAAAACCTTGATATATTAATTATAGGTATGCAAGATAATCCCTTTTTATTTATCACTCCTAGGGAGAAAAGCGATGAATTAATCGGCAGGTTTGATTTTTATGAAAAGATTAAGAAAACAGTTCTTGAAAGCCTTGACGAGCATGCAATAATTACAATTAATGGGGATTTTGGAATGGGCAAGTCCTTGTTTGTTGAAAAAGTTTTAGCCGAGCTTTCAAATAAAAAGATGCTTAAGCTTATTACTCTTGATTTCAGCCTTAACACTTTGAATGATTTAAGGAATATCCCATCAGAGAAAGCAGCAGGCAAGCAGATAATAGTGATAATTGACAGGTTTGAACTATTGCTTTCATTGTCAAATAATTTACAGGAAAAGATTGTGCAATTAATGAATGATTTATGCAAGGCAAAAATCACTTTAATAATCACTTCAAGCGATGATTTGCTAAAAAAAATGGCCAAAATGGATGCTGGATTAAAGAAATATTTCAAGGTATTGGAGGTTCCTCCAATAAGCTTTGACGAAGCCAAGAAGCTTGCAATACAAAGGCTTGATGAGGCGCGAAGCAAAGGCAAAGGCTCATTGGCTCCTTTCACTGAAGATGAGGTAAGAAAGGTTTACAATAATTCCAAAGGCAACCCTAGATTAATATTGATGCTTTTGGCATCCCTTTATGAGGAGCATTCAAGGATAAAATGAAGCATTCTGCAAAAATAACTGCATTATTAATGATCATATTCTTAATCCACCAATTCTTTGCGCTGTTTATAATATCAAGGAATATGCAAAGTTTAGGAGAGCCATATCCAGAAACGGAATTAAGCTATTATGCAATACTTTTGCCAATATTCATAATAATATTTTCATTATTGTTCATTTTTTTGAGAAAATTCGGCTTAATAATAAAATATTGGCACTTGCTTGCGCTAATATTATGCACATTTTTAACGCTTTCAAGCATTGTTGAGCAATGGATTGCAATAATCTTAGCCATAATCATAATTGCGTTAAGAAAACTGCTCAAAAATGAGGTAATGGATAATTTATCAGAATTGCTTGTCTATCCTGCATTAGTACTTGTCCTTTTGCCATTGCTAAACACATTATCAGTGATTGTATTATTGGCAATAATCTCCATTTATGATGTCTTGGCGGTTTATTACTCAAAGCACATGATAATTTTGGCAAAAACTCAGCTGAAATCAGGCATATTTTCTGGAATAAAAATATCAATGGGAAAAAATAATGCAATAATAGGGGGAGGGGACATTGCGTTTTCAATGCTTTTTGCCTGCTCAATATTTCGGGATTACGGATTTTTGGGGGCAATCTCCTCAATTGCTTTTTCATCCCTTGCGCTGCTTCTACTTTTAGCTCTTGCTGACAAGAAAAAGTTTTATCCTGCAATGCCTTTTATAACAATTGGCTCAATCATTGGGTTTTCTTTAACTCTTTTAATAAATTTATTATGACTGACGCAATGTTAGAATAAGTAATATCAAAAGATTTTCCTGAGAACTCAACAAAATCAATGGCGACAAGCTCGTTGTCTCCAATAAGTTTCAACAATAAGTCATTGTAATATCTGAGGCTTTCCCCGAAAGGCTCAGGGGTTGAGCATGTCGGAACAAAGGAGTCATCAATTGCGTCAATGTCAAAGCTGATATACAGCTTTTTCCCTTTCAGCCCTTTCAAATCCCCTATCTTTAAGCCATGCTTTTTAATGAATTCATGCTCTTCTTTTGAAAACACCCTTTGGCCCATAAGGTAGACATTTTTTGGATTTTTCTCAATAAGGCTTTTCAAGAATTTGGCATTCTCCTCTCCCGACTCCCTGACATCCATGTGCGCATCAAAGACAACTATTGCCAATTCAGGAATTTTTTTGCTCAACTCCAAATAGCAATCCTTTGTTATTGAATGCTCCCCTCCAATTATGAACAATTTTTGGCTTGACAGTTTGGACATTAAGGGCTTAATGCTTTTAATATTGCCCAAATCGCAGATTTTCAGCGCGTCAAAACAGCACTTGCCGTCAATTAAGTCATAATCATCCTTGTTATTGATTGCAAACCTTAACAAATCAGGACCTTTCTTGCTTAATGGATTAGGAGTGAAAGAATCAATCTTATTAATCCCTAAAAAGCAGATATTGCATTCATCAAATTCATATATTGAATTGTCTATTCTCATTGGTTAATGTCATCCTTTGAGATTGCGGCAAATCCAGGATAAATGATTACAAAATCCTCATCCAATCCAACTATGTCGCTGCCTGCAGCCTCGCAAGTCCTCTTGATTTTATCAATTGACCTTCTAAGCTCAACAGAATCCTTTTCCTTCAATTTTTTGTATTTAACAAGCACAATATAATTTCCTTCCCTAATATAGTCAAGGATTTTTTTAGTGTCATTTCCATCTTCCATTTGAATGTATTTAATAAATACTTTGAATTTTTCATTATCGGAGGAAGGCTTTACTTCAACAATCTCTTCCATATCCCCTTTTTCATAATAATCTTCATCAACGGAGATTCTGGTTGTTCCAACCATTTTTTCAGCGAATTTTTTCAATTTGTCAAACATATCTTATCACTTAATACTCTTAAATCATGACATTATTTATATATTTTGTGATGACTCAAGCAGCGAGACCACATTCCATATCTGCATCCTTGTATAAGTAGGCACTGAGGCATTGTCAGCCAATAAATCAAGGTTTTGTATAGCGCTGTCAATTTTCACTTTTTCATCGCCGTTTTCAAGCAATATGCTTTTCACTTTTTCGCATGTTTGCTTTATGTTTTTTGGAACGCTTGAATCCTCAATAATCTCATCCAATAATTCAAGGCTTGAATCAATATTTTCATTGCTCATTTTTTTTCACCCTTAATCATTTTCATTATTTTCTCCCTTGCCTCTTCCATTTTTTCAGAAATCCTGTCAATCTGCTTTGAAATAACGCTGTCCCTTAATTCAGCGCTTTGCTTTTTTTCAGCCAATGAATTAATCAATTCTTCCTTGCCTTTTTTAATCATTACAGAGCCTACAATCTCATAGGTTTCGGCATTCCCGATTTTTTTCAGCTCTTCAATTGAATGCTCCAATTCAATCAATTGCTGCTGCAATCCCTGCTTTTGCATTTCAAGCATTTGGAACTGCTGCTGGAATTGCTGCAATTTCATTACATCAGCTTCAGCTTCTTTTGGAACATCTATTGCCATTCTTTAACACCATCTATATTTAGCGCATCTTCAAATGCTTTGATTAGCCTAAGCAAGTGATTAATCACAATTTTTAAAGCATTAAGGTCCTTTGCGCTCACTTCTAGGATTAATTCATCCTTTAAAGCTTTTATCTTAATGCTTGACCTCTCCGAATCCATTGAATTAATTTCAGGAATCAATGAATCATAAATGCTCTTTGAATCTTCAGATTTTATATTAATCTTTGCAGTATTCATAATGCCTTTAATTTCCTATCAGTGCTTATAGGATTCTTGAGCAAAATCTTTGAACCGCAAAAAGGGCACCTAACCCTTTTCTTTACATTCTCATTCTCGCCATCAACTTCTTTTTTGCAAGCCAAACAAGTATAACTCATTATTCATTCGCCTCATTAATTTAAGGTATAAGCCTTTCCAGCAATCTTTGCATTGCATTTCTTGCAAGCGTAAATTCCAGTGCCTATCCTTTTAACATGCCCAATTTTGCATATAGGGCATAATTGCTTCTTGTGCTGCGAATCCTCAACATTCTTCACAGCTCTCCTGATTCTTGCTCCATACCTTGCCCCAAACCTTCCGGTTGAGCCCACTTTTTTAGTAGCCATAAATTTTTTCACCCATTAATTTTTATATTTTCCAGTAACATTAATCAAATCAACATGCCCAAGGAATAATGCCCTGCAGCAATATTTGTCAATGCCCAATTCATCCAAAGCCTTTTTTGAGCCCACTTTTTTGCTTAACTCTTGATATTTCTCCCATAGATGCGCTATGGGCTTTCCGCAACTAAAACACCTAATTGGAATAATCATTTCTTTTTACCTCTTACTCATCTGCTTGCTGGATCTTGCTGAAGACCTTACAGGCTTTTGCTGCTCAGTTCTCCTGATATCAGCAACCAATAAATTCCTGTCATACTCAAGGAAAGCGTTCCTTAAAGAATCCTTCTTTGAATATTCAACCAAAGCCTTGGCAATTGCAAGCCTTGCAGCTTCGGCCTGGCTTTGCCAGCCTCCGCCAGTAATGCTGACTTTAATATTGACATTTTTTGACAAATCCCCGGCAATCTCCAAAGGCTCCATGATTTTTAGCCTGGCAATATCATTGCTGTAAACATTAAGATTAACATGATTAATCCTGACAATGCCAGTGCCTTTGGAAATAATAGCCCTAGCAATGCTTGTCTTCCTCTTTCCAGATGTAATAATATTCTTTGACACTTTTGCAGCCATTACCACTTGCCTCCTAATTGCCTGCACAAATCCTCAACTTTCATGTATTTATTGTGCATTAAATCCGAACTCTTCTTGCATTTAAAATCATTGCTAATATTCTTATATTCATCAGGAACTCCAATAAAAACCTTTACCCTAGCAAAAGCCTTCTTTCCCTTAAAAGACTTATAATCAAACATGCCCCTAATCCTTTGCCTAACAAACCTGTCAGGCCTTTTTGGATGCCTTGGACCCGATTCAGTGCTTCCCCTGTGAAGCCATTCCATATACTTGTCTAAAATCATTTTTTTTGAGCCTGTAAGCACTGTTTTTTCGCAATTAACAATAATAACCTCTTTTCCAAGCCTATTGAGTTTTGAAACCTCAACCCCTAATCTTCCAAGAATGCAGTCTGTTGCATCAACAATAACCCTATCCAAGAATAATCACCTTTTGTGGAACCTTTCCGCTCTTAGCTAAATCATCCATTAATTTTGCGCTTGAGCCGGATTTCTTTAACTTTTCCAAAGCCTCTTTGCTGTAAGCAAAAGCCAAAACGCTAACCTTATGATCCATACTTCCAGCGCTCAAAACCTTTCCTAAAACAATAACATTGCTGCCCTCAACAGAATACCTGTTAATCTTTGAAATATTCAAATCCCTTTTCTGCCTAGAAGACTTTTTAAGCTCCTTGACAATCCTTTCAAACAACGGCTTCTTTTCCTTCCTGTAAAGCTTTTCAAAATCATTAATCAATCCTTGAGTATAATAACTAGTTGTGCCTTTTTTCATAATACAACTAAAAAACATTGATTAATTTAAAAAGTTTACTAATTAAAA
>CAZMEY010000028.1:0-9988 GCA_964565435.1 Candidatus Woesearchaeota archaeon
TGGTGAGCATTATCAATAAAATTACGCTGACAACAGGGGTTATAGATTTATTCATTATACCACAATTTTTATCAGCGCCTTTAATTTATATACTTAACTTTTGGAATAATAAGATATTAAATGCCAATAATCTTCCCTTTTCCTTAATGGTTTTTGATTTTATTATCTTGAAGTTGTTGCAAAAAATGCTGATTAATTCATCAATGCTAAAATAATGGTTATAATGCCCGTTTCTTATACTGTAATCCTTTCCTTTTTTGTAATTGCCTGTCTCTTTTGATTCCTTGCTGAATGTGTATAATATATAATGCCCTTTGGGTTTTATTATTTTTGAAATATTATTGATATATTTTTTCCATTGGTTTTTTCTTAAATGATGAAAGCATCCGAAATCAAGGGCTAAGTCAAATATGCCTAAATCGCAATTATCAAGTATGCTTTTTTTGAAAAATTTGGCTTTTGATTCTTTTTCTTTAGCCAGTTGCTTTGCCAGCTTGATTGCGTTGGCTGAAAAGTCAATGCCTATTGAATCAAACCCGTTAAGGGAGAAAAGTATTGCGTTTCTTCCGCCTCCGCAGCCAATGTCAATGACTTTGCCTAATTTAACATATTTTTTTGCCCATTTTAGCGCAATCTCCCCTTCAATCCCTACACTTTTTTTTAAATAAGGGGATTTTTCCCTTGACCAATCATTTACGCTTTCCCATTTTTTTTCATAAAAATCTTTGTCTATAGTTTGGGCATTCATCAATAGCTATAAAAATTACCAAGTTATTAATCTTTTTCAAAATGAATAAGCTTATTTTTCTTGCATTGCTTTTGCCTATTGCATTTGGATTGGATTGCGATGGGATTGATTCAAAAGATGTTGGAAGTGCAATAATAAATTATTCCCTTAATGGAGTTATTGAATTGGATTTTGAGGAGTACACTTTTTCAAATCTTTCTTATTTATTCAGGGGCGTGCCTCAAGTAAAGCTTGGGGAATATAATACAAATGCAATGGTTGCCAATGACTCTTATGGAAATATTGTGATGTTTTTCAATTACCCTTCTGTTACTGAGGATATTGTGTGGGGTTTTTTTTCAAACCTTTCAGTCAGCTCTAACAATGAAAAAGCCCTGGTTAATCCTTCTTTTCCTTATTTGGAAGAGTTGCCTGATAAAGTAATGGAGTTTTTGGCATTCACAAAGACTGCTAATGAGGATTCAAGGATTAAATTAAAGGCCAACGAGATAGTTGCCGGAGCAAATGATTATTTTGATGCTGTGGGAAAGATTGCAGAGTTTGCGGCATATTATATTGAATATGATTTGGGGTATTTTTATAATATTTCAGCCACTGCTTCGCAGGTATATGATGCAAAAAAAGGGGTTTGCGATGAGTTTGCAACCTTGGCAATAAGCCTTTATAGAAGTGTTGGGATTCCTGCAAGGTATGTTAGCGGATATATTTATACAAATATAGGCAATAAGGGATGCAGTAATTTTGAGCCCCATGCATGGGTTGAAGTCTTTATTCCGGGAAATGGCTGGATAGGAGTTGATCCAACTTACAAAGAGTTTTTTTGGATTAACGCTGCGCATATTCCGCTTTACAAGCATTCTGACCTATTGGATTTGTCATCTATTCAGGTTCAAAGGATTGGCTCAGGCGGTTCGGATTTCATAAAAAATAATGGTTACATTTTTGCAATAAAATTGCTTGATTATGGGGAGATTGATTCAGAGTTGGATATGAGTATTTCTGCACATTCTAGGATTGCAGAAGACTCTTACTTAGTGGTAAATGTTACAATAAATAATCCGACGAATTATTGGATTCTTGACACCTTGGTTTCAACACAAATAAAGCAGATTACATTGATTAATCAGCATTCCTCAATGCCAATAGTTCTTGCTCCTGGGCAATCAATGACAAAGCATTATGTATTTAAGCTGCCAGATTTGGGATGCGCGTCTGATTGCTATTCAAATGCCCCTTTCAGGTTTTCATTCGGGGGAGGGGAGGATGCAATAATGGAAGTGACTATTGATTCATCAATCCAGAAAAAAGCGTTGCTGGAAGATGTGTCTTGGGCGCTTTTGGAAGAGCAAAACCTAGTGAGCCCTGATTTACTGGTATCAAATATAAGATTTAATAGGGAAAAATATTTGGAGCAAAATCCTGTGCTTTCATTTACCATTAAAAATATTGGAAACACTTTGATTAATGCAACTGCAATAATAGAATACTCTGGCAAAAGATATAAGGAAACTTTTAGCGACTTATTGATTAATGAGCAGAGGGCTTTTGAAAAAGAGCTTGAGCTGCCTTCTTCAAAGGGACTGATTAATGCAACAATCACTTTTGAATTCCTTAATAGCTCCATTGAAAAGCAGGCAAGCTTTATAGTATTAAAAGAGCCTGACTATGAAGTGATGGCTGTTCCTGCAGAGGATTTTGGCTACATTGTTGAGCTCCCTTCTGATTCAACTCCAGACGGCACAATAATAGCTTATATCAATGAAGAGGAGATTAGCTCAAAGAAAATAAATATCCTTAATGAATACATATTTTTTGAGAAAGATTACAGGATTGGGAGCAATGAAATCAAATTCGTTCTTGATTATTCTGACAGGGGAGAATATTATTATAAAGTAATAACTATTAATAGGGATTATTCAACGGATTTATTCGGCAGCATTGCAAGATTTTTTGAGTCAATAATAAATGTGTTCAGGCTTCTATTGTTTGCTTAAGTCAATAGAAATCTTTAAATAGTGTTCTGTTTTATTATTTTTAATTATGGTTAGAATAGCTGAAGCTCATCACAGGCTTTTTGACAATGTATTTGTTTGCAAGAAATGCAAAAGCAAGATTAGGAGCGACAGCAACAGGGTTAGGAATAAGCAGGTAAAATGCAGAAAGTGCCAAGGCAAATCTTTGAGAGCTGTAAGGCTTAAAAAGTAAATTCTTTTAAATGCCTAATTTATAATTGGAGGATAGCCCATGATTGATGATTATATTAATGAAAGGATTAAGAAATTGGAGAAAATAAAATCTTTAGGGATTGATCCTTACCCCCAGATAGTGCTAAAGAATAAGAAATATTCTAATGAATTGCTTAAAAAATATGAAACTGTGGGGGAAGAAAAAGCAAAAGAATTGGAAGAGTTTGCCGGAAGGATTATGGGGCTTAGGAGCATGGGAAACATTGCTTTCTGCCATTTGCAGGACGAGTTCGGAAGGATTCAGGCAGTTTTCCAGTCAAAAGAGACCAAGAATTATGAATTATTGAAACTATTGGACTTGGGGGACATTGTTGTTGTCAAAGGGCATTTTTTCAGGACCAAGAAAGGGGAAGTCAGCATCGGGGCAAGCGAATTAATCCTTGCTTCCAAAAGCATTAGACCTTTGCCTGAAAAGTTTCACGGGCTCAAGGATGAGGAGACAATTTTTAGGAAAAGGTATTTGGAAGGAATAATGAATCCTGAAGTATTGGGGCTTTTTAGGAAAAAATCCTTGATTATTAAATCAATAAAAAATTTTATGGACAATAGCGGTTTTTTGGAGGTTCAAACCCCTATTTTGCAAAGCGTTTATGGGGGAGCTAGCGCTGAGCCTTTCATAACCCACCACAACGCGCTTGACACTGATTTTTATTTAAGAATTTCTACAGAGATGCATTTGAAAAGGCTGATAGTTGCGGGATATGAAAAAATCTATGAGATTGGCCCAACTTTCAGGAATGAGGGAATGGATGCATCGCATCTGCAGGAAATACCCAACCATTTTGAATTTTATTGGACTTACCAGAATTATGAGGGCTTGATGAAATTTGCTGAAGAACTATTGACAGATATAATAAAAAAAGTGAACGGCTCATTAGAAGTGAAATATGGAGAAACTATTTTTAATTTCAAGACACCTTTTCCAAGAATCACTTTCAGAGATTTGCTCATAAAGCATTGCGCAATAGATATTGAAAAATTCAATGATTACAAATCATTGAAAGATGAAATTATTAAAAGAAAAATAAAAGAAGTAAATGTCTCCAAATGCAGCCATTATGGGGCATTGCTTGATGAATTATATAAAAGGACTGCAAGGCCAAATCTTATGCAGCCAACATTTTTGGTTGATTACCCTGTTGAGATGATTCCTTTAGCTAAAAGGAAAGAGTCTGACCTTTCAAAAATCAGCAGTTTTCAATTGGTTGTTAATGGATGGGAATTGACAAAAGCTTACAATGAATTAAATGACCCTATTGACCAAGAGAGCAGATTGATTGAGCAGCAGCAATTATTGAAAGCCGGGGATAAAGAGGCGCACCCTTTGGATGAGGATTTTATTGAAAGCATGCAATATGGAATGCCTCCTATAGCCGGGTTTGGCATGGGAATTGACAGATTAACAGCTCTTTTATTGAATATTCAAAATATTAGGGCAACATCATTTTTTCCCACCTTAAAGCCGGTGAATAAAGAATGAATTTTGAGTTAATATCAATAATAATTGTTTATTCTTTACTGTTTTTTATCATTTACAAGAACAGGAAGAAAATGCAAATCATGGACAAGATATTTTTTGTCTTTAAATGGGATAAGGGCGTTGATTTGATAAAGAAATTGTCAAGCAAGCATTTGAAATGGGTATATACCCTTGGAATCCCCATATGCATTTTTTTGATGTTTTATAGCATAAAAATCATGTGGGATGGCGCAATAATGATTCTTTCCAGCCCAAACCCTGAGCCAACTGTCAGCTTATTAATACCTGGAGTAAAAATCCCGGGAAGCCCTGTTTATGTCCCTTTTTGGTACGGCATTATTTCAATGGTGATAATAATCTTTGTTCATGAATTAAGCCATGGAATTGCCGCAACTATTGAAAAAATCAAATTAAAATCAACAGGGATTGGAATGCTGCTTGTTTTGCCAGTTGCATTTGTTGAGCCTGAGCAGGAATCTTATGAAAAATCCAAAAGGATTTCAAAGATTAGGATGCTTATTGCCGGAAGCCTTGCAAATTTTGTTGTTGCAATATTGGCAGCATTGATAGTTAATTTTGCAATTTACCCTTGGATTAATTCAATGGTTGATTATGAAGGAGTAATGATTACTGAGCTTGTTAGTGGAGGTCCGGCCATGAGCGCTGGAGTCATGAACAATTCAAGGATATTATCCATTAACAATCGCTCAGTTCACAATATGACTGAGTTTTACCAAGAATTGTCAGCGCTTTCCCCAAACAGCACCACATTATTGGCAACAAATGTCTCAAGCAATGAAGTGTTGCTCTCTTCAAATCCTGCAAACGAATCATTGGCATATTTGGGAGTCCTGGTTGAGCAGGAGTGGCAGTTCAAAAAAGAGTTAAGCTCCATTCCCTTCTTTTTATTGAATATTCCATTGATATTGGCAACATTATTGATGTGGGTATCAAATTTGAATCTTGGAATCAGTGTGATAAACCTTTTCCCATTGTGGATTACTGATGGAGGAAAAGTATTGATAGAACTTATCAGGCCATTAATCAAGGATGACATAAAAACCTCTGCAATAATCAATACAATATTTCTGGCATGCTTGAGCTTGCTATTATTCAACCTATTTGGGGCTTACATGATTAATGCAATTAATTTCCTAATTTGACAACAATCTTTTTAAAGAAATGTTTTTATATTATGAGCAATTAGGAAAAAGGTTGTAATCATGGCTAAAAAGTTTAATCTCATAGATGACCCTGACATTAATCAGCTTGTCAAGGGAATTGTTGGCGAAACGGGTATGCCCATAGTGACCCATTTATTCAAGATTGAAAAAGCTGACGAGTTTGAAATAGCCAAAAAATTAAAAGAGGATGTTAATCTTATAAGAAGCGTAATGTATAAGATGTACACAAATAATTTAGTCAATTACACCAGAAGAAGGGATGCAGAAAAAGGATGGTACATCTACACTTGGGAGTCAGCCCCTAAAAAATTATTCTTATCGCTTATTAATTCAAGGCAAAAAGAGCTTGATTCATTATTCAAAAAAATTGAGGAAGAAAAATCAATGGAGCAGATATTCCATTGCCCAACATGCTCAATCAATCTGGATTTTGACAAGACTTTGGAGCTTAATTTCACATGCTTTGCATGCGGAGGAATGCTTCAGCCATTGAATAATGAAACAATAATAAGCGCCCTCAATGACAATATAAAATGCTTAAGCGAAAACATCTGCTGCTTAAAGCAAAAAATCAACGAATTTTAAAATGCCTAATCAGTGAAGGCTTTGAAAAAAATAATTTTACAGCCATTTTTGACATATTATCCCTGTTAATGCTTTCAATAATGCTTTTGGCTTTTTTATCGGAAAAATCACCCAATAATGAATCATAATCATTGTCGGAATAATTTTTTAGAATATTATGTATAAACAAATGCAAAAATAGTTCCTTTTTGATGTTTGTCAATCTTGGAGGTTTTAAATTAATGACCTCCCTAAAGGATTCATCAATCGCCTTAAAAGCGGGAATTATCCCTCCACCTGTTGTTGCTTTGACTAATCCGGAAGCATCCCCAAAAAGGTAAGCATCCATATATTTATCCCTTAGGTGGCATTTATCTAAAGGATTAAATAATGGAATAAGCCCTGCATTTGCCTCAATGATTTTCCCATTTATTTTTTTTTCTTTCAAAAAATTGCTTAATTTGGAATTAACGCTTAAGTGATTGGCTGAAGCAACGCCAACCCTTGATATTGTTTTTGACACAGGCACTTGCCAGGCAAAAAAATCCCCAAAATTTTCTCCAAAATAAGTGCTATATATATCCTCATTTGATTTGATTTTCATCACATATTGCTTGCCCAAAAGGTATTTCCTGCTTTTTATTATTCCAAAATGATTATTGACTTCGGATAATGGCCCATCGCATCCAATTATTGCTTTTGATTTAATGGCGCCTTGTGAAAGGATTATTCTGCCCTTCTTGCAGCCTAAAAATTCATTGCATAATGAAACCTTTGCCCCAGCGTTTTTTGCTTCATTCAATAAGTAATTGTCAAACTCTTGCCTATCAACAACATATTCCTTGGATTTTAGAGTCAATGATTTATGGGCTGAATTGATTGCCACTTTGTGGGTGATATTCTTTACAAATCCTGCATGCATATCCACATATTTTTCTATCTCAGAAGTCAATAATCCAGTGCATTGAACTGGATTTCCAACAACTTTTTTTTTGTCGCATAAAATTGCATTAAAACCTTCAGTTGCAAGCTTTTTTGCAATATAAGAGCCGGCAGGGCCTGCGCCAATCACTGCATAATCATATTCTTTCATTAGATTAATAATTCAAAATAGATAATTAAAAAATTTAAGCATTAATCAATACTTTGACAATATTGCAGCATATTTTTCCTTAAAATAGCCCAAAGATTCTTTTATCTCTTTAATGTTTGTAACCTCATAGGATTTTAATTGCTTTGCGCAATTTTTTGGATTATTTACTATAAGCTTTTCAAGCTCGCCAATTATGCAATTGGCAGTAATCGCTGAATTAGTTGTCATTGAACTTCTTGGGTCTTGTCCGCATACCATAATATTTAAGCCAAATTTTCATATTTTTAAACCTTTAGATTTTAAAATTATTTAAAAGTTTAAGGGGTTTAGTTTAATTAATGAAAAGCATAAAGATTTACGCTATTGGAAGAGTTAAGGAAAGAAACATATCTGCAATGATTGATGAATACCTTAAAAGACTGAAGGTTTTTGCCAATGTTGAAATCATTGAATTAAAAGATAAAGGCATTATTAAAGAATCAGATGAGATTATTAAATTGGCTGATTCAAATTCATTCATTCTTGATGAATTAGGCGCAGAATATTCAAGCATTGGATTTAGCGAGCTAATTAATGGAAAAGATAATATTAAATTTTTTATAGGAGGAGCTGAAGGCATCTCAAAGGAAGCCAAATCCAAAGCAAAAACAATGGCTTTATCAAAAATGACTTTCACTCATGAAATGGCAAGATTGTTTTTGATTGAACAGATTTACAGAGCAGTGATGATAATCAATAACAGGAATTATCACAAATAAACCATTTTTTAGATTATAATCTAAAAAAATTATTATATAAAGAATCTTATTATTAAAAAAAATCATGAAATACAATAAGCTTGAATCAATAATTAACAATTACAGGGGTTTGGAAGAAAAAAAATCATTAAAAACCGAATTGCGTCATTTGAAAGATGAGTACAATTGCATAAAATATAATGCAGCATCAATGTTTGGAATATATTTTTTGGGAAAGAATTTAGAATCCAACACGAATTTAGAAGGAATGAGCATGTATTTCACATTATTGATGTCAGCAGTCCCCATAATATTATATATTGACAATTATAGGAATTATAAAAAAATTGAAAATAAGATAAATAATTTAAATAGCCAATAAGTAATTGCATTATGGATTACAATGATGATCAAAAAAAAGTCCTGAAGCTTTTGAAGTCCAAAAGCAAGGTTTTTTTGATGGCTGCCCCTTCTTTTCCAATAGATTTTGATTACAAAGATTTTGTTTCATTAATGAAAAAATTGGGCTTTGACAAGGTCAGCGAGCTCACTTTTGGGGCAAAGATAGTTAACCACAAGTATAGGGATTATATCAATAGCCACATGAGCCAGGAGATGTTTATAACAAGCCCCTGCCCTTCAATAGTGAATCTTGTTAAAACACAATTGCCTGAATATGCAAAATACTTAATGCCTTTTGATTCCCCAGTTACTGCAATGGCAAAGATTGTGAAGAAAAATTATCCCCTTCACAAAATAGTTTTTTTGTCACCATGCTTTGCCAAAAAAATTGAGGCAAGGGATTCAGGATTGATTGACGCAACAGTCACTTTCAAGGAGATGAAAGAATTGCTTGTGGGAGAAAAAATAAAAGCGCCAAAAACCAAGGCTTTTTTTGAGAAGTTTTACAATGAGTACACAAAGATTTATCCTATTGACGGCGGATTGGCTAAAACAATGAATGCCAAAAAAATATTCAAAAAAAATGAGCTTGTTTCCTGCTCCGGCTGCGCCAATATTAAGGAGATTTTTGAAAAAAATAAGGGGAAAAAATTCTTTGACCTTTTGTTTTGCAAAGGAGGATGTATCGGCGGTCCGGGAATTTCAAGCAATGAATCCATTGCCAAAAGGAAGAAAAAAGTGCTTGATTATAAATTATCCTCTGAACAGGAAGTAATGGGCAAAAAAAGGGGATTAATAAAGCACATTGAAGGGATTGATTTTAGCAGGAAGTTTTAAAAAAAATCAATTAATTATTAATTTATGGATTTTTTCCTGATTCATTTTGTTTCTTCAATTGTTTCTGCCATTCTGATAATTGCATTAAGCGCGCAATGCTTTTTTAAAAAAATGGGATACCATAAATGGATTGCTATTGCAATGATTGTTTTTGGAATAATCTCTTTCATCTCTTCATATCTTTACGGATTTAATTTAAGCATTGATTTGAAAATGGAATCATTGCACAATTTGTTTGGGTTTGCTTCCCTTATCTTGTCAGTTTTGCCATTTATTCTTATTTATGTATTAAAAAAGAGCAAATTGCATTATAATATTGCTTATGCTGCCTCAATTTTTGCAATGCTTTCAATAATCACTGGGCTTGTTGCATATAATGGAGTAATATTAAATTATTTTGCGCAAGAGCAAATGGAATGCTTTAATATTGATGAGCTTAACTTTTCAGATAGATGCTTGGTTGCTGTTGACGGCGCTGTTTATGACATGACTGGAATGCCTAGGTGGCAGTCAGGAATCCATTATGATTACTCCTGCGGAGGGAATTACTCTAAGGAATACATTGTTTCAATAATGCCTTCGCATGCGCAAGAAAAATATTATGGTTCTATTGCTGGATATCTTTGCGAATAAGATAAAATTATAGCCCTGCCAGGATTCGAACCTGGGTTATCTGGTTCAAAGCCAGAAGTCCTTG
>CAZMEY010000029.1:0-9067 GCA_964565435.1 Candidatus Woesearchaeota archaeon
TTAATAGAAATGTTTTAATAAATGAAAATTTAACTAAAATTTTGTTTAAATGAAGGGTTTGGCATTATCATGAATGGTTTTAATGGAATAATAGTTACTAAGGATTCAGTCCTTTGCAGGGATTTTATCAAGCCTGAGTTCAGGCAATATCTTGAGAATTTGCTGTATAAAAATGAAGAGTTTGAGGTGGGCAAGGATTTTGAACAATACGCTTGCGGGCTTTTGAAATTCCTTGAAAGGGATAAAAATATCAATATAACTAAGTATTTTTTGACAAGCGGTTTTTATGACCCAAATAATTATTCGGAATCATTGGATGATTATTTGGGAAAACTGCTTTATGTCTATATGCCTCAGCACATTGATCCGAAAGTGATTAATAAGCTCATCTCTGTTAAAAATTATTACCTTGAAGAAAATGAATTGAATAAGGCTTCCATAAAAAATAGGGAGGAATTTAACAATAATTTAGCGCTGGTTTCAATGTTTGCCAATGGGCTTAAGATGTTTTCTTATTCTTCAGGATATGATTTGAAATCCGTTGCATTCATTGACAGGATAAATGATTCAAAGGATTTTTTTTCTGAAAAGGCGGAGGGGACAAGCTTTTGGTTTGCCAGCATTGAAAAATTTGAGGCATTTGCAATATATTCGGCAAAATTAAAGAATAATAACTCCCCTTTTTTTGAAGAGCATTTCAGCGAAGAGCTTTTGGCAAAATTTATTGAAGGATTTGGGAATTCTGATGGCAACACTGAAAAATACAGCTCTTTTGAAAGCGAGGTTTCTCAATATTATGAAAAGTCGGAGTTTAATAATGAGGGTGTAAAATTAAATCCTCTGGTTTTGTTTCAGATAGTTGACAGCATGCCACTTTTTAGCGAGAATTTTTCAAAGATGAGTAATTCAAAAAAAGAGGCGCTTACTAATATCTCTATTTCATCAAGCTCTATTCAGAACCAATTGTATAATGGACTTGTTTTGCCTAAGCTGACAATGATTTATTTGGAAGAATTGGAAAGCAAAGAAAAATTGCTGATAATCCAAAAGGATAATGGCAGCGCAATCAATGGTTGCATTTATGGCATGGATTCTGGAGAGGAGAGCTTTTCAGAGATTTGCATAAAAAACAACAGGGTATTTTCATTGGATGATTTTGACAATATTAGGGAATATTTCATAGGTATTTGAAAAGATTATTAAATAAATGTAAAATGAATTATTTTATGAACGGCTTTATTCCAAAGATTTGCCAGGATTGCAATAATAAGCAATTTGGGGCAATTGATTGCTGCACTTCACCTTTCATTAACTACCCTGGTTTTTTGATTACATTATCGGATATCAACAGAATTGTCAAAAACACTGATTATAAAATTGAGGATTTTGCCCAAATAATAAAGGTTGAAGGGGATGATTTGAAAGATGATGGTGATAATTATTTTAAGGATTTGGGTTTTAACAATAATTTTATTTATATGAATGGGGTTAAGAAATGCCCTTTTAGAAGAAAGACGGGATGCGTGATTTATGAGCATAGGCCAATGATGTGCAGGCTTTTCCCTTTTTGGTTCAATAAAAATAAGAATGGAGAATTTGAGATTATTGTTGAATGGGGTGATGAAGCAAGGGATGAGAAATGCCTGATTTGCAGGAAATACCACAAAAATGAGGATATTGATTTTTTGCTTTCATTAATCAATGAAGACAGAAAATCAATGATGGATTATATTATTAAATTCAATGAAGAGATTAAGCTGCACAAGAAACTAAAATACGAAATTGAAAAAAAAGGGATTAAAAAAGTGATTGATGAGTTTTTTTAATTGCTTTTCCATAACCCATGAATATTGCAATATTCCCTTGCAGTTATTTTTTTTGCGCTTATGCAGAACTCTGCTTCTGGCTTGTCATTTGGCTTCAAGTGCTTCCTGTAAACCTTTCCGTCAGCTAATATTTCTATCCATTCAATATAGTGCTTTTCTTCCATTGGGTGAGGTATTGAGCCAACTTTGACTATTATTTTATCCTTTTTTATTTCTATTACAGGCACATGCTTTTCAAGGCCTAAGTCCTTGGTTTTTTCTCCCAATAGTTCCATTGGCTTTCCGCAGCATACTAATGTGCCTGTTGATGCATGCACCATCTCAACCATGTTTCCGCAAACGCTGCATTTGTATACTTCATTTAATTTTGTCATTATCAATACTCCTCGCATTTTCTTTGATAAAATGCTTTGGCGTGACCGCAGCTTGGGCATTCCATTGGAGGCTCTTTGCCAAAGTGCGCGTAGCCGCATTCCCTGCAAATCCACCATATTTTTTCGGATTTTTTGAAAAAAGTCCCGTTCTCCAATTGCTCGGCAAGCTTTTTGTATCTTTCCTCATGGTGCTCTTCTGATTTCATTATTGCCCTAATCCTTATAGCTATATCTTTCAATCCCTCTTTCTCCGCAGTATCGGCAAATTCAGGGTATAATTTAGTGTATTCCTCATTTTCTCCTTTTATTGCGCTTTTAAGGTTTTCAATTGTTGATTTCCTTATTACTGGCCCCGTGGCAGGAACTGTCAAAGAATCGTCTTTTATTCCCTCTTTTTTCATTAATTCTATAAGCATCTTGTAAAACCAGCTTGCGTGCTCCCTTTCATTGTCTGCTGTTATTAAGAATATCTCGGCTATTTGCTCATATCCCTCTTTTTTTGCAGTGCTTGCAAAGAAGGTGTACCTATTTCTTGCTTGGCTTTCGCCAATAAATGCCTTCATTAGATTATTAACTGTCTCTTTCATAGGTTATTTACCATCCATAGGTATATTATAAAAATTGTTATTGCTTAATAGATAAAAGGCAATAATCTCTTAGTCTTTTTCATGTATTCTTTGTAGCCTTTAAGCTCTTTAGCAAGCAATGCCTCTTCAAATTTTATCTTTGAAAGGATTATTGGAAGAAATGGCAAAAGGAATATTAATGACACATATGATGAGCTTAATAGTGGCAGCCCAATCATGAAAAGTATCTCTGCCAAATCCATAGGGTTTCTTATTAGTTTGTAAGCCCCTGTTTTTACAAGCTTTTGCCCTTTTTTGACCCTTATCTGCATGGAATAAGCTTCACCCAAATCATTGAATGCCTTGTATGTTATTAAGACACTTACGAGCACTAACGCCAAGCCTATTAGGTTATAGTAATCGCTTATCTTTGGTATTAAAAATGAGTCAATAAGGCAGGTTATTATCATTAGCCATTGGCATACAAGCAAAGTGATTGTTGTCCAATGAAGGCTTTTTTTCTTGTCAACTTTTTCCGGCTTTATTGATATTCTTGAGATTATTATCACTGACTGCAATAGGAACAATGCCCCTAGAACAAATAAAAAGTGATTATTCATATTTTAAAAAATAGTTGCCCCTTATTTAATAAGGTTTTGATGATTAATACGACCTTGCTACAAATAATTCTTCATGGCTTGTTTTGCCGCAATTTAGGCATTTGCCTGTTCCTTTTGAGTCAGTGCTTGTGCCAAAGCCCTCAAAGCCTTCGCCCAATCCAACTATTTTGTCATAGCAGTCCTTGCTGGAGCACCAATAGATTTTGGCTATTTTTTGCGAATCAATCGTTTGAATCAATTCTTTATTTGTGCTGCAAAATACTATTGAATCATGGAGCCTTTTTGTTGATGCTTTAAGCATTTTTGAATGGATTGAGTCAATTAATTTTCCAATGCTTTTCAAATCTGAAAATTTTATTGAGGATTTTTCTGCCCCAAATCTTGCTGTCAAGGGGTATTCTTTTTTTTCTGCATCCCTTGGCCCCACTTCAATCCTTAAGGGTATTCCTTTGACTTCGCAGTCGTTGAACTTTCTTCCCGGGCTGCTTTCCCTTGCGTCAACTTCAAACCTTATTTTTGCTTTTTTAAGCTCTTCTTTAATGTTTTCTATTTCGTCAAAAACTATTTTCTCTTTTCCTTTGAATATTATTGGTATTATCATCAATTGCACTGGCGCAATCCTTGGAGGGAGCATAAGCCCTTTGTTGTCGCCGAACTCCGAGATTGCTGCAGCAACAAACCTTCCGCCATTCCCTGTGCATAATTGCCAGGCATATTCTTCATTGCCTTTTTCATCCTTGTATTTGATGCTGAATTTTTTGGCATATGCTTGGCCTAAATTGTTGGCGCTGCCGTTCTCCATTACTTTGCCGTCAGCCATTAGTGAATAAAATTCGTAAGCTCCAACTGAGCCGGGAAAACAATCCCACTTTGGCTTATTAACCATGAATGCCGGCAAAGCGAGCATTTCTTCATATAGGTAAGTCATTATTTTAACATGGTTTTTGAGCTCTGTTTCAGCCTCTTCTTTGGTCGCGTGCACTGTGTGGATTTCGAACCAGTTGGTTATCTCCCTGTCCCTTATTAATGGTCTGGTTTGCTTGGTTTCATACCTGAAGCTGCTAACTGTTTCATACATTTTTATTGGCAAGTCGTTTTTGCTCCTGACCCATTGGGAATACATTGGATAAATTGCCGGCTCGCCTGTAGGCCTCAAAGCCCCTTGTATTTTGTCATCAGAGCCTGCAATGACTTTATATCCCTCCTCTTTGAATTTCTCCCACCAGGATTCATTTATTTGGCAATAGCTTATTGGAACTATCTGCGGAAAGTAAGCCTTTTGCAAATCATTTTTTTCAAATAATTCATCCCATTTACTTATTAAGGATGACATGATTTTCAAGCCATACGGAAGCCACACAAACATGCCTTTCAAATCATATGAGAAATCAAGCACTCCTGCAGCGCTTAATACATCATTATACCAATTGCTGAAATCAGTTTCTTTAGGTGCGATTTTTTGGTAAGTGCTGTCTTGCTTGACCATAATAATTTAGTGATTATTGCTTGTATTTTATAAATATTGGCTTAGAATTTTAAATCAGTTAATTTCTTACCTTCAAGGCTGTAAGCTTCGCAGGATTTTACCAATTTATTCTGGAAAATAAATCCCATTAAGTCATCTTTTGATTCCTTTACATCAGGGCCAAGAGATTCCTCATTGAATGGTGGAAGAACTATGAACTCTTTGCCGTTTTTAAGGGTTCCTTTCAAAAATACCGGCTCCCCGTTAAAGAATGGATGGGTGTGGCCCAAGATTAGGTTCTTGTCTATTTGGTAATCAATGTTTCCATGGCAAAAGCAGTAATTGGTTGTCGCAAGAGCTGGCTCAAAAAATTCCGGCTCATGGTTTCCCTGCATGAGAAGCACATTGACCATTTTTGACAGCTCAATATCCAATAAGTCAAGGCTTTCCCCTCCAATGTGAAAGTTAAGCATGTCCCCATCAATCACTAAAAAATTGGGCTTGTGCTTTTTTATCAGAAGTTTTGCCCTTTTTATTATTTCATGGACTGACTCATCCTCATCATTCAAATGGATGTCGGCTATTGCAAGTATTTTTATGCCATCATCTTCAACCAGGACTGCCCTGTCTTTATAAAGGATTTTTGCCCCCATGTTGATTAATTATTATGGAAGAAATATTTAAGAATGTTGTTTTTATTACTAATTGGCATGGCAAACATATATGATGCAATAATTATTGGGGCAAGCTTTGAAGGATTATGCCTTGCAAATTATTATGCATTAAGCGGCAAAAAAGTCGCAGTTATTGAATCCTCCCCTATAAAAAAAATAGGCAACGAGGCAAAAAGCATAATTTTATGGGATAAAGATATTGATACATTGAAGGATTTTTTCGGCGTCAGGATTCCTTCAAAATTCATTGAGAACGGCTTTAAGTCATTGAGCCTGTCATTCGGGCCTAAAAGCGAATCATTTGAGGCTGAATCATATTTAATCAATGAAAAAATGCTGCTATATTACATTATTGGAAGGATTATTGAATTTGAAAATGTCTCATTTTTTGACAAATCGGAATTTTTGGATTTTGTTTATGATAATAAAAGGATTTCTGGGGTAAAAATAAGGTCCGCTGAGGCTGAAGAGTTAAGCGGAAAGATAATAATTGACGCTTCGGAAGCCAAAGCTGCTGGAAGGACAATACTTAAAGACAATGCCTATTTCACTAAATTCATTGATGAAAAAATGCTTTACCCTTATTGCGAAGAGGTTGTTTTGGATTCAAGCATCCATGGAATGAATTTTTTCATTGATTCGGAAAAAAAAGACGCAGGGTTTGTAAGCGTTGTGCCAAAAAATGACGGCAAAGCGATTATAAGGGCAGTGATTTTTGACAAAATAATTGATCCAAAAAAATATTTGGAAGAGTTCAAGGAAAAAAACCTGCCTGATTCTAAAACCATTTACTCAAGAACGGGAAAATATGCATTGAGCAACCCTTTCTTTGGATTCTGCTACCAAAATTTTATAATTGCAGGGGCGAGCGCGCTGCAAAACAATCCATTCCTTTTTGAGGACTATTCATTAAGGCTTAATGCATGCGTTTCAATATGCAAAGAGGCAGAGCAGGCATTTGGCCTTGCAGAGATTTTTACAAGCGATTTATGGGGATGCAATTCATCATTCATGAGAAAGCATGGCTACAAATTGAAAATTTTTGAAGAAATAAAAAATATTGTCAATTCATTGTCTGCCGAGGAGATTGAAGGATTGGTTGGCTCGGGAAAGATTTCCAACATGATGTCTGGCAGAAAGATTGAAAGCCTTGGCTCATTGATATTCAAGCCCGCACTTTTTGGAAAAATAATGAAATTCAATTCAGTGATTGAAAAGCTTAAAGATAGGTATTCAAAATATCCTGAATATGATGATTTTGCCGTGTGGAAAAACGCTTGAATGATTCAGTTTAGCTTTCTTCGGAGTTCAAGCACTTCATCGCATTTTATGCATTTGAATTTTTCAATGACTCCTGAAAATATTTCCTCTTTTTCCGCATAGTCATCCTGAAGGTTGACAAATCCCATTGGAGACATTTCGCTTCCGCAATGCTTGCATATCATTATAGAATAAATAATTTTTTCATTTTTTAAATATTTGCTTTCTTATTAAAATACAATGTCTCTTTTTGCAAAATAAATGCCTGTTTCCGCTTTTAATGAGAGTTTTTTTGAATTGCCCGCCTTTAATTCAAGAATCCCTTTTTGATTGGTGAATCCTGCAAATTCATTGTTGGCATAGACCTTTGCATTCATTATGCCCCTTTTTTTGTAATCAAAAACCCTTATTTGGATGATTCCTTTTTTCTTTTTTGCTGAAATAAAGAGGTTGCTCTCTTCCCTTAATGCCTTGCTTAGCCTGTATAAAAAGTCTATCATAAAGGAATTATTAGCACGCCATAATTTATAAATAATCAGGATATAAATAGTTTTTATGGAAAAGAAGGCAGCTATTGAAAAATTAAGGGGAACAATATTGTTTTTGTCAAAAAAATCCCTGATGGCTGCAAAAAAAATCTCTGCAGCAGCCAAGAAAGGCGGCATTGACAGGAAAAAAGCCAGAAAAATTGTCAGGCTGCTTGAAGGCTCAAAAAAGTCCGGCAAGATTGTCAGGACAATAATAATCTTCCTCATTTTTATCCTTGTTGCTTTCAAGGCAGCGAAATATTACAATGCAAAAAAATCTTTTAAGGAAAACATCACTGATTTGGCGGAGCATATCAAAAGGTTGAATTAATAATGGATGTCACTTATTTGATTAATCAGAGAAGAATGAAAGGCATTGCCGATTCAATGGAAGCTGTAAAAAATGAGCTGCTGAGAATCACTTATCCTTTGAAGCAGTTATTCACTGATTCAGGCAAAAAAAGGAAGGAAATAATCTCAAGAGTGAATGAGCTTACCCTTGAGGTTGAAAGGATGCTTGAATCAATGGAAGGGAAAAAAGACATTGAGTCAACAAAGGCTTTCACTAAAAGGGCTAGGGAGATACTGGAAGAAAAGGATATTCTTGAGAAGCAATTGATCAGCTTCAGGTGAGATTCGCACTCACGACCTCGTGCTTACAAGGCACGCGCTCTACTCCTGAGCTACTGAAGCAATTATGATTAATTAGATTTTTTGAGTTTTTTAAAACTTGCGGGTTTTACTTCCAAGCCACTGCATTTTCTATAAAATTGCCAAATACTGCCTCCTGGGCTTGCATTATTTCTCCGAAAGCTGAAAGCATTAAATGGATATATTCTGCATCTTTGTATATTATTATGGATTTAAATGATGTGTTTGCAATAGGTTCATAATATGTGCATTCTAATGCTTGGCTGGATTTAATTACTGCCTCTTGGCATTCCAGCAGGCTGTATTCAGAGAATCTTGAAATCACTGACTGCTTGGCTGCCTCAAAATTAGGGGATGAATAGATAACACTTTCAACATATATTGCAAATGAGGAATCATTTATTGAGTAAAACATTTCATAATCCCCTGATAAGCCAAAATGCTCCAACCCTTCATAGTTGTCAATGCTTAAATCAGGCGCTTCTTCTATTGGAGCAGTTGTGCATCCAAGCATTAATGCAACCAAAATTATTGCCAATATCTTACTCTTCATTATTTATTCATCTCTTGCTGGACTTGCCGGGAATTGGACCCGGACCTCCTGACTGCCAGTCAGGCACCCTGCCGTTGGACCACAAGCCCGCAATTAATTAAAAAATTTTTGGGCTTTTTATGCCTTTTGGATTTTCATAATTTGGCAAAGCTTGACAATCCCTTAAGCCCGACAAGAATGAATATTATTGAATAAATCCATCCTGTCCAATTCAGGAAATACGCTGTCCCGGCCAATAAATCAATCAATCCTAAAGGGTCTAATGGATTACCTGACATTGCAAGCGAATATATTCCTTTAAGAATCAGCAATGAAGCAAAAAATGTCGCTGCTGCGGGGTAGGGATAGATTAGGCAAAATATTGCTGACAAAATATCAATTAATCCAAGAATCTTTATCATTTTTTCTTTTTCACCGCATAATATGAGACAAATCCAAAAAAAGCCAATTCCAGAATAAAAAATTTATAATCCGCCAGTTTTAAAGCGCTGCCCGCATCCACCATAATGCTTGAAAAAATAAAAGCCATTAATGAAAGGAATTCAAAAGAA
>CAZMEY010000030.1:0-1337 GCA_964565435.1 Candidatus Woesearchaeota archaeon
GGCTTATAATAATTAGACTTATTGCAACAGCAAATATTCCTATTCATTCTTGGCCTAGGCATATCTTTATTCCAATTCTTCAAGCCTTTTATTTATTTCGTCTAAATTTGCTTTAAGCAATTTTTTTTCTTCATCCTTTGAAATGGGTGCACAATTGCATGGCCTGCAATAGCATCTACCCATTCCTCTTCCAGTTCTTGCCCCAAGCCCTCTTGGTCCAGTTCCATCTAATCTTGGCATAATTTAATCACCTCGTTATGAATATATATTCACAACAATTATTTATAAATGTTATGAATCAGTATTCATAATTAAATATGTTTTTTAAATTAGCATGAATTAATTATTTTTGGAGGTGCATATTTAAAATGGTTAAAAAAACTGGAGATGCAGTTTCGGAAAAGGCTTTGGCGGCATTGTCTTATCTTTGGATTTTGGGATTGATATTTTTGTTTGTTGAAAAGAAGAATAAATTTGTCATTTTCCACGCAAAGCAGGCAACAGCCTTGTTTTTGATAGAGACAATAATAATGCTGATTCCTATAATTGGAATGCTTAGCATAATACCAGGATTGGCTGCATTGTATGGCTTAATAATGGCTGCAATGGGAAAAGAATCAAAAATACCGCTAGCTTATGAATTAGGCGAAAAAATCGGTGAATTGCTGAAAATATAATTATTTTTTTCATTTTTTTATTTTTTTACCTCTTTCAATGAGGCTTGTCAATGGATGCTTTTTATTCAAAGGGGATATAATTGCTTGATTAATTGCAAGAGGGTATTTTAATCCAATATCTTTTAGCCTTTTTATTGAAGCTTCAAGCTCTTCAATGCTTAATCCAATCCATAATTCATCATTTTCTGAGCCAGCAATGCTTCTTGCCCCTCCGCAAGGGATTGTAAGCCAAGGGGTTTTTCCTTTAGCCACTGCTGGAATTATTTCGCAGGCAGCGTGGCCGTTAAAGCAAGAGCAGGATTTTTTTCCTAAAGAATCAAATATGCTAACAAGCAATAAATAAGCTTGAGAAGAATTCACAAACATTAGAACTCCATCAGGCTTTGCTTTCAATGAGTCAAAATCCTTTAAAGGCCCAATAATCATTGCTTCATGCTCCTTTAGTTTAAAGCTTTCAGCACTATTTACCATATTATCAAAATTATTTGAAGTGTAGCAAAAGCCTTCAATCCACCGTTTTTTCAAATCTTTTGGCAATTCTTCAAATCCCAAAAGCTTTGAGCCTATGACACAATTATCAATATTATCCATTGATATTAACCTAATCTTTTCATAAATTCCAGCATATTTCAATGCTTGGCATAAAGCCAGATTATGCTC
>CAZMEY010000030.1:1437-8916 GCA_964565435.1 Candidatus Woesearchaeota archaeon
AGCATCTTAAAACCTATTGGTGAGCCAGAAGGCTTAATCCTTTCATCAATATTTTTTTTGCAAACCTGAATAATCCATAAGATTTTTTTAGCGCTTAATATAATATAAATCTTTTTTAATAAATAAGGAAATAATTAAAAAATAATAGGGTTTTAAAAATAATGATTATGAAAAAAATTGTTTTTTTGGCATTAATTGCATTAATGCTTTCAAGCGCTTTTGCGCAGAATCAAGTGGATGTCTATTTTTTCTGGGGCAACGGCTGCGGGCATTGCGCTGCTGAGAAGGTTTTTTTGCAGGGATTAATTGAGGATTATCCTGAGATTAATCTTAAATCCTATGAAGTTTGGTATAATTCAACCAATAAGGATTTTTTTAAGCAAAAAACCTCTGAAATGGGAATACCTTCAAATGGGGTTCCAGTGACAATTATTGGTGACAAGCATTGGATAGGATACACTTCATCTTTTAATACTGCAATAATTGAGCAGGTTGAAAAATGCATTAATGAAGGTGGAAGTGATATTATCTCCAACGAAACATCAGATAGCATTAATGAAACATTGTGCATTCACGCGTTCTTGACAGGGGATTGCATGCAATGCAGCTCAGTTAATGAAACTTTTATATTGCTTAAAGAAAAATATGGAGTAAATATTGAATTCCATGATTACCTTGAGCAAAAAGAGCTTTATAATAAGTTTAAGGAGATTTATGGTATTTCAAGCGCAGGATTTCCAATAGTTTTTTTAGGGAATTATTATTTGGCAGGCAATGATGCAATAATAAATAATTTAGAATCATTGGTTATTGATTGCATAAATTCTTCATGCATTTGCCCCATTCAAAATATTCAAGCATACACTTCAAACATTCCCTCATCCGGCTCAATGGTTTCAGAGGAGGATTTTATATTAAACCTCCCTTTCATAGGCGAAATTGATTTGTCAGGAATGTCCCTTTATTTGGTAACAATAATTGTAGCAATCATGGATGGGTTCAACCCTTGCTCTTTGTGGATGATAATGTTTTTGATAGGCATAGTTTTATACACGGGCTCAAGAAAAAAAATATTGTTGGTTGGGTTATCCTTTTTGCTGACAACAACATTGGTTTATGGAATATTCATGATAGGGCTGCTTAATGTTTTCACTTATGTGGGATTTATTTCATGGATAAGGTTATTGATTGGAATTATTGCATTAGCTTTTGCAATAATAAATATCAAAGATTATTTTTGGTATAAAAAAGGCATTTCTTTAACAATCTCTGATGAAGCCAAGCCAGGATTGTTCAAAAAGATTAGGAATATAATGAATCCCCAAAACTCTTTATTGGCAATTGTTGGGGGCACAATCCTTTTGGCATTAAGCGTGACATTGGTTGAATTGCCCTGCACTGCAGGTCTTCCAATGCTTTGGACAGCAATACTTGCAAAGAATTCAATCCAAGGAATTGAGTTTTTTACTCATTTGGCAATATATTTGGGATTATTCATGATTGATGAAGCAGCAATAGTTATTGCTGCAGTAGCCACTTTAAAAATGTCAAAATTTGAGGAAAAGCATGGAAGGATTCTGAAACTATTTGGGGGATTGTTCATGCTCTTTTTAGGGCTGGCAATGATTTTCACCCCAAATATAATGGATGATTTTTTCAGCATGCTTAAGATGTTTTTTGCAACAATTATAATAACAGGGATAATTAATTATATATACAATCATTTTAGAATAGAAAAAAAAGAGGTTTTGGAAGAGAAGCCAAAGAGCATAATTAAAAAAGGGAGGAAAAAGAAATGAATTTTCCAGCCGATTTAAAATATGACCTAAATTACAATTGGGTTTTGGAAAAAAATGAGGTTGCAGCTATTGGAATAATAGATGCTGCAGCCAAAAAAGTCAAGGAATTTGTCTTTATTGGCTTGCCAAAAAAAGGTGCCAAAATAAAAAAGGGGGAGGAATGCATAGGGCTGGAATCAGTCAAATGGACTGGCAAGATAAAATCCCCTTTAAGCGGCGAAGTTGTTGAAATAAACATGGATGCATACAATGAGCCTGCAATAGTCAATAATAATCCTTACAAAAATTGGCTTATCAAAATAAAAATTAGCAATGCTTCTGAATTGAAAGAATTAATGGATTCAAAAAAAGCAAAAACCCATTATTTAGGGGTTTAAAATGAATATTGTAATAATAGGTGCTGGAACTGCAGGGGCTTTATTTGCCCAAGAGATAAGAAAGCTTGACAAAGAATCAAATATAACTATTATTGAGCAATCAAAAGAGTTTGACTATTCTCCATGCTCTTTGCCTTATTTTGCAGGAGGGGAAATAAAAAAAGAGTGCATTTTCAATAATACTGATTTTGGCTTCATTAATGCAAAATTAATAAATTCCGGGGCTACAAAAATTGATGCATCAAAAAAAACTATTGAATGCTTAGGCAATAATATAAAATATGACAAGCTTGTCTTAGCCCTTGGCTCAAAGCCCAATATTCCTAAAATAAAAGGGATTGAAAACTCCCAATTTTTTTATTCATTAAAAGATGCTGAATCATTGACTGGCAAGCTTAAAGGCAAAAAAAAGAGCATAGCCATACTTGGCGCAGGATTTATCGGCTGCGAGCTTGCGCAGAGCTTGGCAAAGAAAAAGCACAAAATAACTCTCATTGAAAGGAATGAAAATATCTTAAGCAACTGCTTAAGCAGCCAATTCTCAGACATTATTTTATCAGAATTTGGGTCCTTAGGGGTAAGGATAATCTCTTCGGCAGATATTGTTGAAATAAAAAAAAGCAAGGTTATATTACCAAGCGAGGAAGTGCCTGCAGATATAATCATCTCTTGCCTAGGAAGCCATCCAAACATTGAATTGGCAAAAAATGCAGGAATCAAGGCAAGCAGGGGAATAATTGTTAATAAATTTTTGCAATCCAACAATAGTGATATCTATGCAATAGGGGACTGCGCAGAATATAATAAAGATGCAGTGTGCGGATTGGCAAGCACTGCCAAGGCAATGGCCAAATGCGCGGCAAATAATATTTCCGGCCAAAAAGATGGGTTTTCCCACACAGTTTCAAGCGTTTCAAAAGTGGGCAAAATATTTTTCGGCTCAGCAGGCAAGGTTTCAGAGTATTATGGCTTACATAAATCAGGCGTTTCAAAGGATTGCTTTGGAAATGATTGGGCTGGAGTGAAAATCTATGCCGACAAAAAATGCGCAATAGTCGGATGCGAAGCAATTGGCACAATAAATATCTATCCATTGATAAATATGCTTTCATTGGCAATCAAAAATAAAATGGGGCTTGAAAGTTTGGCATCACTGGATAACTGCTATAATCCAAGCATTTCTCCAATGTTTGAGCAATCAAGCATTGCTGCCTTTTCATGCCTTAAAAAAATCAAAAGCATTAAATAAAAGGCATTTTACTAATAAGATTGTTATGGGCATTCATGAAAGATTAATGGGAGAAAAGCTTAAAGTAATCCCTTTGATTGAATTAAGCGCTGCAAAAATTGCGGCAATAACAGAGCATTTGAAATATTCAGCCACTGAGCCAACCCTTGCTTTTTTTAAATACAAAAAAGCGGTGACTCTTTCAAACAAGCAGACAATAAATGATGTAAACATTGATTTATCCCAATCCCAAAATTATGAGATTGTAAGAACCCTTGGGGGCGGAAGGGCATATATCCATAATGAAGATGTTTCATTCTTGTTTATAGTTCCTAATTATTCCAATCCATTTTCAATTCATGAGAATTATTCATTCATTGCTGATAAATTCATCAGCGCTTTCAATCATTTTGGGCTAAATGCGCAATTGAGGGATTTGGAAAAATATGGCTATGATGTTTACTGCAATGGCAAGATATTGCTTGGCTTGGCGCAGGATTCAACCCGAAATTCCCTGATGATTCACGGCGCATTTTATTACGCTAAGCCGGATTATTTAATGGCAATCCAATTGATTAAAGGTTATAATTTATCAGACTCATTGGAGCTTGAAAAAAAAGTCGGCTATGTGCTGGAAACATCGCAAGCAAGCCTTGAAAATATATTGCAAAAAGTGATTGATTCATTTAAAATGGATTATTATTTATCAAGCCATGACTTTGAATCAATTAAGGAATTGGAAAAAAAATACTCCTCTTTTGAGCATGCATCCGGAGGAACTCAAAGAAGGGGCATGTGCTGGCTTCCAAAAGAGTTCCCTCCAGGAACTTTCAAGGATTAATTATCTAAAAATAGAATAATCTACTGGTTTTTTAAATTATAAGCTATTCCTAAATTATTAATGAAATCAATCACTCCAGTTGTTAGCGTAATTCTTTTGATAATGCTCACAATTGTGGCAAGCGCTGGCGCATACTTTTTTATCACTTCAAGCGTGAATGACTTACAAAATAACGGAGCAATTGAGGACTCGCCTTACTTGGACAATTCAAGGCTTAATCTTGTAAGCATTACAGGCAGCCAAGCATTGGTGAGAAATGACGGCTCAAGCCCGGTGACTGAGATGGTCATATTAATCAATGGAAACCTGTTGAATTACACACTTGACACTCCAATACAGCCAGGAGAAATAAGGGAGATTAACTATACTTCCCAATTGGCTGGAAGAGATTTGGAAATTAAAATAATCTATAATGCTGCAAAAACAGTTCAAGACACTCGACCTGCAAGCCAAAATATTGAAGGTTCAGGATTCAACATTCCGGATGTTTTCTATAATGCCTGCCAAGCAGGAGCCACAATTGTCAATTGGAACAATATTCTTACTTTTATGCAAAATGATTCAATGACTTGCGGATGCAATTTAACAAATCCAGTAAATGCAATTATTAATTCTGGCTTTGAGCAAGGGATAAACAATTGGACAGAGAATAATCTTAATTCAGGGAATTATTCAATTAGGGAATCAATTGTTTTTGCAGGGGATTATTCACTTTATTTGGAGGCAAGCAATCCCGCTCCGCAAGATGTAGTATTAATAGGCCAGAATTTTTCAAAAATAGGCAATATCAGTCTTTATGCAAATGGCTCATTAGGGGAAACTTGGGGATTTTATGGCTTTGTAATTATTGATGGAGGGGGTTTTGCCAGCGAATTTAATACCATTTATTATGCCATTAATCAAGTGGGTTTGGATGCTTATTGCATAGATAATCCCCATCCAGAAGCAAATATTTTTGTAAGATGCTTGCAAGGCTATGATGAAAACGCGTGGGAAAATGTCACTGTTAATTTTAAGGAGGATTTTTTAACAGGTTTTAATGAATTCAGCGGCGAAAATATTTATTTTTACCTAATGGTTCAGGGAGAGGCGTCAGCTTATTATGACTCTGTTTCACTATTTGAATCCCCTGAAGGAAAATATTGCGAAACAGGAAATGTTTATGGCTTGGCTAATGGGGTGTGTTATCAAGGAGAATGCGTAAAAACCTTCCCTGATTATTTGGAGTCAAATAATGAATTTTTGTTTAACGAAAATTCTAAAATAATATATTCCCTTAAAAATTTCAATGATTCCGCAAAATGCTCAATCTCTTTTGATGGCGAAAGCCATGAAATGGATGTGTCTTCATCCAATGCTTCATATACTTTTTCAGAAGGCTATTCTAAAGGGAATTATTTGGCAAACATCACCTGCAATAATGATGCATACATTTCAAAATCATTCAATTTGACTTTTGGATTGGCCAAGCTAAACTCATCATTGAGTCTTGATTTTGATATAAAAGACGAGCCTGAAGACACTTATCAAGCAGTTGGCGAAATAAATTCAGATTATCCGGGAAAAGAGATACTTGTAATTCTTCGCGAGGAAGAAACCATAAATATTTACTCAAGCAATCTTGAATATATAGGAAATATCAGCGTTAATAATAATCAATTGATAGATGCAACTATCTGCGAAGACCAAAGAATAGGCAACTTGTTAATAGCTGATGTTGACCTTGATGGCGAAAATGAAATAATAGTCAAAGATTGCAACTATATCTATTTATTCAACAGCTCATTGCAAAGGGTTTGGAGCTATTATTATTCATTTTTTGATGGGGGAATGGCTGTTGCTGACATAACTGCGGATAATGGATTGGAAATATTGGCTAATAGCTTTTGCGACTTAATGGTATTAAACCGCACAGGGGACTTAGTTTGGAGCTTTGACGCAGGTGTTGGCGGATGCGGCACTTATTACAAAAGCGCTCTCCAAAGCCCCGTTGTTGCAGATATCACTCCAGAAAACTCTGGATTGGAAATACTTACAGTTGACCATAACACTGCGCTTGTAATGCTTGATACATTAGGAAACCAACTTAATTCTTTTATGCTCTCCTCAGCAGTAAGCACATATATCTCTCCAAGCGTTGCGGAAATTGATTCAACAAGCCAAGGGCTTGAAGTGGTTTATATAGCAAATGATTCAGAAACCAACATGAGCATTTATCTTCTTAACAGCACTTTAGGAATTATGTGGAATCACAGCTTTTACTGGAATGAAGATGGCATTGTTCCAAAGCATATAGCAATAGGGGATGTTACAGGTAACGGCAATAATGAAATAGTTGTGTCTTTTGTGAATAATAGCGGCCCGGATATTGAATTAAATGACTATATTATTGTATTAAATAAGGATGGAGGCCTCTTGACTGAATATATCACTGCCGCAGATGAAGGCTTTAACCCAATACTTGCTGAGATAGATTCAGCAAATTCGGGCTTGGAAATAATAAGCCCAGAAGCCAAGATTTTTAAAATAATCAATTACCAAGGCAGCGTGCTTTACCAAAAGCCAAGAGTTTCATCTTCTGGACCCATAGTTCTAGCAGAAGATTTATTCAATAACGGCTTATTGGAATTAATATCTTTTGAATCTGGAGTAAACAGGATTACTATTTATAACACTGGAGCTTCTGCTGCAAATAACATTTGGCCAATGTATAAGCATAACTTGAACCAGACAGGGTACCAAGATTAATAAATACAAAATATTTTTAACTGCCAAAAATTATCAAGAAATGCTATGAAAGATTTGCTGAAAAAATTAAGCGAAGCTCACGGCGCATCAGGTTATGAAGAGCCAGTTGCCAGGATAATGATTGAGGAATTAGGCAAATATTCTGACAGCGTTGAGGTTGACAGGATTGGCAATGTCATAGCAAGGAAAGGCTCAGGAGACCCTAAAATAATGATTGCTGCCCACATGGATGAGATAGGATTTGTTGTCCAGCACATTGACACTAAAGGATTTATTTGGTTTATTTTAATCGGCGGATTTTATGACCCAACAATTTTCAATTCAAGGGTTTTAATACACACAAAGAAAGGGGATATCCAAGGAGTGGTTGGCTCCAAGCCACCCCATTTAATGGAAGAGGAAGAGAAATCAATGCCAGTTAAATGGAAGGAGTTATTCATTGATGTTGGAGCAGACTCAAAAGAAGATGCTGAAAGGTTAGGGATT
>CAZMEY010000031.1:0-8502 GCA_964565435.1 Candidatus Woesearchaeota archaeon
TAATCCATAAGATTCTTCAATTATGCTTACACTATTCGCATTTAAAAAATAAACAATGCTTTCTTCTTCTGCTTCTTCGCTTACAAATCCTGAGTTTTCAGTATTAACACTTGCAGGGCTGGTTTCTAAAACCTCTTTTCCCTTATTATAAATCACTTTAATCTCTAAATCCTGGCCAGCCAATTGGGAGGTGTAATTAATTGCCCTGAACTCTCCTGGCTGTATTGGTGTTTCAAGAGTGTAATTAAGAGTTTCGCCATTGACAAGCACAACCATTTCAGTGACAGGGCTTTGGCCGTCATTTCTCACTAATGCTTGGCTGCCAGTGATGCTTACAAGATTAAGCCTTGAATTGTCCAAGTAAGGCGAGTCCTCAATAGCTCCGCTGCTTTGGAGGTTATTGACTTCTGAATTGATGAAAAAGTATGCGCCAACGCTTGCAACAATGGTGAGCATTATTAAAAGTATAACACTGATAACAGGGGTAATTGCCTTATTCATTAATTAAATAGAATCTAATTGATTATTTATAACATTTTCTTTAAATATTCGCCAGTGTAGCTTTTATCAACTCTTGAAACCTCTTCAGGAGTTCCATGGGCTATTATCTCTCCACCCTTATCCCCTCCCTCAGGACCCATGTCAATAATATAATCAGCGCATTTTATCACATCAAGATTATGCTCAATGACAACAATGCTGTTTCCCTTATTTACAAGCTCATTCATTACATGAATCAATTTTTTCACATCATCAAAATGAAGTCCAGTTGTGGGCTCATCCAATAAATAAAGAGTTTTGCCAGTGCTTCTCTTAGCCAATTCCCTTGTCAATTTTATCCTCTGGCTCTCCCCTCCACTAAGGGTTGTTGAGCTTTGGCCAAGCTTCAAATAACCCAATCCGACTTTTTCAAGCATTTCAATCTTTCTTTTAATATTGGGAATATCTTTGAAAAACTCTGAAGCCTCGCTGACGCTCATATCAAGCACTTCGCTGATGTTTTTGTCCTTGAATTTAACTTTCAATGTTTCAGAGTTATATCTTTTCCCTTTGCATTCCTCGCAAGGCACATAAACATCAGGCAAGAAATTCATCTCAATCTTCTTGACGCCATCTCCTTGGCAGGCTTCGCATCTGCCTCCGGGAGTGTTGAATGAGAATCTGCCAATTTTATACCCCTTCTCCTTAGCTTGCTTAGTCTCTGAAAATATTGTCCTTATGTCATCAAAAGCCTTAATGTATGTTGCAGGATTGCTTCTAGGGGTTTTTCCAATAGGGCTTTGGTCAATTACTATTATCTTGTCAATCAAATCTTTTCCAATAATATCTGTTGAATCATTCTTTAATCCTTCATATAGGCAATCATATATCAATGATGATTTTCCCGAGCCGCTGACTCCTGTCACAGCAGTCAATACTCCCAAAGGTATTCTCGTGCTGACATTTTTTAAATTGTTTTTTGAAGCATTCTTTATTATTAAAAACTCGTTGTAAAACCTCCTCTCCTTAGGCACATCAATCTTCAGTTCGCCTGATAAGTATTTTCCAGTGATTGATTCTTTTGAATTAATTACATCCTTGACAGTTCCTGCAGCCACAACTTTTCCTCCATTGATTCCTGCGCCAGGCCCAATATCCACCAAATAATCCGCTTTCCTGATAGTGTCCTCATCATGCTCAACAACTATCAAAGTGTTGCCCAAATCCCTAAGTCTGCATAAAGTGGTGATTAATTTATCATTGTCTTTTTGGTGCAAGCCAATGCTTGGTTCATCCAAAACATACAATACTCCTGTAAGGTTGGAGCCTATCTGAGTGGCAAGCCTTATTCTCTGGCTTTCCCCTCCGCTAAGCGTGCCTGCGCTTCTTGACATTGAAAGATATGAAAGCCCAACTTTGTTAAGGAATCCAAGCCTTGAATTAATCTCTTTCAATATATCCTGTGCAATAATCTTTTCAGATTCGCTTAATTTCAATTCATTGAAAAAATCAATGGCATCCTCTATTGATAGATTGCTCACTTTTTCAATGGATTTTCCATAGATAAGCACATTCAGCACTTCCTCTTTTAATCTTTTGCCAACGCATTTAGGGCAAGGAAGCACTTTAGTGAATTTTTTTAATTCCTCCCTCCTGTACTCGGAATTTGTCTGGTTAAACAACCTTTCAGATTGGGGAATCAATCCTTCCCAAGTGCTGTTTCTAATCCATTCAGAATCAGCCATTGTCATCTTGAATTTAATAGGCTTATCGCTTCCATACATCAGAACATCATATTGCTCTTTTTTGAGATTCTTTATAGGGGTGAAGATGCTGAACTTGAAGCTTTTGGCAACATTTTCAAGATACTTTGCTCTCCAGCCGTCAACAAGGTTTCTATACAATGCGATTGCGCCGTCAATTATTGAAAGATTCTTGTCAGGTATTATCAAATCAGGGTCAAACTCCATCTTGACTCCCAAGCCTTTGCACTCTTCGCAAGCGCCGAAAGGGCTGTTGAATGAAAACATTCTTGGCTCCATTTCAGGCAATGAGTACCCGCAAACAGGGCATGACAATTTGGTTGAAAAAATCTCTTCATTAATCCCTTTGATTATCACCAATCCGTCGGATTTTTTGGCAGACAATTCAATGGCTTCAATAATCCTTGACTCTTCTGAAATATTCACTGAATCAACGATTATTTCAACATCATGCTTTTTGTTTTTGTCCAAAATTATTTTATCATTGGTCTTGATTATTTTGCCATCAACCCTTGCCCTCAAAAAGCCTTCTTTATACAGCTCTTTTAGCTCCTGCTCAAAAGTCCCCTTTTTTTGCCTGGCAATGGGTGACAATATTAAAATATCCTCTTTCTCGCACTCTTTGGCTTTATTATATATTGATTGGCTGCTTTGCGCCTGAATCCTGACCTTGTGAATTGGGCAGTAAGCCTTTCCAATCCTTGCGTAAAGAAGCCTTAAATAATCATAGATTTCAGTCACTGTTCCAACAGTGCTTCTCGGATTGTTATTGGTGCTTTTTTGGTCAATGCTAATGGCTGGGCTTAAGCCATCAATCTTTTCAACATCGGGCTTATTCATGACTCCCAAGAATTGCCTGGCATAAGCTGACAATGATTCAACATATCTTCTTTGGCCTTCTGCATAGATGGTGTCAAAAGCAAGCGTGCTTTTTCCTGAGCCGGAGATTCCAGTAAAAACTATTAGCTTATCCCTTGGCAGCTCCAAGCTGACATTTTTGAGATTATGCTCTTTCGCGCCAACAATAACAATCTTATCCATTATTAGAGATATCTCTAACTTATTCTATATAAAGCTTTTTGATTAAAATTCCCCTATTCCGTTAAAAAATCTTTTTTTGGGAGGGATTAAGAAATTCATTGATTCTTTCATCAATTATTATATCGCTTTTTTTTAGTGGCCTTGAAAGGTTCAATCCCTCAATTGATGTGCACCTGCTTAATGCAACATAGGCTTGGCCGTGGGCAAAAGCTCCGCTGCCAAAATCAATGATGCACTTATCAAAAGTCTGGCCCTGACTTTTGTGGATGGTCAAAGCATAAGCCAATTTAAGAGGGAATTGCTTGAAAGTTGCAACAACCTTTGAAGCGATTTTTCCTGTTCTTTCATCATAGTCATATTTGACCTTTTCATAGGTGTGCTTGTCAATTCCAACAAAAGTGTTGTCTAATTTAACCGTCACCAACTCCTTACTAATCTCATGCACAATCCCTATGCTGCCATTGTAATACAATAAATCAGGATGGTTTTTTACAATCATCACTTTTGCGCCAAGCTTGAGCTCCAAATCCCTTTCAACAGGGAAATCCTTTATCTCTCCCGCAATCTCTGCATTAAGCACTTTTTTGCTTCCTTCCAATTTTCCCAGCTGGAATTTGTTTATGTTTGAAGCATGCCAGTTATTGCATGTCAGGATTATTGAGCCCTCCTTTTTTTCGCTCACCCTTGAATTAATAATTTTCAGAGACTCTTCGCTGATATCCCCGCTTCTTATCTCATTTAATATGCCGATAAATGACTGCTCTTTTTGCCTGTAAACATGGTTCAATTCATAAGTGCTAATATTGTAATTCCTGAAGCACTTGGCTGAGAAAAAATATGGGGAATCATAATAGTTTGAAAACATGTATTCTGAATCATTGGCAACAGGGGGCAATTGGTATAAATCCCCGAACAATAATAATTGGCATCCCCCGAAAGGCTTTGAAGAGTCCCTTCCATTAATCCGCATAAATTTGTCAATTCCATCCATTAAATCAGCCCTTACCATGCTGGCTTCGTCAATTATTATGCAATCAATTTTTTGGTACAATTTGGGCTTTTCAACCTTTTTTATCTGCGCGTCAGTGATTATTCTTGGAGGGAATTTGAAAAATGAGTGTATTGTTTGGCCCGAAACATTTAGCGCTGCAATGCCTGTTGGCGCAAGAACAACAAAATTTTTCCTGGTTTTTTGGCAAAAATATTTGAGGAATGTTGACTTTCCTGTGCCAGCCCTGCCAGTGATGAAAAAAGATTCCCTGCTATCTTCTATTTTCCTGTAAAGGCTCGCAAATTCCTCCCCAAAATCCTCCTTTCCAAAATCTAATAAGTTAGACATGCTAATAATAGAAAACAATTGAGCCCTTTTAATAATTAACTATAAAAATTCCCTTATTACCCTAATTATTTAAATCCTTGGCGGATAATTTTTGCTTGATGAAATACAACAGCAAGCTCTTATTAATCATAGGCATAGTCGCTTTCGCAATCTTTTTGGTCTATTTAAGCAGCTCTTTTTACCAAATAATATCTTTAAGCATAATAATAGCTTATTTGGTGTCTCCTTTAAAAAAAAGGATTTTAAAAAAAATCAAGAGCGAGAATATTGCAACATTGATATCTATGGCTGCGGGCTCACTATTGCTTGTGGCATTCATTGCAATAATGCTGCTCAGCATCTATAACAGCATGTCAGGAATAAAAAACATACTTGCCAAAAGCGAAGAATTTGAGCTCGCATTCCTGTCAATAACCCTTTTGAAAAACATAAATATAAGCGAGATATTGACATCAGCAGGCTTATCCCAATTGTTAAACGCGCTCCAATTCATAATACTCATAGTGCCGAACATGGTGCTGAATTCAATAATATTTTTAGTATTGGTTTTTTATTTCACAAAATATTGGGAAGAATTGGGATACATCATAAGGGGATTGATACCTCCTGGCGAGCTGAAATATTTTGACCAATTTTTTGAAAAAATTAACTTGGTCATGAAATCAATATTCCATGCGCAGTTCTTCACAGCATTCACTGAAGCATCAATAATATTCATATTCCTGATAATATTAGGGATTCCATACTCTTTTGAATTGGCATTGTTTTCATTCATAATGGGTTTTTTAAGCATAACAACAATGATTGTGCCCTTAGGCCTGAATGTTTATTATTTTTATGAAGGAATCCAATCCGGCAACTTCTTGATATTTTTTATCACGCTGGCATTTTCAGGATTCATATTTGTCATTGATGATTTTATCAAGCCATTGATTGGAAAAAAAGTCGCTAACATAAATCCTGTAGTTTTTTTGCTCGGCATCTTTGGAGGAATATCCACCTTGGGAGTCACCGGATTTGTACTAGGTCCACTCATAACTGCATCATTCCAAACACTTTTTGAGATAACTTATGGAAAGCTTTCAAGCGAGCAATAATGTATATAAATATCCGTCAATTATATAAAATCCATTAATGGCTCATGAATTAAGTTGGCAGATTAGCGGAGAAGCAGGCTATGGGGTTTTAAGCTCAGGCGAAATGTTTTCCAAGCTTCTAAAAAACCTAGGATACCAAATTTTTATGGGCTCGGAATACCCAAGCCAAATAAGGGGAGGAAACAACTCATGCACTGTCCGCGCAAGCGAAGAAAAAATAAGCTCAGATTCCGGCAGAATAGATTTATTGGCTGCGCTTGATGGGCAGTCCATCACCATGCATGAAAAAAATTTAGGAAAAAATGGCGCAATAATCTGCGATTCATCAATAAAAATAAAAACTAATCACTTATTGTTCAAAATTCCACTTGATGAATATTCTTCCAAGTATGGCATATACAAGAAAGTAATGATGGCAACTATAATGCTGGGAGCAAGCTCTAAACTATTGGGAATAACAAAAGATGATGCAATCATATTAATAAAAGAAAGATTCAAGGGAAAGAGCCAAAAGATTATTGATGAAAACATTGAAGCCTTCACAAAGGGATATGAATCAATAGATAATCCAAGCGATTTTAAATTAAAAGCAAAAAAATTGCCAAAAAAGGATTTGATATTAATCAATGGCAATGAAGCAATAAGCATTGGGGCAATAGCAAGCGATTGTAAATTATTAAGCAGTTATCCTATGACTCCATCAACAGGCATAATGGAGTATTACTCCAAAAAGCAGGAAAAATGCGGGCTTATATTGCATCAGGCAGAGGATGAAATCTCTGCAATAAATGTGGCTCTAGGCGCAAGCTATGCGGGAATGAGAAGCATGGCAGCAACAAGCGGAGGAGGTTTTGCATTGATGAATGAATCAATTAGCCTGGCGGGCAGCGCAGAGATTCCAATAGTGATAATCTTAGGGCAAAGGCCGGGTCCTGCAACAGGCTTGCCAACAAGGACTGAGCAAGGGGATATAAGGTATGCAATCCATGCAGGCCATGGGGATTACCCAAAATTAGTCATGATTCCAGGATGCCCAACTGATTGCTATGAAATTGCAATTGATGCATTTAACCTATCCGATAAATACCAGCTGCCTGCAATAATATTGACTGATAAGCACTTGGCGAACAGCTCAGAAACCCTTCCATTATTTTCAAAAAAAGCCAATATTGATAGGGGGGCAATAATCAAGAACCCCAAAAAATTAAGGCCTTTGGAAAAATTCAAAAGATATTCATTGGCAAAAACAGGCATAAGCCCAAGAACATTGCCCGGAACTCCTAATGGTATGCATTGCTCAATAGGTGATGAGCATGATGAAGAAGGCTACATTATTGAAGAAGCGATTGACAGGAAAAACATGATGGATAAAAGACTGAGAAAGTTTCAATCAATGGCAAAAGAGCTTGAAGGCAAAAGCGTAAGCATTTTCGGCAGCAAAGAGTCAAATAAAATAATAATCTCCTGCGGAAGCACTAAGGGAGCAATCATGGAAGCATTAAAAGAATTGGATTATAAGTTCCTGCAAATAAAAATACTTCACCCCTTCCCTGTAAAAGAATTGTCGGAAAAAGCAAAAGGGCATAGCGAAATAATTGTCATAGAGCAGAACCAATCCGGCCAATTATGCTCGTTAATCAAAGAGCACACTGATTTAAAGATTGGCAAAAAAATCCTCAAATATGACGGAAGGCAAATCCTCCCTAAAGAGATAATTGAGGCGATAAAGAAATGAGCTATGAAACAAAGGGAAAGCCCAACTGGTGCCCGGGATGCGGGAACTACGGCATATGGGAAGCATTCAAAATAGCGCTAAATGAGCTAAAAATAAAGCAAGAAAATATTGTCCTTGCAAGCGGCATAGGGTGCTCAAGCAAAATCCCCCACTGGATAAGGGTCTATGCATTCAACGGGCTTCACGGAAGGGCGCTGCCATTAGCTCAAGGAATAAAGATAGCCAACCCAAAATTGACAGTGATTGCCTGCGGAGGGGACGGCGACGGCTATGCTGAAGGGGGAAACCATTTCATACATTTTTGCAAGAAAAACATTGATGTCAAATACTTTGTCCATGACAACCAAATCTATGGATTAACCAAAGGCCAGCCAAGCCCAACAACTGATATTGGAACAATAACAAAGGTAACTCCCTTAGGCACAATAGAGAACTCAATAAATCCTGCAGTTCTTGCCATTGCTTTGGGAGCAACATTTGTCGCAAGGGGATTTGCAGGTGATATCAAGCATTTGAAAGAGCTGATGAAAGCTGCAATAACGCATAAAGGTGCAGCAATCATTGACATCCTGCAGCCATGCGTGACTTTCAATAAAATCAACACCTACAAATGGTTCCAAGAAAGGGTTTACAAGGTTGAAAAACCTGCCAAAACAAGGATTGAAGGCATAAAAATAGCACAAGAATGGGGAGAAAAAATCCCAATAGGCATAATATACCAATCAAATGAGCCAACATATGATGAAAAAATTCCACTTTACTCAAAGCCAAAAAAGAAAAAGCAGGCAATCAAAGAGCTCTTAAAAGAATTGGAATAACCTATATTAAACAAAGAGGGACTTGCCAGTTTTTTTGTGCATGAATATTTCTTGAATGGACAAAGAGGGATTTGAACCCCCGGCCTCCACGGTGCAAACGTGGCGCTCTACCTCTGAGCTATTTGCCCAATAACAATTAATAAAGCAATATAAGGTTTTAAAAACTTTTTTAAGCAAATAATTTTATAAGCAATTGGTCAATTAACCACATACAATGAACCTTAAACTA
>CAZMEY010000032.1:0-4798 GCA_964565435.1 Candidatus Woesearchaeota archaeon
CGCTCCAAGCAAGACTCGAACTTGCGACTTCATGCTTAACAGGCATGCGCTCTACCTACTGAGCTATTGGAGCAATTAATATTTTATTGATTGTTTTTGTTTTTTAAAGTTTGCTGATTTAAAAAAAATATTAAAAAAGGATTGGATTACTCTATCCAATCCCTGTTTTTAATCTTTTCAGGCAAATAATTCTTGCTCATGAATTCCAATCCTTTCCCCACCAATGCATCTTGCTCTATTTTGCTGCCAAATTTCAGCAAATCCTTGAACTCTGTTTGCCATTCTTTTTTGTTCTTGAACCATTCATAGTTGGAAATTTCCGCAATTCTTTTATGGTCACCTTTGTTCATTGGAATCCAGTGCTCTTTTTTGATGTCATATTTTTCTATGTCGCTGGTTTTGAAACCTAAAAATTTGGCGTCTGGAACTGCCGCGTTTTGGCTGAAATGCGCCAGGTTAATGCTTCCCTGCTTGTAAACCGAATAGATGTAATATCCCCATATATCCATGTCAGTGAAGACATATACTGGTAAATCAAGCTCCCTGTGAAGTCTTGCTAATAATCTCCTGTCCCCTCTTGCTGGCTGGCCTTTCCCAGTCAATATTAAGCAATTGTTTTTTTGCCAGAATTTGTCATGATTTAGGGTGCTCCATGTCTGTCCTTTTTCCACTACCAATATGTAATCAGCTTTGCAATCAGTGAAGTCAACTGTTCCTTTTTCCACAATGCTTGGTATTCCGTATCCGCTGCTTCCCTGCTTTGAGCAGTCAATCTCGTCTCCGCTGTCAAGTATTTTTATGTTGCCGCAAAGTATTCCTTTACGCTCAGCCTCAACCCCCATCTCTTCCCTTAGGCATTTAAGCAATCCTTCAATGTCTTCAACTATTGGGTCGCATTCTTTTTGCAAATCAAAAGTGTTTTCTTTGGTTCCTGGTATTCCTCCTTTGGTTAAGTAAAATAGCTGCCTTAAACCAACCCTGCTGCCTGTTTCAAGCACTTGCCTTAATTTGCTTGCAACAAGCATTGTCTGCATAAAGCTCTTGGCTTGGGAAAGATTGAAATATTCCCTTCCTGTAGTGCTGTTTCCCTGCCTTAGAAGCCTTTCTTTCTCATCATAATAAACATTGCTTAAGCTTCTTATTGGAATATTCACGCTCGGGTTTTGGAAGTCTTTCAATTGGACTAATACGCGGTTTCCTATGTTTACCAACCTGTCAGTAAGCTCTTTGCTCTTTTCAATCCTTAATTTAACTTGGTCTTGGTCTTTCATTCTTCATCACTCTCTTTTTCCTCTTCAGCTTCAACTTTTTTTGCCGGAATCTTGGCTTCATCTTTAGCCAATTCTTGCCTTTTCTTCATTACATCACCGTATCTTTTTTCAAGCACTTCATCAACTATTTTTTTGACTTCCTTTTCATCCTTTCTTGTAAGCTCTGCCAAGGATGTTGACAATACTTCGCTGTATTTTATGAAAGTGTTGATTCTTTGGGCATCCCTTTTTATTTTCATCTTTCTTTTTATGAATACACCTAGTTGCCTTGCGCATTCCTGCAAAGCCAATTTAATCTCTTTTATTATTACAGGATAATTGGCTACTGCTGCCTTGCTTTCGCTTGTGAATGGAACCCACACGCTGCATATGTGCACAAAGATTATTATAGGCGCTGTCGGAACTTGGCTTCCTGAAGCCTTTGGTATTCCATACCTTTTCCAGTCCATCTCGCTTGAGGCAATAGTTATTGCGCATGCACCGCTTTCATAAAGCAATGGAACCTTGTTGGCAACTCTTAGCACTTGTGCGCTGCCTTCAGGTATGTCTCCTCCATAAGCCAGAGCTGCTTCAACCTGGAAAGGGTATCCTCTGTAAACATTAGGCGGCCTTGTTGTTGCTGCAATATATTCGGGATGATACTCAACTTTAAGGCTTTTTTCTATTGCTCCCCTTCCAACAGGACTTAGGCAATCAGTAGGAGGTCTCTGAAGATCAGCTTTTTGCAATTGCTTAATCAATTCAACTGCTTCATCAGTCTTTATTGTGTCAGGCCTTCTTTTAGGGTCAATCTTTGCTTTTTCAAGTATTTGCTTTGCATTAAGCGCGCCCACTTTGCTTAATTCTTCTGTCAAGAATGACTGCATTGAATTTTTTTTGGTATCTTCAATCATTCTTGTAAGAACTCCCAATTCTAATCCCCAAGGGTGGGGCTTTATTTCTTGGGTTTCTGCAGGCAATGATTCTGTAGCCCTTTTGAATGTTGTTACTTTGCCCGCAGGATCAATAAAAGTGATTTTTGCGTGAGGATTGCTAATGCTTGTTCTTCTTAAATATTCAAATATGCTTTTATCCCCGCTTCCCCTGTAAAGCCCTTCAAGGGTTATCTCAACCCTTGTGCCAGTATCTTTTGAAAATCTTACATAATCTTCATTTTTCAACACTTTTGCATCATTATTTTTGATATCAATGAATAATTCAACAAGCTGCGCAGGCTTGTCTTTTGATGTTCTGCTAATGATTCTTGCGGGCTTTCCAGTTGTGATTTGCCCATACATTACTGCCGCGCTTATTCCAATCCCTTGCTGTCCCCTTCCTTGCTTTAATCTTCCGAACTTGCTTCCGTAAAGCAATTTGGCAAAAACTTTTGGCATTATTTCAGATGCGAGCCCAGGGCCATTGTCTTCAACAATTATTTTATACACTTCCCCTTGTATCAAGTCAACCCTTACAAGTATATCAGGCAATTCAAAGTCTTTTTTTCTTTTTTTAAGCTCTACAGCGTTTTCCTCGCAAGCGTCCAATGAGTTATCAACCGCTTCCTTAACGCAGGTAAGCATTGCCTTTATTTTGCTGTCAAAGCCCAGCAAGTGCCTGTTCTTTTCAAAGAACTCCGCTATGCTGATGCTTTTGTGCTTGTTAGCCAAATCATCGGCCACTAATCTTTCCGCCATTTTTTCAAAACATTCCTCCACCAGATTTTTTTCTTAACTCCTTGTCAATGTAGTTGAAAACTGTTGGGTGCCTTGCCCCTTTAAGAAGCATGTCAATAGCGCTAGCCGCCAAATCAGCCATTACCATCTCCCCTATTATTCCAACTGTTTTACCATAAATGACTATGTATACATTCAGTTTTTTCTCAATCATATCCCTGCTTGAGCCTTCCTTTCCTATAACCCTACCCCTTAACCTGTCAAAGTCTTTTTGCGTCTTGGCATAATCATTAATCTCTATCAATTCAAAATCATAGGCATCATTTTTGAGCAGCAAAGCAATCTCCGGATTAAAACCCCTGCCAATTGCCTTAATGACCTTTTCGCAAATATATAGCTCCAAAGAATCCTTTCCTGTCATTAATACCAAGCCTTCGCTGTCAATTGACAATTTTGCCTTGAATGCTTTTTCAATGCTCTTCTTTGTTGAACCGTCCTTTCCAATAAGGACTGCAACCCTTTCTTTAGGTATCCTTAAATCCTTTGAATGATCATCCATTTTCAAAAATCAATTAATTTTAGAGCATTTAAAAGTTTTATTGCAAAAACTCCTCAAAAGAAATGGTTTTGCACTTCCTCAAAAAAAACTTGTTAATGTTGCCAAAATCCTTTTTTAGAAAAAATTGGGCATTTGGGTGCTCTTTTAAGACGCTTTGGCCCATATCAATGAATACTGGCTTGCCTTTATAATCCAATATGTTAAACTCTGACAAGTCTGCATGTATTAATCCTATTTTAAGCAATTTTTTCATGCCAATTATTATTTCATTGTAATATCTTTGCCAGTCATTTATTTGCGCATCCTTTAATAGCTTTGAAGCAGCGCCTTCCTCCCCTATGAACTCCATTACCAAAACATTTTGGTTGCAGGCAAGTGGTTTTGGAACCCTTATTCCAGCCTCAAACGCTTTTGACAGATTCCTGAACTCTTTTTTTGCCCATAAATAAACAATTTCGTGCTTTTTCTTTCCAACCCTTGAAAACCTTGGATCGCCCAGGATGTAAGGGCTCATTTTGTCAAAGCTTGAAGTGTATATCCTGAAAATCTTGACAGCCACAAAGCCTTTTTTGGAACTTGCAAGGAATACATTGGCTTCCTTCCCAGTGCTAATGCAATCCATAAGCTCTTCATAGTATTCTTTTCTTAATTTCTCAAGCGCCTTAAGAGTCCTGTTGTCAAACACTTCATTATAAACCTTGTAAATCTCCTTAGTCATATTGAATAATTAATGTCTTTTTGGTTTTAAAGAACTATTGGCTTGACAAATATTCCTTGAACTCTTCAAATTGGCGGAAAGGAGTAGAAAGAATGTATATTGAATCAGAGACTATCTCCTCAAATTTTTTAATATGGCTGTCCATTTGCTCTTTTAGAAGGCTTTGCTCCTTTAAGCTTTTATTGTTTGATAAATAAACCTCTTTGAATGACAACTCGCAGCATCTTTCTTTATTAACATAATTTTTGTTTTTATTGAAAATGTATCCATTTTCAAGATTTATTTGCCTAAAGCCGCATCCGCTTAAAGAGCTTATTATGGCTTCAAGGCTTTGGGCTTCACACTGCACTATCTCTGCAGGCTTTATGCCATTGCATTTAGAATATATAAAATAAGGGCTTTCATTCCTTTCAATTATAAGCATTTTAAGCTCTGCCATAGCAAGCTAATTAATTTATTCTTATTTTAAAGTTTTCCAATTTTAGAATTCTTCCAAATCTTTCAATAACCCTTTTTTTCTAAGCCATTCAACCTGGCCTTTCCTGTAAGTGTATACAATATCCCCTTTTTCAGGATCATATTCCCAAGGCTCAATTAT
>CAZMEY010000032.1:4898-8263 GCA_964565435.1 Candidatus Woesearchaeota archaeon
GTCACTTTTGAAACCATTATTATCCACCATAGCTTGTGTGTTTTTTTATACCTTCTTTTATTGCAATTACGCCAATAAATGCAAAAATCAATCCTATAAATAAAAATAATGCTAAATATATATAATTTGACATTTTTCCAAGAAAGTATGATGCTGGATAAAATCCTGCTAAAGCCATGGGCATTATAAAGGTAAGAAATAATTTTATCCAATCAGGAAAAATTCCAAGAGGATAATTTGAAAAATTGCCTATAGTCCAGAAAAGTTCTATAACATTTCTTGCCCTAGGATAGCTGAATACAAAGTTCATAAAAACCCCCATTATTCCGTAAAAGCAAAGACAAGAAATTAATATTAAAAATATATATGAAATAACTCCCAAAAAAGTTAATTGAGGATTAATCATAATTAAAGAATAAATTATTAAAATCATATTTCCAAACAATTCAATCAGCCAGGAAGAATCATTTATTGATGAAATTATCATAAAACCCTGCGTATTGAAAGGTTTTAAAAGAACATTATGAAAATGTCCATATTCAATTTTCCATGAATTTTGAAAAAACATACTAATTGAAGTAAATCCTGAAATAGAAAATGCTAATCCGTTTGTTCCAATTAAAAAAATCATTTCATAAATATTCCATCCGGGAAATCCATTAGTTATATTATAAATAAAAAAAATTACAACTATCTGAGAAAATAGCGCTAAAAATATTGATATTATTTCAAAAATAAGAGTCTGTTTGTATGAAAATATATGACTTATCTCATTAGATAAATTAGTTTTCAAAAAATCAAAATATTTGTTCATGCCCCAACACCTTCAAAAACCCTTATGGCTATTTTGAATAAAAAATTGAATAATATGAATAATCCTATAATCCATAAAATTTGAATTCCCAAAATTTGAGCAATTTGAGGATAATCATATATTCCAAGATAAATCTTTGAAGCCTCAAAAGACATATAATTGAATGGCAAAAATTTTAATATATTTTGAAGAGTAAGTGGCATGAAATTTATAGGAATCATAACCCCCATAAAAAAATTGGTTATAAATCCTTTAATTCTTTCAAATGGCCAGAAATTAATCATTTTGAAATATGCAAGGCTCCATATAATCGAAAAAAAATAGTTAATAAAATATCCTAAAAAAAGACTGATTATTGAGATTAAAAACATTGGGAGAGAGTATATTTTGAAGCCGAAAAAAATCATTGCAAAAGCAATCGAAGGTATTGATTCATAAAAAAGAGCAAAGAATCTTCCGCCAAGCCCCCTAAATGCCCATGCAATACTAAGATTCATTGGTTTTAATAAATGAACAGATAATAATCCATCTTCTATTCTATCACCCATTGCTCTGCTTATTCCGCTGTAAATAATTCCTGAAAGTGCATTTTGAAATATGAAATAATTTATTGCCTGCTCCATGTTAAATCCTCCGATTGTTTCCTGCCCAGAGTTTGAAAAAATTGAAGTCCAAATTAAGATATTTATAAGCATAAGCAATGGCTTTGAAATAGTCCAAACAAGAAATCTTGCTCTTTCAGAAATACTATCTTTTACTTCCATATTAAAAAATTCAAGATATTTATTCATTTTTTTCACTTAAATAAATCTTTTTAATTATACTTTCAACACTTTCATCATCAATGTTTATATCAATCAAGGGATATTTTTCTAATAATATTTTTATAACTGCTGAGGGGTTTGTTTCTTTTGTATCAATTCTTAATTTTGCTCTGAAACCATCATGCTCAATTATATCACATCCATTAATTTTTATTTCACCCACTTTTCTTTCAAACTCTACAGTCAAGTCTTTGTATGTGACAAAGTTTTTTTTAAGTGTTTCAATAGAGCCTTCATAAGCATGGATTCCTTTGTCAATTATGATTATCCTATTGCACAATGCCTCAACATCATCAATGTCATGGGTTGTCAAAATTATTGTTGTGCCAAATTCTTTGCTTGTTTTTTTTATAATACTTCTAATTTTTTCTTTAGCGACTATATCAAGCCCTATTGTTGGTTCATCTAAAAAAAGTATCTTTGGATTGTGAAGCATGGCATTAATGAATTCGCATTTCATCCTCTCACCTAGCGACATGTTTCTTACAAGAGTCTTGCTTATTTTTTCAACATCAAGTTCTTCTGAAAGCTCTTTTAATTTTTTGTCAAAATTTTTTTTTGGAATTTGATATATTGCCCTACTTAAATTAAAACTATCTACTGCAGGAAGATTCCAATCAAGCGTGCTTTTTTGTCCAAACACAACCCCTATGTTTTGCACATATTTTTCCCTGTCTTTGAAGGGCTCAAATCCCATAACCTCTATTTTGCCACTATCAGGGTAAAGTATTCCGGTTAATAATTTAATCATTGTTGATTTGCCTGCGCCATTTGGCCCCAAATACCCCAAAATCTCCCCTTTTTTTACTGAAAAGCTTGCATTCCTAATTGCATTAATGATTTCATATTCCCTGTGGAAAAAACTTTTCACAGCATTTAATAATCCGCTCTCCCTGGAATATTTTTTGAAATCTTTTTTGACATCTTTTGCAGAGATTATATCCATAATAATAAAATATGCCGAGCATTTATTTATATTGCGATGGTGATAATGTCATTGTCTTTTAATTCATGCTTTAGCCCCAGTTTTTGGCCTGGAAATTTCGCGCTTTTGCCCCAAACTTGGGCGTATTTGAAATATTGCACAAAATCCTTGTGGAGCTTTAAAGCCAAATCATAAATAGTGTCCCCTTTGTGCATGATAAGGGCATTCTTCAAATCGGCTTCTTTGCCTTTGGGTTTCAAAAACACACGAATGATTCTTGTTTTTTCAAAAATCTCTTCCCTTAATTTGTCAAGCCCCAAATCTTTCTCTGCGCTGATAAATACTCCTTGAGGGAATTTTTTTTTCAATGATTCAAATTCTTGCTTGCTTAATTCATCGCATTTGTTGATAACTATTAAAGAGGGGCAGTAATGCCTATTTTCAAGCAATGCATCAATGAAATCATTTGCTGACACATCTTCCCTTATTATTACTTCGCAATTCACTATTCCGTATTGCCTCATTATTTCCTTAATCATCTCCTCGCTTAATTTATTCAATTCATATGTTGAATGAATGAGTATTCCCCCTTTTGGCATTTTTTTGAAAATAACCCTTGGCGGCTTTGAATCAAGCCTTATGCCTGCATTGTATAACTCCTGCTTTATTGTTTCAAGCCTTTCAACTTTTTTGGCATCCAATATTATGACTATTAAGTCGGCGTTTCTTGCAGCGCCCAAAACCTCTGTGCCTTTTCCTTTGCCCTTGCTTGCATCCCCTATTATTCCCGGCAAATCAATTA
>CAZMEY010000033.1:0-8242 GCA_964565435.1 Candidatus Woesearchaeota archaeon
TGGAAGTGCCATAATATTTTATAAACCAGCGGGTATTATATAAGTTTTGGGATGGAGCACAATTCTTGCAATAATTTTGAAATTGAAGCAGAGGGTTCTGAGAAGATTTTAAAGGTAAATTGCATTGGATGCATTCATTACCCGAGCATTGAAGATTCGGAAGTTTGCATGGAAAATATTATCACTCATTTGACATCCATTAGTGGGGTTAGCACAATAGTTTTATCATTTGACATGAATTTTGTTTATCCTCCTGACCAGACATTAATGCTTGACGAGCTTGCGCAGTGCTACCTTAAATTGGAGCAAGAGTATGAAATACTTAAATACCCTGTTTTTGGCAGCCCCATGCTTGCCAAGCAGGGAATTGATGCCTTGGCAGTCATAAAGGATATCTTCCTTAATTATTTCAAAAAAGACCCCCTTAGCGCGTATGTCAGAGCTGTGAGGGCTTATAGGGAGGAGAAAGCAAAGAACAAGGATTATGAAGGGGATTACAAAAAAATCAGCGATTTGCAGCTTGAAAAGCTTCAGGCAATAAAGGATGAAATGTCAAAGACCTCTCTTATCAAAGCTGTTGAAAAAAACCTTGAAGGGTATAAATTGGGAGATAGGGAATTATACCGCCAATTCTTTGAGCCGTCAATCAAGCCAAATTTCATGTTTACAAGATTAATGATGGAGCCACCCATTAAGGCTAAAGAGATTGACAGCTATAATATAGGAAAATCTGACAAGACAGAGGTGGTTATTTATGATGTGCCTGATGAGGTTGCAAAGAAATATTATATCCATCCTCCTGAGTTTGAATTAAGCGATGAGGAGTATGAACTATTAAACTCTGCTCGTGAGATTTTAGCTAAGCATAAACCCAAGAAAGAGGAGTTCACTGACCCTTCAAGAATGAGGGATATATTTTTCAGGATTAGCAGGGATTTGGTTGAAGAGGTTGCCAAGTCAAGGAATATAAAAGTGTCTTTTGCCAATGCCGAGAAAATCGCAAGAATGCTTGTCAGATTGACTGTGGGATTTGGCATGATAGAGATATTACTAGAGGATGAAAAGATTGAGGATGTCTATGTCAATGCGCCTATAGGTGCGTCGCCAATAATCCTTAAACATGCTGATTATGGGGAGTTAAGGACGAATATTATTCCAAATATTAAGGATGCTTTTGGCTGGGCTTCAAGGTTTAGGATGATGAGCGGAAGGCCGCTTGATGATGCGAATCCAGTACTTGACACTGAATTGGAAACTCCTGAGTTTAGGTCAAGGGTTAGCATTGTGCAGGAGCCGCTAAGCCCCAAGGGTTTGACCTTTGTTTTCAGAAGGCATAGGGAGCGCCCATTCACTTTACCATTACTTATTAATTGGAAATCAATTACTCCTTTGGCTGCTGGATTGTTGTGGTTCTTGGTTGACGGAGGAAGGACAATGATGGTTGCAGGGACAAGGGGCAGCGGAAAATCAAGCATTTTAGGCTCATTAATGGTGACTATTATGAGAAAATTCAGGATTATCAGCGTTGAGGATACTCTTGAATTGCCTATTAATTATCTTAAAAACCTTAATTTCAACCTTGTGAGCATGAAAGTTGGCAGCGCCTTGGCAAGCTCAAGCAGCGAAATGGATGCAACTGCAGGAATCAGGACAACTTTAAGGCTTGGAGACAGCGCATTGTTTGTTGGAGAGGTTAGAAGCACTGAAGCGGTTGCGTTATATGAGGCAATGAGGGTTGGAGCATTGGCAAATGTTGTTGCTGGAACAATCCACGGCGACAGCGCTTATGGAGTCTTTGATAGGGTTGTTCATGATTTGGGAGTTCCTGTGACTAGTTTTAAGGCAACTGATATAATAATTATTGCCCAAAAAATCAAAACCCCTGATGGGCTTAGCGAAATAAGAAGGGTGACTAATATTGTTGAAGTCAGAAAGCATTGGGAAAAAGACCCTTTCTTAGAGAAAGGATTCCTGTCATTAATGACCTATGATGCAAGGGAGGATAAATTAAAGCCGGAAAGGGCATTAATTGAAGGGCAGAGCGAGGTAATTAAAAGCATTGCTGGAAATGTCAGGGAATGGGCGGGTAAATGGGAGCTTGTTTGGGATGAAATAATGACTCGTTCAAAAGCTTATGAATTATTGCTAAAATATTCAAAAGATATCAAAAAAAGCGAATTATTGGAAAGCGACTTTGTAGTCATAGCCAATGATGCTTACCATAGGATTTTTGAAAAGCTCAAAAATGAGCAAGGTTATCCTGAAAGCAAGGATTTGCTTTTCATGTTTGAAGACTGGATTAAAGGAGCGGTGAAAAGGTTTGGCAAAACCTATTAATAAATTGACAAGGGAGGATTTGAGAAAAGAAGCCAATGAGCAGTTCTCCAATGACAGCTATGAATATCTTGAATTTGTGAAAGAAAAGGTTGAAAGAAAGGGCTGGTATGAGAAAGCGTGCAAATCAGCGGGCAAGATTTTTTCATTTAAATTAACAAAGAAAGAGGAGGAAAAGCTGCAATTAAGCATTAGGAGATCCGATTTAAATGTAACTCCTTCAGAGGTTTCGGGATTCAGCATGATAGTACTCCTTTTTGGTGTTGTTTTTTCCCTTATAGCAATAGTTATATCAACATCATTGATAACATTATTATTGCTTCCATTGTCATTTTATGGCTACACTTACATAAAGAATTATCCAGAAAACCTGTCAAAGAAAAAAAGGATGGAGGAAAGCAGCGAAGCAGTCCTTTCAATACTTTACATTGTAACTTATATGCGCCACACCCCGAATCTTGAAGGCGCAATCAAGTTCGCTGCTGATAACCTGTCAAGCCAGTTAGGCAATGATTTCAAGCAAATACTTTGGGATATCCAGACAAAAAAATACAGAGACATCTTTGATTCAATCAATAATTTCCTACTTGACTGGACTGAAGAAAGCAACGGCTTTGTTGAAAGCATGGGATTAATCATGAGCGCTTTAAGCCAGTCTGATGAAAAGAGAAGGGATGAAACCTTAGACATGGCTGTTGACACAATACTTAACAGGACCTATGATTCAATGGTTGTATACGCAAACAATTTAAGGACTCCAGTGCAGGCAGTAAGCCTTTTAGGAATAACCCTTCCAATATTAGGATTGGTAATGCTTCCAATGGTCAGCGCCTTCTTATCAGACTTAATAACAACCGATATGATATTCGTTTTTTATGATATAATACTTCCAGTAATAGTTTTTTTCAGCATAAACACTGTTTTATCCAAAAGGCCTGCAGGTTTTGCAATACCCAATGTTGACACCCACCCGGATGTTCCCAAAAAAAACCAATTCTTCCTAATGAATAATGGAAAAAGGGTTTATTTTAATATATTCATAGTGCCAGTAATTGTGCTAATAATATTCTCCTCATTGTATATTTTCTATATTCTTGGGGCTCAAGGCATGCCTCCAAGCAGGGATGACATCTTCGGAAGCTTGACAATAATAATAGGCATAGCTTTGGCTATAATTTCATATTTTTATTTTTCTAGCTTCCAAAAAACCAAAATTAGGAATAATATTGCCAAAGTTGAGGATGAATTCTCTAACGCTTCGCAAGTGCTAAGCAATATATTAAGCGAGGGAAAGCCTGTTGAAATCGCAATCGTGAAAGCCGGCGAAAAGCTAAAATCCAGCGCAATAAGGGATTTTTTTGAAACAATTGAAAGCAACATAAAAAACTTAGGGTTAAGCATTAAAAGCGCAATCTTTGACGAAAAAGAAGGAGCCCTTAAACTCTACCCGTCAATGCTGGTCAAAAGCATCATGAAAATACTTGTATCAACAAGTGAAGAATCCACAATGGCTGCAAGCATAAGCATGTCAAACATAGGAAGATACACCAAATCCGTGCACTCAATCAACGAAAAAATCAAGGACATTTTAAGCGACACAATAAGCAGCGTAAAATTTCAAGCCAATTTCATAGCCCCATTAATCACTGGAGTTGTCATGGGATTATCCACAATGATATTTTTAATAATCAATAATTTAAGCGACCAGTTAAGCTCAATCTCCGGCTCAAGCTCAGGGCTTAGCGGAACAACAGGCATGAACCTTGACTTTGTGCTCGGATTCCTGAACATGAGCACTGACATAAAAATATGGGCTTTCCAGCCAATAGTTGGAATTTACTTGATAGAAGTAGTATTATTAATGGTTTATTTAATCAACAAGGTTGAATATGCAGGGGATAATATTTATTTCATGAACAGCGCATCAAAAACATTAATAATGTCTGTTGTGCTATACTTAATCATTGTGTCAATAACAACCTTGATATTCACAGGACTCGCAGGAGTTGCAGCAATGGTGAGCGTCGGATGAAAGCCCAGCTCGCATTTGAAGACTTCATAATAGGATTTTTGATGTTCTTTGCCTTGGCATCAACTGTTTTTTTATTTATCAATAATGGGGGTGGAATAGGGATAGATTTCTTCAACACTACAATCTACCAAGAAGACAAATTCCAGCTAGATTTTGTTTACTTAACAATCTATGAAAATGAGCAAGCTGACACTTCAAAATATGATTGGGATGAAAACAGCCTATCACTTAATTTTTCTTTTAGAAGAACCAACCTTCCAGCAGGGGATTATTTGGCAAAATATTCCAACATGCCTGTTAATATAACAATTTCTTGGCAAAACTTCACAGCAGAGGAAGGGTTAAACGCAATGAATTACACTTACACTTATTTATACACTTACAGGGTTTCAGAGAATGATTATTCGCAGAGCGAAAACGCGCTAAGAGGGGAAGAATACAATGTATCAAAAACATTGACAGATATTAATGCAGGATTCATATCATTGAAAAGAGCTGGATGCAAATCAAATATAACTTTCCGCGTTGATATAGTATCAGAATACTTCTCTGAGACAGCGCTTAAAAATAATGAATACATTATTCCACTTGATTTTTGCTTTTATGAGCCAATTGATTTATCACTTGATATGGCTTGCATACCAAGCACTCCAGAATCAAGCGCCTGCAAAAACCCAATAACTTATGATGAATCAATAAATTATCCTCGCTTATTGCCAAGCTCCGCCCAATTGAGGTGCTGGAGCACACAAGAAGGATGCAATGCAGGATGTCAATATTCAGCAAAGACTACAAACACTGGCTATACCTCAAGATGCCATGAATCAAGCGCTGCGACAACAACTTATTACACTTTCTCAGAAGCCTGCTCAGCTGACGGCTCAGGCAATTGTTTCATGCCACTCACTCAAGGAAGCTACAATACTCAGCAATCAAAAGGAGCGCTATGCGATGGAGGATGCACTGGGAGCATCCAATGCTTTGGGCAGAATTGGTGGGATTGTGCAGTAACTTTTAATACCTTCTGTAATTGGCAAGCAGTATTTTTATTCTCTGGCGAATGCTACAATAAACCTTTGGCATCATGCAGCCAAGCTCAAGTCCAAGGGTCATGCCCATCAAATTTAGGATGCTCATGGACTGCTCCAAAATACCAATACAATGCATCAAATCCTGTCCAAGGATATGAAGATTTTCAAGAATGCGAGTGGCAGGATGACAACTTTAATCCCAGCGAATATAATCCTTACATTATAAAAGTAAAATTATCCTCATTGGCTAACCAGGGAAGAACACTGGATTTTAGGATAAAAGCCAACATGACTTTGCCAGACCAAGAGGTTGAATTAACTATTACAAAAGCATATATTTACACATTATCCCCTTTCCAAATACAAAATGTTGGAGGATTATCATCAACAACCCTTAGCCCAAGTTCTTTTAGGGAGATAATCATTGATTTAAGAGATATAAAAATAGGAGAAGAAAGCATTGAATGGAGAAGATGCGACAATCAAAATTTAAAAATAATCGCAGAATCCTACGGAATCAATGAAAATGACTATTCAAACAATATCATCTCATCAAATATTGGGTGGTGCATATGAGGATTAGTGTCACAACAATGCTGATAATTGCAGGAATAATAGGCATAGCTCTGCTTGCAGGATTAATAATAAGATACTCTGATTTCGGCGCAGACTTTGCCCAAGACTTTGCTCAAATGGCTGAAAAACTATTCGGAGGAATGCTATAAATGCAGGAAGATACAATAAAATTGATTGCAGGAATAGCTTTTCTTGCAGGAGTAATTTTGGTTGTTTTTTCTTTAATGAACCTCACAATGTCCCCAATCACGAATTATTTATGCAAAGAAACAGTTAATTATAGAAGCATGATTTCAAACTATTTAGGGGATTTCATGACTTGGGCAGTTGCCGGAACAGGAGCATTTGAAGCCTTCCCATTATTATGTTATACTAATAATATTAATCTTGATGAAACCAGCAGCAATTGGGACTCCCAAGTGGCTTCAGAGATAGTTAATTGCTGGGAAAGATTCGGCGAAGGCCAAAAATCCGGGCTTTTTCCAAGGGCAACATTTGACTGCGCCAACATAACATTCAATTCAACCAACCCCTATTTATACATTGACTTAATGAAAGTCTACTCAATAGTTTATGAAAAAACCAACCTGAAAAATTATGACGAAAACATGGAATTAGGAAACCATTACCAGCTTGAAAGCTCAAGCCCTTTCAGGTTCTGCCTTGACTCCAAATACCGCCCACTACTAAACAATGAATTGAAAGAAAGGGGATTATACAGGGGAAACGCAATAAACAACACTTTAAACGGATACAGCACAAGATACTCATTCAATGCAGACTCAAAAACTTCATTAATCTCTAATTACCCCTGCATCTCTTTCAAAGAAGCAGCGCTCAATGTTCAATTAGCAAGCGAGGGATTAAAAAATAGTGACTGGATGTGCGATGCGTCAGGATGCGATGACTGCAAAAAAGGCTGCACTGGAACAAGCTGGGGCTGCACATGGTGGTGCAATTTAGTAAACCAAGAATGCGTTGAAGATAGCTATGGAAATCAAGAATGCACCATAAATGCTGACGGAATAAGATGCATACAAAATTGCGGGGAAGATAAGGAAACCTGCAAAACAAGATGCGAATCAGAATCAACAAAATATTTCTTAACACAAAACGAACTTGAAAGCTTCATTAATTCAACAACTCTACCCCAATCAGAATATAACCAAAGCGCAAAATTATACGCAGGAACAATATATATCTCATTCAAGGATTATAGGTACTGGGCAGGCTCATCAAACAATAATGATTTCCTTTCCGATTTCCATACAGCAGCATACATATTCCCCATAGGGGGAGCTGAAGTAATAGACCCATGGCTAATACCTAACGGCAACGAGCAAGACCATTTAGTGATAAGCTATGTATTGGGGGGGCAATAAATGGGAATATTCTCAATAATAGAAAAAGTATTCATGAGCCTTTTAGGAATATTATTAATAATATTAATGTACCAAATATTTTCTTCAGTAACCCAGCAATCATGCTTTCCTTCAGAGGCTTTCAAACAAGACCCAGTGCTAGGATTTAATATTGGAATATTTGACGGCATCTATGATAATATGTGCAACACTTTTCTTAACATGAACAGCGGAATATGGAATCTCTATAAAACCTGGACAGGAAGGACTTTTGCTTCAGACATGCTTAAAACAATAGGAAATACAATGCTTAACGCAGCAAAGCCTTTTTGTAAAACCCACACAAATGCAAATTATAACTCAGAAGAAGGGGATGATGCAATAACCGAACCAGAGGCATTTAAAGAGATATTTTTGTATGAAGCTGAGAGATGCTGGAATATTTTTGAAGGAAAAAGCCTTAAAGGAGAATCCGACACTGATAGAGACCCAATACCAACTTTAGGATTCTTCAAATGTGCAGAGATAATCTACTCATTTGATTCAGATGAAAGCCTGCCAATAAAAGAGATAGGGGACAGGATTTATGGGCAAGATAATTTGGGTGGAAAAAACACTTGCGGTGAGGATATTAATATACCCCAAAATCTTTTTTGGTGCGCACCCAAAAGCCTAATGTTTGACTACTGGTACGGCACAAAGACTAATAATTATTTATATTATTACTCTTATGAAAAAGGCGAGCAAGTCACTTCGCTCAGCCCTGCGGATAATAATAATCCCCATGAATCAACCCACTGCCTTATCCAAGGCGCAGCAGCAGTGAGCTTTGGCCAAATAGATGGATACAATGACAACTCTGAAGGAGATTCAGTGATTGACGGCGCAGGAATAATATCAATATATTA
>CAZMEY010000034.1:0-8001 GCA_964565435.1 Candidatus Woesearchaeota archaeon
TGCCCCCCAATAGGCCAATCCATGGGGCTGCCTGAAGGCACAAGTTTTTTTTCCAATGATGATGAAATAACGCATTTTTCAACCTCTGCGCTGAATGATTCAACAAACCTTTCTTTTTTGCAAAAATCTGAAAGTTTTTGGTATAATTCCAAATCAATTGAGTCTTCTTTTTGGTTAAGGGATTTATATTCAGGATACATTAAAGCAAGCTGGCTGATTATTCTTTCAGTGAATGAATTGATTTCTTTTAATTCAATAGTTTTCCTTAAGCTGCTGGAAAAATCTTTCAAGCTTATTTGCTTAAGCAATAATCTTGAAATATCCTGCATTTCATAAAAATTATTATTGTAACCACTTTCAAAGCTTTCATTAAAGCCTTCAGTTGATTTAATAGCATAAACCATTGAGGCTTTGAGGTAAATGGCAAAATACTGCTTTTGCGCTGAAGATAATTCTTCATTAATCTCGCCATTCACTAATGATTCAATGTTAATCTCTGGAGAGGATAGTTTATCCTTGTATTCATTGATTTTTGAAAGCCACATCTTATTTACTTTTTCTGTTAATGATAGATATTTTGATTTTTTGTAAGATTCTATTTCAGAAAGCGCTGCGTTTTTTTCAGAATTGTAATTAGCTATTATTTGCTCAATTTTTGTAACAAAATTCGGCTCAATTAATTCCTTACTTTTAGGGTTCATTTTAAGATGATTGAAATACATAATTTATTTGATTAAAATGTTAGATTATAAAGTTTTTTACCTGCTTAAATTGCTCATTAATTCAACGGCTGCAGCTTTGTTTCTTATGCCATTAAGGCAATAATTCTTATTTGAAATGGTTTCAATGTAGATGTTTGTTATGCCAAGCAGGTATTCAAGCAATGTGTTTCTTTGACCTATTTTTTTGATGTCTTTGTAATTTATTTGGAATGAGCCAGAATCATCTTTTAGGTAGATATGGTTTTTTAGGAAAAAATAATGGGTTGAATGCCATTTAAAATACAGATAAACCATTCCCAAATAGGGGATTGCCACTGAAGTTATCAGGAAAAATTTTGTCAAGCTGTAATAATAAGTATTGTATAAAAGGAATTGCGCCAAGCATAGGAATGATGCAAATATGAACAGGAATCCGTATTTGATGAACCAATACAGCATTACTCTTTTTTTGGGCTTGTATTCTTTCATATTAATCCAAAATAATAGGCTGCTCCTATAGCTGCTCCAAGCAAGGCTATGATTAATGCTATTATTAATATTATTCCTAAAGGGCTTTTCTTTTTAGGGGCAGGCTCTGGTGCTGGAGTGGTTTCGCTTGTTTGCCCTAATGTCAATCCCTTTGCTGATTCTTTAGTATTTTGCGTTTTTTCTCCGCCGTTAAGATTAAAGGTGTGGCTTTCTTGCGGGTTTTTAGTTTCAATTGCTTCCTCTTTAGGGGATTCTTGGGCAATTTCTTCTTTAGGGGTTTTAGTTGCCTCTTCATTATTTGCCTCAAATTCTTTTAATTTTGAATTGTAAAAATTAGGGAATTTTTCCTTGTAAAAATTCATATATTTCTCAAAATCCGGGCTTTTTTGCTCCAAAAAACCCTTTATCTTATTGACTATTTCATCTTCGCTTGCCATAAAATAAAGATAGGGGCTCATTATTTATAATATTTTGTAATGTATTTAAATGCGCGGCAATTATAATAAAGCCATGCAATTGGCAATTGAGCAATTAAAAAAATTGCTGAATTTGGAAGATAAGGATATAAGCATTCCTCCAAATCCTGAAATGGGGGACTTGTCAACAAATATAGCTTTTAGATTAAGCAAGGAAAAAGGCGAAAATCCGACAATTACCGCGCTTAATCTCATGAGCAATATTGATTTATCAAAGACCGTCTTTTCCAAAGCCAAGGCTTTTGGGCCATATATTAATTTTTATCTGGATAAGCAAAAAATAATTTCGCTAGTGCTAAAAGAGGTTTTGAGCGAAAAGGAAAAATATGCCGGCGAAAAAAGCCTTAAAAAGACTTTATTGCTGGAATATTCCAGCCCTAACACAAATAAGCCCCTTCATTTGGGGCATCTGTTCCAAATAGTTTTTGGCAACTCTTTGGCAAGAGTTCTTGAAGCTTATGGATGGAACATTAAAAGGCTTCATCTTTACAATGACAGGGGGATGCACATCTGCAAATCAATGATTGCTTACCAGAAATGGGGCAAAGGAAAATTGCCGACAATTAAAGAGGACTACTTTGTGGGGGATTATTATGTAATGTTTGACAAGAAAAAGACTGACAAATTATTGGAAGAGCTAAATGAGATGCTTGTTAAATGGGAGAATAAGGATGCAAAAATAATGGCTTTGTGGAAGAAGATGAATAATTGGTGCTATAAAGGGCATTTGGTTACTTACAAAAGGATTGGGATGGATTCTTATGATAAGGTTTACCATGAAAGCGAGTTTTATGAAAAAGGCAAAGAGATAATAAATGAAGGGTTGAAAAAAGGGATTTTCCAAAAAGAGGCTGACGGCTCAATATTTGCGGATTTGGGCGAGTTGGGAAAAAAATATCTGATTAGGAGCCATGGCACATCCCTTTATGTCACCCAAGATTTGGCTCTTGCAAAGCTCAAAGAGAAGGATTATAACTTTGACAAATCAATAATTATTACAGGCAATGAGCAGGACCATTATTTTAAGCAATTATTCAAAATCTTTGAGCTTTTGGGATATAAATCAGCAGGCAAAAATATTCATATAGGCACTGGAATGATTGAGCTTCCTTTTGGGAAGATGAAAAGCAGGGAAGGCACAGTCATTGAAACAGATGAATTAATAGATTTAATGAAGGGATTGGCAAAAAAAGAGATGGCTAAAAGGAAGGCAAAAATTGACGAAAAATCCTGCGAATTAATAGGGCTTGCGGCGATAAAATATTTCTTGCTCAAAACATCAAGCTACAAAAACATTGTTTTTAACCCGGAGGAATCATTGAGCTTTGAGGGAAATACCGGAACCTACCTTCTTTATTCATTGGTAAGGGCGTATAAAATAATAAAAGGCGCTGAAAAAACCCCGGCGCAATTCAGTCCGAAATTGATTGATTCAAAAGAGGAGTTTGATTTAATAAAAGACATTGATTACATTAAAGAGGCTGTGAAACTCTCTGCTCAAAAGAATTCAATACATTTGCTTGCAAGCCATGCCTATAAGACGGCAGGCGATTTCAACGCTTTTTATGAAAAATGCCAAGTGTTAAGCATCTCTGAAAAAGAATTAAAAAACTCAAGGATTGCATTGGTAAAAAGCTTCATTATTGCAATGGAAAGAATGCTTTATTTGCTTGGAATAGAGCCTGTAAAGGAGATGTGAATCCTTTGAAGGCATTGGTTATTGGCAGGTTTCAGCCCCTGCATTTAGGGCATGAAAAATTAATAAAGCAGGCAATCAAGGATAGTGACTCAGTAATATTGTCAATAGGCAGCAGCCAAGAATCAAGGACTGCAAAAAATCCGCTTAATTTTTCCGAGAGGAAAAAAATAATACTTTCGCGCTTCAAGGGATTGAAAATAATTCCCTCACCCGATTTTGAAAGCGATGATGATTGGGCTAATGATTTGATTAAAAAAGCGAAATTTGAAATAATCTATTCAAGCAATTCAAAGGTGAAAAAAATATTTTCTAAAAAAGGCTTCAAAATAATAAGTGTTCCAAGAATTTTAGGGATTTCTGGAACAAAAATAAGGGGATTAATAAGGAGAAATGACAGCTCTTATAAAAAAATGATATCAAAAGAATGCCTCAAAGCAATGGATGAAGTTTTGGCAGAAAACACAATCAAGCAATCAATATAATCTTGTTAGTCATTCCGTAGCCTGATTTTTGAAGGATATTCTTTGAGCAAAGCCTGGAAATAATCCTTGAAAGCCTTACTTTGCCAATGCCTGTTTTTTGGCTTAGCTCTTTTTGGGTGATTGTTCCTTTGCGGGATTTAATGAAATCAACAACCAATTTTTCATCAGGGGTTAATAATTTATAATTAAATGCACTAGACAAGGGCTTTTCTTTGCTGCTTGTTAAGTAAAATATTGCAACTCCTGCAAATATAAAAGCTGTGGAATAGATTGCTGTCACAAAGCTAAGGGAGGATATCACCAAATAGGTGCCGTTGGGAATCATTGAGTCAAGCAGGCTTAAAGTTTTGGAGTTATTGTTAATAGTGAAAGAAATCCCCGCATTAAGGGATATTATGAAAAGCATTATGCTAAATCCTCCGAGCAAAAAGCAGACAATCATTATAGCCAAATATTTTCTTTGACCAATCATATACTTATTAATGATTGCAGGTTTTTTAAGTCTTGTTTCAGCTTGTTTCACTTAATATTAAAAAGCTATTACAGGGTATTTTATATATAATGAAAGCGATAATACTTGGGGCAGGGGGATTCATAGGGTATCATATTACAAATGAATTCATAAGTAAAGGTATTGAAGTCACGGCGCTTGAAATCAATGAGCCAAAGAAAGGCTTTTTTAAAAATAGCGTTAAAGTCATCCTGAAAGATTTGTCAGCAATTACTGATATTGAGGCAATAAAGATAATAAGAGGGCATGAAATAGCAGTTTTTGCAGGAGGCATTGACGATAGGGCAATCATAAAAAAGCCGGCTTATGAAAAATTCCACAAGATAAATGTGAAATTTTGCGCAAGGTTTATCTCATTATGCAAAAAAGCGGGAGTCAAAAAAGCGATAATACTCAGTTCATATTTCTCTTATTTTGATAGAATTATGCCAGAACTGGGGTTGTCAAAAAAGCATATCTACATAAAAAGCAGGGTTGAGCAAAGGCAGGCTTGCATGGCTATTGCAAGCAAGGATTTTAAGGTTGTAATCCTTGAGCTTCCATACATTTTTGGCGCAACGCCTGGCAAGAAAGTATTATGGACTCCATTGATAAAATATGTGAATTCTTTTCCACTAATATTTTTCATGAGGGGTGGCACTGCCATGGTTGGTGTTAAAACAGTGGCTAAAGCGGCTTATGGCGCAACAAAACTGGATGAAAGCATTGCATTGCCGGTTTATTCAGAAAATGTTTCATGGAAAGATTGGATTGAAAGGATATTGAAATTGTCCGGCAAAAACCCAAAGCCCATAATTTTTGTGCCAAAGCTATTGGCAAAAGTGGGGGTTTTTTTCATTAAATTAATGCATTGGATTAAAGGGGTTGAAGGAGGATTGGAGCCCTTAAGCTATATGGATTTTCAGTATATGGAGTCATTCATCAATGATGAAAATGCGCAGACAATGCTTGGAATAAAAAATGAATCAATAAACAAGAGCCTTAAAGAGAGCATTGATGAGGCTTTGAAATGAAGGTAATGGTTACTGGAGGGGCTGGAAGGCTCGGGAATGTTTTGGTTAGGGAGCTTATCAAAAGAAAGCATGAAGTTTATGTTTTATCCTTGCCTGGCGCAAGGCATGAATCAATTGACGGGCTTGGCGCAAAAATAATTGAAGGCAATATCCTTGATTATGATAATTTGAATAAATCCTTTAAGGGCATGGATATAGTTTATCATTTGGCTGCAATGATTAGCATTGTGCAATATGATAAGGATAAAGTTTTTAAGGTAAATATTGAAGGAACAAATAATGTAATAAACGCCTGCATTGCAAATGATGCAAAAATGGTTTATGTAAGCACCATTCATGCTTTGGATGAGCGCAAAAAAGAGGTGATTGATGAAAATGCAGGTTTTAATGAAAAAACCAATAGGGGGAATTATGACAAATCAAAGGCAATATCTTCAAATAATGTGCTTAAAGCAGTTAAAGAAAAAGGGCTTAAGGCGATTATTGTCTGCCCCACTGGAATAATAGGCCCTTATGATTATGAGGTTTCTTTTTTTAGCAAATATATTGCCGAATATGTTAATAAAAAATTGTTCTTATATATTGACGGAAGCTATGACTTTGTTGATGTAAGAGATGTTGCCAAAGGTATGGCTGATTTGGCAAATAAATGGAGGTCAGGAGAGGTTTATTTATTGTCCGGAGAGAAAATGAGCGTAAAAGATTTTAATGAGATTTTGTTCAATGAAACAGGCATACGAAAGCCAGTAAGAATTCCCTTCTTTTTGTCGTATATATTCTCTTTTTTCACCCAAATGCATTATAAGATTTACAAAAAAACTCCTGTCATCACGCCTTATTCATTGTCAACATTAAGGATAAACTCAAATGTAAGCCATGATAAAGCTACAAAATTCATAGGTTATAATCCAAGAAGCGCAAAAGAATCATTTCTTGACCAGATAAAATGGATGAAAAAAAGGGGAATAATCAAATATTGAGAAGAAAGCTCACTATTAGGAAATAAATCATTATTGAAGTAACATCAGAGATTATTGTTGCAAAGGGCCCGCTTCCTTCAGCAGGGTCATTCTTTGTCTTGCTGATAATAAAAGTTATAATAAACGATGAGGCGCTGCTGACAATTAAGGTTATTCCCATTGCCAAAGAGATTGCTATTGCGCTGAATATCTCTCCCCAAAGTGCGCTGATTATTGCAAAAACAAGAACACCTATTATTAACCCAATAACTGCTCCAATGCCCATGACTTTTAAGAAATATTTTTTATAATCAATATCTTGAGAAAGCGCCAAATCACGTATCAGTAATGTTTGATGTTGGCTACCAATAGCTCCACTCATATAAACAATTGCAGGAATAAAAAAAGCTATAATTAAATGCTCTGAAAGAACTTCCTCAAAAATATTAATAAATCCTGCGGAAAAAGTAATTCCAATCAATCCAACTATTAACCATGGAAGCCTATGCTTGATAGACTCAAAAAAAGGTATTTCAACAGCGCTTCTGTATTCAAACACTTCGGAATGAACTCCTGATAAGCTTGCAAAATTCCTAGAAAAGTCATTTTTAACAATAGTCATAATCTTATCATTTGAAACAACTCCCAAGAATTCGCCATTCTTTATTACAGGAATTGCTTTAATGTTTTTCTTGATAACCAAATCAACAACCTTATCTTCAAGAGTGTCAGGGCAAACATAGGAAAAATTTTGGGTCATTAAATCATTCATTAATTGCTTGTCTTTGGCAAAAAGAAGCCTCTTTATTGGCACAATGCCCAAAAGCTTTGAATTGTCAACAATATAGATATAATTGACTGATTCATAATCATTGCCTTTTTTCCTTATTTTTTCAATGACTTTCTTTGCAGGCTCATCAATTTGCGCAAGAGGCACTTTAGAAGTCATCTTCCTTCCAGCAGTATTAGGGGAATACATTTTGCTGTCAATTTCCATTAAAATAAATAAATGCTGATTGCTTTAAAATATTGCCAAAATCGCAACCATTTAAAATGATAAAAAATCTTAGAATGATTATGCTCCAGTAGCTCAATGGTAGAGCGCTGCTTTCGTAAAGCAGAGGTTAAGAGTTCAATTCTCTTCTGGAGCTTAATTTTTTAAAAAATATTATAAAAAAAATATTAATGCGTTTTTTTTTTAATGGCAAATTATCAGCATTTTTTGCCTTTTTTTGGGGCAGCCTTCTTTGCAGGAGCCTTTTTTTTTACAGCCATGAGCATCACCTCTGATTCAATAAATAAGCGCTTATCGAATATAAACATTTTTAATAAAATGGGAAAATTATTATTTTTTAGTATGGCTGAATGGTTTGTCTATATTCTTGAATGCCTTGATGGCTCATATTATACTGGAGTGAGCAATGATGTAGAAAAAAGAATGATTGCGCATCAGAAAGGATTGGGTAGCAAGTATGTGAAGAAGAAAGGCTTCAAAAGATTAATTTTGTGCAAAAAATGTATTGACAAATCGGACGCCTGCAGGAAGGAATATCTTATCAAGCAATTGCCTAAGTTTCAGAAACTGGAATGGTTCAGAAAAAGCCTAAATGAATGACAGCATAATTTATAAAAAGATAAATCAAGTATTCTATTGATTATGGCAATAATGCT
>CAZMEY010000035.1:0-7992 GCA_964565435.1 Candidatus Woesearchaeota archaeon
GCCCTGATGTGGTGGTTAATCCTGATGCGATTCCCTTGTCAATTAATATTAACAGCCTATCAGCGCATGAAATTTCAACCCTTACTCCAATAAAAATTGGAGGAACCCAGTTGGGCATTCTTTACAATGCTATTGCTGAAGCCAAGAAAGACAGCTTGGATTATGATTTGGATGATATTAAAAAAAGCATTGATTCAGTGAATTCTAATGCTAAATATGGGCTGTATTCGTGCATTGATTTTTTGGATAATCTGGGGATATTTTCAAAAAATCCTGTCAATGTTGAGTCATTGGTGAATCCTGGTAAGGCATCATTGATTAATCTTAAAGGGGTTGACCCTGAGATACAAAAAATCATTGTTGCCAAGATTTGCTCTGATTTATTTGAGAAGAGGAAGAAATCTTTGATTCCTCCATTATTTTTAATAGTTGAGGAGGCGCATAATTTTTGCCCTGAGAGGAGTTTTGGGGAGAGCCCTTCAAGCTATATACTTAGGAATATTGCAAGCGAGGGAAGGAAGTTCGGATTAGGGCTGGGAGTTGTCACCCAAAGACCTGCAAGGATTGATAAGAATGTTTTAAGCCAGTGCAATACTCAAATAATCCATAAAGTCACCAATCCTAATGATATAAAGGCTATTGCAAGCAGCGCAGAAAACCTTAATCTAAATGTCATTAGCGACATCCCTAATATTGCTATTGGCACTGCATTGATTATTGGTGCAAGCATGAAGCCTTTGATTTCAACCATTAGGGTTAAAAGGTCTTTGCATGGAGGAAAAAGCATCTCCTTTAAGCCTGAAGAGATTGATGACAAGAGAAAGGTTTACAAAAAAGTTGAGCCAGCAAAGCCGGTTATTGCTCAAAAGCGCGTTGAAGAGAAAAAAATCATACCCCTTGCTCCTAAGCCTATTGATAATTTAATCCAGATAAGCATATTGAATCTTGCCAATACGAATAAGCTTAAGCCGTTTTATATTGCCCAAGTAAAAGACAATAATAAAGAGTTTGAATTAATCATCAATGAATCAGCCACTAATATATTGGAGATAAAAGGCAGCGAACTGATTAATGCAGAGTTTTTTGGAAACTTTGCCGGCAAAGCAAAAGAAGTGCATGATTTGATAGCTTCAAAAGGGCAAATGAACATGGCTTCGCTTTTTAATTATCTTAACAATTATTCATTCCAAGACCTTGATTATATCCTAAAAGATTTGGAAACTAAGGGGGCAATTATTGCAATAAACGGCAAATATTTGGTTAAAAGGGATTATTCAAAGTTTGCTTTAACCAACAAGCTTGAGGTTCATGAAATAAAGCCAGAACTATTGAATGGAAGCGTTGACAACTCAAAGAATGTCAAAAAGTTTCTTGAAAGCCTTAATCTATCAGTAAATTCAATAAAAAAAGCGTATTTAAGGTAATAAAAAAGCTTTAATGCCTTGAATGATAGCTTAATAATCATGGATATTGCCAACTTGCTTAAATATTACAATAATGATGAAGTATTGAGCCATTTAATCAGCGAAGGCAAGGATAGGGAGGTTGCAATAATGTTTTCTAAGGGCTTTTTCGGCCAAAGGCCTTCAATATTAATGTACAAAAAAGAGATTGTGGACGCTGTCAGAAGCGGGGCAGTAAGCTTTCATATGAGCGTTGAAAGGTGGAAAAACCCTATGAGCTTGAATGCAACTAACACGAAAAGGGAGATGGATGATTTACGGATAGGATGGGATTTAATAATAGATATTGACACAAAGGTTTTGGATTATGCCAAGATTTGCGCAAGATTATTATGCCATGCCTTGGAATACCACAATGTAAAGACCTATTTTATAAAATACAGCGGGGGTTCAGGATTCCATTTGGCAGTGCCTTTTGAGGCTTTTCCAAAAAAAATTGACGATGTCAATGTTGAAAACCTATACCCTGAAGCTGCGCAAAAAATAGCTGATTATTTGGGGCATTTCATCAAAAAAAAATTGTCAGAGATGATTCTTGAAATAAATTCAATAGAGCAGATAATCCAAAAAACGGGAAAGGATGAGAAAGAATTATTTGAATTGGGGGAGTTCAATCCTTACAGCATTCTTGAAATTGATGCAGCAGCAATAACTCCAAGGCACTTAATCAGGATGCCTTACAGCATTAATGAAAAAAAGGGAAGGGTTTCATTGCCCATAAACCCTGATAATATTGAAGAGTTTGAGCCTGACATGGCCAAGCCGGAAAACATCAAGGAATATAATCCTTTTATTGAGAGGAGCAAGGCAGTCAGCGGGGAAGCAAGCGAATTATTTATGCAAGCATTTGATTTTTTCAAAAAAGCAGCAATGGAGAGCAAACCTGAGGAATTTGTAAGAAAAAGGGAGTTTGCCAAAAATTTTGAAAAAATCCCTCCGGAAAAATACCCTCCTTGCATAAAGCTCTTGCTTGAAGGGCTAATTGACGGCAAAAAAAGGGCTTTGTTTATATTGGTTAACTATTTCAAAAGCGCAAATTATTCCAAAGAGGAGATTAAATCAATAATTGATGAATGGAACAAAAAAAACGCAGAGCCCTTAAAAGAGTCATACATTAAAACGCAGATTGCATGGAACTTAAAATCATCCGAATACCTTGCGCCAAACTGCGACAACAAGATGTATTATCAAGACTTGGGAGTGTGCAAAAAAGACAATATCTGCGAAACAATCAAGAATCCCATTAATTATCATTTCAGGGTTTACTCCAAAAAAAAGGCAGAAAAGAAAAAATAATCAATTCTTGTAAAAAATATCCTCAAAGCTTTCTTCAACCATTTGGGGCTCTTCGCCGAACAATCCAACCTCTTGCTGCTCCTCTCTCTTTCCTCCCCTGGAAACAACAACATAGATTATTCCGCCAACAAATACTATGTAAAGAGCTCCCAATATCCACGGAAGAATCTTGAAAATCTCAACATAATAGCTGACTGATTGGGGGTCATTTCCAACCAAAACGCTTATTGAATCCTCAACGCTTCCAATCATAGTCAAAGCCTTGAAGATTATTGCGAATACGAATATGCCTACAAAAAAGATTAATGAAGCCCCTATTATGAGCTTATCAGTTGATATCTGAACCACAATATTAATTAATTATCCTTTAATTATTAAATGTTGTGAAAAAAGTATTCAAGGACAAGCCCTTAAATGAGATAACTCTCAGAAGGTTTGAAAAGCCGGCAGATGAGGGATTAAAAGAGCTTTCAAGGAAATTTTTAATATCAATTGGCTTATTGCAAACTGGTGATGGCAGGGATATAATAAGCGAGATATTCTATGAATTCATATTGTCAGCTAAGAACACTGAATACTTGCCCATTGATTTAATAATTGAAAAATTCAAGGAATTGGATGGAGGCACGCCAAATAATATCAGAAGGCACCTCTTAAGATTAAAAGATTCAGGATTGGTTGAAAGAACAGAATACGGCTACAGGATTAAAGAGTTCATGCCCTTAAAAGAACTGTTCAAAAAAGAGATAATCAATGGAATCATTGAGCCAAGCATTAATAGAATAATTGACTATACCCAAAAAATTGATGAGCTATGACTTTATTGCTCTGAATGAAAAAGTGTCATTAATTTTTTTAATGTTTCAGAGATTTCCCTACCCTTTTTAGTCAAAGTGATTGTCTTAATCCTTCCAGCCTTATCAAATGTCAGCAATCCCTCCTTTTCCAATTGCTGAATGATTCTCACAGTGTGAGAATAAGTGCAATCAACCTCTTTGGCAATATTGCTTGCATAGCACTTGCTTTGGCATGCATGAATCTTTATGAGAATAAATGACGGCTTATTTCTCAAAAAAAGATTAACTAAATGACTATTCCTAACTTCCCCCATGATTAAATCAATATAAAGTTATGATTTATATACTTTATTATAACTATTTAATAATATAGTCCGCATTATAGCGCTTTTCTTGGCTGGAAGAATATGAATATTGCGCTAAAAAAGCACAATCCCGCCATTAAGATGAATACTGCCCCAAATCCAAACAAAGTCACAAGGTAAGCCCCAAGCGCTGCCCCAATAATATAAATAAAATATTTCATTACCTCCCAATAACTCCATTCCTTACCAGTATTCCCCTTGCTTAAATGCTTTGAATAAATAGCATCAAACGCCGGCAAATAAACTGCTTCCCCTATTCCAATCAATGCCTGAACAACAAAAAGAAACCAAATATTGTCAACAAAGAAGAACAGGATAAAAGCTATACCCATTATCAAATACCCAAGAATTATTATATATTCATTCTCCTTAATCTTGTCAGCATAAATGCCGGAAACAAGTGATGTTAAAGCAGCAGCTAATCCATAAACGCTTGCAGTAAGTCCAGCATCCATTAAATCCCCTCCAATCTCAACAACAAACAATGCATAAATGGGCCCAAGCATGAAATTGCACATTAATATTAAAGCATTAGTGAATAACAATATCTTAAGGGCAGGATTAATGTTTTTCAAATTTAAAACAATATCATTGGTGCTAAATCTCATGAAAAATTAATAATTATTAAAGCTATTTAAGCTTTTAGAAAATAAAAATCTTTTAATATTAAGGATTATTACCAAAAAATTATGAAAGCTTACCTGGCAGGACCTTTGGGCTTTGACGCTCCCGGAAGAATGTATCTGGATAAAATGATTGATTATCTATCAAAAGAATTCCCAAAACTTGAAGTAATTAATCCATTCAAATTGACTCCCCTAAAAGACATAATGGAAAATGGATTGAAAAAAATGTCTGCAACAATATATAAAAATGACATTGCAGCGTTAATAGAATCGGATTTTATCATAGCTGTTCTTAACGGCGCCCAAGTGGATGACGGCACAGCCTATGAATTGGGATATTTCAAAGGATACTTAAACGCTTTCGGCGTTGACAAAAAAATAATTGCTTACAGGGATGATTTCAGGAATGCCTGCAATGACGGCGAAGGAATTGATTTTAATCTAATGATTAATGAGCCAATAATAAAACCAATTGCACGTAATCTGGAAGAGCTAGTGAATATCATTAAAGACAATATTAAATTTTAAATTAATTCATTAATCAATTTATTTTTTAGAGAAGTTTTTCCTTCAACATATTTTTTCAATTCCTCAACAGCTCTCACAGGCAAGGGATTCTTATGCCTCAAAAGAGCCAAATAATAGCTAACCATGTCGCCAATATAAATAGTTGTCAATAATCTCGCCAATAAGCCCCTCCCTTTAGCTTCAATAAGCATTACTTTTGCCCCCTTCTTTTTGCATTCTTCAATCTGAAATTCCATCCTTGCATTAATGCTTTCTCCGGCAAAAGGGTCAATAATGAATAATGCGCTTAAAGGCAGCGCTTGGGACTCCCTCCAAGCGCAGGTTTCATTATGATTGGCTTCAGGAATAACGCTGAACTTTGCAAGAAGCTTGGCATTCTCATTAAAATCCTGGGCCATTATCCTCAACCCAGATGATTCCAAAGTCCTCGGAGCATAGATAAAAACAAACCCCAAATAATCAAACAATTCCTTGGCAACATCTTTGGCAATATTTTCCGACTCAATCCCCAAATCCAATTTTTTTAACTCATTCAATAGTTCATCATAATCAGGATTGATTAACCCCATCTTTCGCAGCACTTCCAATAAATAAGCCAATAATATTGGCGTGGCAGCCCTTGGCTGCAAGCCAGTAGGAGCATTAATCAAAACAAAATCATGCTTTTTTGCTGCTTTACTCAATAATCCTCCGCTTGAAATTGCAGCAATCTTTGCTTTTTTCTCCAATGCCTGCTTAAGGCAGGAAAGGGTTTCTTCAGTATTGCCTGAATAGCTTATAAGAAACACTAAAGTATTCTCATCAACCCATTTAGGCAAATCATACCCATTCTCAACCTCTATAATCATTTTTGATTCATAAAAACAGTAATTCCTAAGCAAATAGCCAGGTATTCCAGAACCGCCCATTCCGCAAACAAGAACATTTTTAGGATTAAAATCAATAGAGAAATCCCTCATTTGCTCCAAAGCTTTCCTGAAATGATTGGGAAAATCTATCAAATCAGAATAATAATCATTAAGGTCATATTTTTTACGCAATAGTTCAAAATCCATCAAAGAATATTAATAAATGAAGAATTATATAAAATTAATGATTTCCTCATAAGCATAATCCAAATCAAAATCATTGATTGTTTTTACAAGAGTTTTTGGTATTTTTCCCAATTTTTTAATAATATCTTGTATGTCATAAAAATCCTTTTCATCATCCCTATTTTCATAAGCTGCAAGTTTTGCTAAAAAAAGCCCTTTAATTGTCAATTTATTAAAATCATAATTTGAAATTTTTTTCACAAAACCATTTTCCAAAATATATTCAGTCAAGCTCTTTTTATCCGAATTATAATAATCATCAGTTGACAATGAGGTCAAGGCATCTATCTCTCTGCCATTGGCAAAGAATCTGCCTTCAAGAGTGGCATAAATATTTATTGCATCTTTTCCGTAAAAAAATAAATCAACATCAGATTTTCTGCCCAAAAGCACTCCTCCTACAAAACAAATTTGGCTATGCCACTTCTTTGGAAGCATCTTAGACAATTCAGAGCAATAATTAAGCAAACCCATAATTTTTTTTTAAGAGATATTTCTTTTTAAAAATGTTATTTTTATAGCGCCTTTCTTGGCAAAAAATAAACAAATACTGCGCTGAATAGGCACAATAATGCCATTATTACAAACGCTGGCTGAAAACCAAACAAGCTTACTAAATAAGCCCCAAGCGCTGCCCCAACAACTCGTGTAAAGTAATCCATTATCTGCCAAAAACTCCACTCCTTTCCGGCATTGCCTTTGCTTAAATGCTTGGAATAAATGGCATTAAACGCTGGGCCATAAATTGCCTCCCCAAAACCCATTATTGCCTGGACAATAAACAAGAACCATATATCTTTGACAAAGATGAATAGGAAAAATGAAAATCCCATGATTATATACCCCAAAGCCATTATCAGCTCATTCTCTTTCACTTTATCCGAATAAATGCCGGAAATAAGCGTAGTTAAAGCAGCAGCCAATGCGTAAATGCTTACAGCTATTCCCGCATCAAGAATATCCCCTCCAACATCAACAACAAACAAGGCATAAATAGGCCCAAGCATGAAGCTGGCCAATGAAACCAATGAATTAGTGAACAATAATATCTTAATAGCCGGATTGACATCCTTCAAATAATCAAATAAATTATGCTTGCCATCCATTAAATATTTAATTCCTCATTTGTTTAAAATCATTTCCAAAAAAGCTTTTAAAAAGAAATTTGTCAATTAATAATTATGAAATCAGAAATTAATGTGCTAGTGCATCCTTTTACTTATTATCAAAAATTTAATGAAGATTTAATAAAAAAGTTTGATAATTATATTAATTCAAAAGACACCCTAATCTTTTATTCAAAACTTAAAGATTTTAATGAGCCTTTTTTAAAATTAATTTCTTATTCAAGAGAAGAATTATTTGAAAAAGAAGCTGAGCAAAATAATATTTACATGATTCCTACATATCCTCACATGGGTCATCCGACACTTTTAGGAGAAATAAAGCTTGAAAAATTGCTTAAAAAGTTTAAGCCTAAATTAATAAATTTTGCAGGCCAAACAATCAATTATTCGAAAGTCGGGCAATGTGTTGAAGGAATAATGTATTCTATTGATAAAATAATTCCAAAAAAAATTGAATTCGTTTTGCATAATGAATTATTAAGCACAATAGACGGATTCGGCAATTATATTAACAATCCAATTGATATTAGTTCAATTTATAATATAAACAAGAAAATAATACTGAAATAAATCTAATCTTTTTTCAAAGGATTTCTAAGCATTATTACATATTTTTTATCTTCAATGCTTTCTGGCAAGAAAATATTGGCAGCTTCCTTTATACTTTCAGGAGTAATATTTTTTATAATATTCACA
>CAZMEY010000036.1:0-7883 GCA_964565435.1 Candidatus Woesearchaeota archaeon
ACCCATTCTTTTGATTTCAATTCCAATTCTTTAACGGATTTTGAATTAAAGACTTTAAGCCCTGATTGAGTGTCAAAATCAAAACCAAAAAGTATTTTTACAACTTGCTTAAACCCATAACCTAATATTTTTCTGTAAACTGGGTCTTTTCTTTTTCTTATTGACAATATTAATTCATTTTTTCCAAGCATTTTAGCCATTGGCAATACATATTTCGGATGATACTCCAAATCAGCGTCAATTATTGCCGCATATTTTGATTGCAGGTGCTTTAATCCCTCATTTATGGCGCTGCCTTTTCCTTTAGCATTGCTTCTGTGGATTATTTTATTCTTTATTTTTAATTTTTGGCACGCTTTTTTGGCTATTATATAAGTATTATCTTTTGAATCATCTATAATTATTGCCCTAAATTTTGCGCCTTTTAACTCTTTTTTCAATGTTTTTAAAAAATATTCAATGCTTTCCGATTCATTATAAGTAGGGATTATTATGTCAATATCCATAATTTTTAAAATAAGGCATTATTTTAAACATTTATGATATCAGTAATTATTACAGCTTTTAAGGAACCAAGCACTATTGGCAAATGCATTAAGTCAGTTGTTTCTCAAAAAATAAAGGAATCTTATGAATTATTGGTTATTGCTCCTGATAAGGAGACTCTTGATGCTGCAAAGAAAGCCAGCAGCAAAGTGATTGCTTTAAAGGATGATGCTTTAGGCAAATGGAATGCATTGAATATGGGTTTTAAGAAAGCCAAGGGAAGGGTTTTAATCCTATGCGATGGGGATACTTATTTAGGAAAAAACAGTATTAATTTTATTATTGATTCCTTTAATGATTCTGAAATTGGCATAGTTAGCGGCAAAGTTATTAGCACTAATGATAAAGATAATTTAATGGGTTATTGGTCGCATCTATTAACGGATGCTGCACATAAAGAAAGATTAGCTAAAAGAAAGAAAAAAGAGTTTATTGACTGCAGCGGATATTTGATAGGGTTAAGAACTGGAATTATAAAAGAATTGCCAAAGGATTTGCTTAGCGAGGACGCTTATATGAGCCATTATGTTTGGGATAAAGGGTTTGATACTGGCTATTCTCCAAAAGCAGAGGTATTCGTGAAGTATCCTGATAATTTGAATGACTGGTTTAAGCAAAAAAGAAGGAGCGCTGGAGGCTATCCCCAATTGAGCCAATATTTCAAAAAAACTCCTAAGATGAGGAGTTTTTCTAGCGAGGTTATAAAAGGTCCTTTTTATACTATAAGTTATGCCAAAAATGCCAAGGAGTTATTCTGGAGTATATTGTTGTTTCCTGCAAGGCTTGCTTTATGGACTATGGCTTTTTTTGACCAAAAATCAAAGAAAAGCTTTAAGCAGATTTGGCAAAGGGTTGAAAGCACTAAATAATTTTTTACATGTATAATAGCCAAGGAATTATTGATATTATTATCTGAGCAAGAGTTAATTTTATGACTACTTGCTGCTCTGTTGAGCCATTCTTTCCCATAGCTAAGTGGGTTAATGAATAGATTTTGTCATATTTTGACTTGATTTTTCCTGTTTTTTTATCAATTATCCCTAAGCTTGTGGCAAATTTTTTTAGATTTATTAGCGAGCGCGCTTTTAATAGCCCTTCAAGCAAAAATAAAGACATTGTCATTAGAGCAAATTTTTCCATATTGGATAATATTGTGCACACTGCCACAACCCCTCCAAGAAGGTATGTTAAGCTATCTCCTGGAAATATTTTGGCTGGATGAAAATTGAAGATTAAAAAAGCCAATAATGCCGTTGCTGTTGATAATAATATAACAGCACTTACTGTTTCGCCAATATATAAAGAAAATAATCCCAAGCTTAATGTGTAAATTGCCCCCATGCTTGCTTCCAAGCCATTGAATCCTCCGAGCAGATTAACCATATTGGCGCAGCCTATTATTCCTATTGGAACAATCAATAAAGGATAAATTAAACCGAATTCTACCACTCCAAAGAGTGGCAGGCTCATGGAGCTTGTTCCTGCATTTATCACCATTAAAGGGATTACTGCAGGCAAGGTAAGCAAAGGCTTTTGCCATTGCTTTAAGCCTTTTTTATAAGTGAATCCTTCATATTTGACTTGCTTATTTGAAAGGTCATCAAAGAATCCTGATATTGTTATTAATAATATTGAAGCTATTGCGCTGAATAGTTCAAGAAATCCCTCGGAATCCTTTACTATAAAGGTTTTAAGGGCAATATATAAAAATATTCCAAACAATAATCCAAAAAGAGCGCATATTCCCCCTCCCATTGGAACCATTATTTTTTTGGCTTTGTGGACATCATTGCTTTCCATGCCTATTTCTTTGAAGAAATTAATGAACATGGGCGTTGCAAAATAGGTTATTATAAAGCTAAAAATTATGGCAATCAAAAGAATTACCAAAATGCATCACCTGAAACGCTCCAATAATCCGGCAGTTTTTCATCAAGTATCCATGGCTCAAGCTCGGTGTAATTTATTTTGTAAATCTTTAAATCAGTGAGCCCGCTGTTAACCATTCCCTGGACTGTTAGAGCTCTTTCATTGTCATAAGCTATTTCAAATCCTGGAACACTCATATTAAGCAAATATAAATAAGTGAATAGGTTGTCCGAAGCATTTTCGGTTATTAATACAACTCCATCATTCAACAGCAAGGGGTATTCCCTTATGCTGTCAGTCCTGTAAGTAAAGCATCCTTCATTTTCAACGCATTGGCCATTAAAGGGCAATATGGCATAATTATTTGTTATATATGGATTGTAAATATATGCATAAGGCGAGCTTATTGCCCCATTTGCTGGATTGTAAGGATATATGATTGCAACAATATATGTTGATTCTTTTTTGAAGATGAAATTATTGTAAACAAAATCTTCCTGCACAGGGTAGGCTCCATAGATTGAGCTGAATACCAATAGTTTTGGATAGAGTGTTGAATTCTCCAAATTAAGCTGGTTGTCAATCTCTTCAGAAAATGTTCCCACAGTGTAATAAGTCGGCCTTTTGCCTATTCTTCCCATTTGCACATATTTAAGCACATCATCATCAACTATTAAAAAATAGTCGGGCTTTGAAAAATCAAGCGCCAAATGAGTTGCAGGCTCAGTCATATTATAAGTCCCATTTTGATAGATTCTTGAAGCAAATAAATATCTTCCAGTTAAATGATCCCTATTAACATAAAAGTTTCCTCCATCAAGTGTTGTAGCCCTTTCACCCATTGCCTGCACCCAATAACCATAATCCCACCAGTGGGTGAAAACGCTTGTATTAGCAGTGCTTGCCCTAACCCACTGCATTGCTTCATCCCATTCATAAGTGAATGGAGGATAAATGCTTTTATTTGAATTGTATGATACTGTGTAATTATAATAAAATATTAATGCAAATGCGATTCCTATTATTGCATAAGCTATTTTTGGATGCTTTATTATTTTGCCAAATATTTCGCTGATTTTTTCAAAAGCGTAGCCTGAAAGTAGTGCTGCCACTGGGCAAACAGAAAATATCATCCTAACTGCCATTCTTGCAGTGACAGCTGAAAGGAAAAAATAGAAAAATATGAATAAATATTCCATTTTTATCTCCGAAAACTCTTCAATTTTTTTATTGTTTTTAATAATAAAATATAATGCATATGCCAAAAATATTATTATAAACAAATAATGCAATTCCAAGCCAAAAATCCTCGTGGCAAAGAATTCATTGAATGAGCTATACTCTTGGCTGTCGCTGAATCTTGAAAAAATGAATGCAAGCATCAATAATATGAATGCTATTGAAAGCACTGTTCTTTGATTTTTGAATTTTTTAAGCATTGCATAAAATAATAGGAAAGCCCCAATCATCATTGTAAAAAAGTTATAATTAAGCCCGCTCCACCAGTCAGCTCCGCTGGAGCTTATAAAATAAGGAGCCTGCAATTCGCTGACACTGTTTGAAAAAGCATCACCTGCAGGATTTATGATTGAATCAGCATAAGCAAAGATTTTTTGGTAAAAACTAATGCCTGGAAAGATTGGAGTTATTAATAATATTGCTGCTGCACCTATTAATAGGATATAATAATGCTCTGGAAGGTTTTTTGGCTTGTATTTTATTAAAAATCTTGATATCTTAGGATAGATTTCATAATAATAAAGATTTAATAATAATGCTATTGGGAAAAAAAGGAATAAATAATTCTTTAATATGTCAAATCCTGCGCCAAATCTTGAAGTGAATAGTGTTGTTGCCAAAGCCGCAATTGTCAGCAATAAATAGGTTATTGAATCGCTTCTTTTTGATATTTTAAAAAGTATGGAAATAATAAATGCAATGCCTAATGGGACAAATATTACTGCAACCCCTCCCCACGAAAGGGCAGAAAGGGTCAAGGATGCTCCGGCAAATATTCCATAAACAGTTTTTTTGATTATTTTTTTCTCATTAATTGATTTAAATACAAAATATGCCAATGCAAACAAAAACATCATAGCTATTGCTTCTTTTTCAATTACTCCTGCGCTAGTCCTGTATAAATATCCGGTCATTACTGCCAAAAGCATTGAAGAGACAAAGGCTATTTTTTTGCTTTTGAAAACCTCTTTGGCAAAAAAGAAGAAAAAAATCATTGAAATGACTGTTGCTATTGGAGGATAATATATTGAAGCATCAACTATTGACATCTCTTGGCCTAAAAAATTGGTAACCCAATATAATATTGCAGCGGAATAAGAGGGTGATAATAGCTCTTGGCTGGTGTCAAAACCTAAAGGATAGTGCCTTAAAGTGTCATTGGCAACCAATCCATCCCCAACTATTTGCTTTGCATATCTTAAAAAAATATAAGTGTCAAGGTCTGGAAGTATTCCTCCACTATAATTTGGGACTGCCTGCACTCTTACTTGCCATACAAAAAAGCATGCAATAATTATCAATAATGCTGTGCATGCAGGATAAGTGAATTTTTTATTTTTGATAAACCAGTCCTTTGTTTTAGAAAAATCAATATTAAAATCTTCCTCATCATCTTCTTGCTTTTTATTATCCTTTTTGCCTTTGAAGAAATTTTTGATTCCTGAAAAATCTATTTCAAAATCATCCTCTTCTTTTTCTATTCTTTTTTTAGCCATTTATATGCCCCCTGCTTCTATGAATCCTGCAACAAAAATCAATACTATACTTATAATCAATAGAAATATTATGTTCTTAAATAGTTTAAAAAAGTTATTATTGCTAAAGCTTTTCCTTATTATTGAAGCGCTTATTATTCCTCCAATAAGGCTTGCTATAAAATAAGCCACTAATTCAAAGGTTCCATGAAGCATGTACTGCCCCAACCCTAAAGGAATGTTTGCCAATACATCTATTATCATGCTCTGGCTGCCTGCAACTTTTTCCCTAACAAAAATGCCAACAGCTGTTCCAAGAATGCTTGCGTTCCATGAAAGTATAAGGACTGCTCCTGCGCCGTAAATGACTGAAAAAAGTATGCAAAAAAAGAGCACCCTCAAGTTGTTTTGGACTATTGACCAAAAAAATGCGCTGTTTTCAATAATATTTGCGGAAGCAATCACTTTCATTGCAGAGATTTCATTAATCTGCTCCAAAAAAGCAGATTCGAAAGAGTTTTCCGGCAAAAAGCTAAACCAAAGCACTGCTGAAATGGTGAATCCCAAAAAGAGGAAAAAAAATGCGCTAATGATATCAAGATTGTTTTTGAATATTGGCTGCTTATTCTCCAAAAGCTTAATGGACAATGATTCCTCATCTTTCAATAAATCAATGAACAATGGCGTTGCAGCAAGGGTTGTAAAAAAAACCGAAAAAAGGCTTGCATTGCCCGGAAAAACATAAAGTGAGATTATTATTCCAACACTTGAAAACAGGATTCCCAAAAAAAACAGGTGCCAACTATTTTTTCTTACATCCCTTGGAGTCATAAGGCTTTCAAGCACCATGTTATTGCCTCAAAAAAATCTTCCTGCTTTTGCCCCTAAAACCCATGCCAGTATCCTCAGTTTTAATGAACTCAAGCAATTCCAATTTGTTTAAATATTTGCGGAATGTCCTGAGACTTATACCTTTGTTGGATTTAATAAATAATTCATAAAAATCACCGGTGATTATTCCATTATTGCTTTTGAGCAAGTCAAGCATTGCCTTTTCATGCTCTTCAAGCCCTTTAATTAAATCAGTCCTAATGGAGTTCTTTACGGATTCAATTGCAACAGCTACATGCTCCTTTTTAATTTTCTTGGATGAATCCTTTTCAGCAACCCTGCCGGATTTCAATAATAATGATATTCCCTTCCTTAAATCCCTGCACTCAAAGCAATAATCAACCGCTAAATCAAACGCATCAGAATCAAAAACATTGGGGTAAAACGCATATTTAATCCTTTCCTCCAATATCTCCCTAACTTGTTCATAATTATATTCCTTAAAGTCCAAGCTTTCAAGGTTTAATCTTGACATTAGCCTAGAATCAATTTTTTTCAAAAAATCAGCATAGTTTGAGATAAATATTATGCACACCTTTTTTCCCAATCCTTCAATCAAGGGATAAATAAAATCCATATCCTGCGCCTTATCAATCTCGTCAAAAACTATTGCAACACCTTTCTTTCCCTCAATCTTCCTTATAATATTCCCCATAATCTCTTCAGTACTTATGCCTTTCCTAGGATAAGGCGTTCCAAAAAGCTGGCTAAGCTCAACAAAGACGCTGTGGCTTGTGGAACTCTTCCAATTATTGATATAGCAAGGCATAATGTCATTGCTTGACTCCTTTAAATCATTCAAAATAAACTTCATTGTCAAAGTCTTTCCGATTCCCGGCTTTCCAGTAATGAATATGTTGCTGGGCTTTTTTTCAAAAAACATTGGCTTAATTGAATCAGCAATCTTTCTCATCTCATAATCCCTGCTTTTGACGCTGTCAGGAATATAATCAAAATCAAGAACGCTCTCGTCAGAAAACAATGTCTGGTCACTAGATAATAAATCATTGAACAAAGACATAATATTAGAGGAAGTTTTGCATGTTTAAATAGTTTCCCCTAATCCATTATCCTGAATTTAATAATATAATAAAGCGCTTTTAAGCCATCAATTATTGTAATTTTTTTCCCTTCCTTAAAGCCTCTTGAATAATAAGAGATTGGGACCTCTGCTATTTTGAAGCCGTTTTTCAAAATTTTTGCAGTAATTTCCGGCTCAAATTCAAACCTTTTGGATTTCAAATTAAGCTTTTCATAAACCTCTCTTGCAAAGGCTTTGTAGCCAGTTTCTATATCAGTCAATCTTGAGCCAAATAACAGATTTGCCACAATTGTCAAAAACTTATTGCCGAAAAAATGAAGCATATAAATTAATTTATATTCTTTTAAATGCCCTTTATTTGACTTAAACCTTGAGCCATAAACCACTTTGGATTTTTTGGATATTATTGGGGCCAATAGCTTTGAATAATCGTTGGGATTATATTCCAAATCAGCATCCTGTATCAAGAGGATATCCCCTTTGCTTGCCTTAAGCCCTGATATGACTGCAGCTCCTTTTCCCTCATTTTTATCCTTTAATATTGCCTGAAAGTTTTTCCTTTTGGAATATTTTTTTATAATATTTCTTGAATTGTCAGAGCTTCCGTCATCAACAAGAATTATCTCTTTATGAATGGGCAATTTCGCTTTCAATATTTTATCAATTATTTTTTCCAGAGTCTTATCCTCATTATAAATAGGCATTATTATTGAAACAAACATAAATATTTCCTTACTATTTTATTATTTTTGAGAGCCTGTATTCCCCAAACTCTTCTTTTTTTGCCCCTTTCTCCATCCTTGTTATCCGGATAAGCTTTT
>CAZMEY010000037.1:0-7778 GCA_964565435.1 Candidatus Woesearchaeota archaeon
TAAACAATGAGTACATGTCAATGATTAGCTTTGAAACAAACAACCACATGTATAGGCTTACAATAATAGGTTCATTATTGATTATTCCAACAATAATCAGCGGGTTTTTCGGAATGAATGTGGATATGCCTAATCTGTCTTTTATCCAGATAGTCGGCGCAACATTCGGGCTGTCAATAATCTTATATTTTATCTTGAAATTACGTTTTTAATGAAAGGCTTGATTATCCTTGTAAAATGCTCCATTTGAGGCTTTAGATAGCTTGGCTGCGTTGCGTATTCAGGGTCAAGTGTTTTCCCTCCCCTAAATGTTTGCAAAACCAGCAAATTAGCCCCATTCAATAAATACCCCAATTTCATAATATCCTCTTCCTTGAATAATTTAGGCAAAATAGTTGTCCTAAATTCATAATCAATCCCGGAGTTTTTTATTAATTCAATGCTTTTTTTGATAAGGGCTGTGTCAAACTCCAAGCCAGTCACTTTTGAATAATCCTCTAGCGGCGCTTTTATATCCATTGCAATATAATCAATCAAGCTCTCATTAATCAATGATTCAATCATATCAGGGTTGGTGCCATTTGTATCAAGCTTTATGAGCAAGCCCATCTTTTTAATCTTTTTAATGAATTCAGGCAAATCCTGGTGAAGAGTCGGCTCACCTCCAGTGATTACTATTCCATCAACCCATTCCTTTTTGGATTCAATTTTTTTGATAGCCTTATCCTCTGACATGAAAGGCAGCTCAGGATTGACAAGCTCAGGATTATGGCAATAATGGCATCTGAAATTGCATCCAGCAGTGAATACAACCATTGAAATCTTTTTAGGATAATCAATGAAACTGCTGTCAATAATATCCTTTATTATAACCATTTTATCACATCCTCAATTTTTGGGCTATCCCCCAAGAACTCTGCAACAACTTTTACACCTTGTGAAATTATAACACTTGGAGTACTTAAAACATTATGCATTAATGCTTCAGACAATCCTTCAGGAGTTTCAACGTCAAAAAATTCAACATTTTTGCCCATTTTTTTCAACTCTTCCCCCAGCGCTTTGGCTTTAGGGCAGTTAGGGCAATCCCTTTTAGTAAAAATATTTATTATTACTACCATAATCTCTCACTTATTCACATCTTTTTTATTAAAAACCTTGCTCTTTTTTTTTAATTATTTCCCTTAATTGAATAATTGCCTTTCTGCCTGTCATTGAATTCAGCCCTTTTGCTCTTATTCCAATCCTCTATCTTGCTAAAAAATCCCACAACCCTGCTGATTCCGTAAACATTTGTGCTTCCGCAATGCTTGCACCTTGGACATTCCTCCTCTGCCATAATTTAATCACCTCCTATACCCTTCGCTGATTTTTCCGCAATCCCTGCAAACAGTGAACTCCGGACTAATAGTTATCTGGGAACTCTGGGTTTTTTCCCAAACCTTTTCAATAAGGGAATAGATTGCCTCCTTGCTTGGGCGGTATTCCCCTATAAACACATGAGTGATTGAGCCGCTTTCAATCAATTTATTGAACCTTCCCTGCTTTTCAATCCTTTCAAAGATATCAATGTCAGCATCAGCTTCAAAATGAATGCTATTAGTGTAATAAACCTCCCCTGATTCATAATTACCCCTGACAATTCCCTTGCTTTCAGGATAATTTTTCAAATCCAATTTTGCAAACCTTAAACTGCAACCCTCAGCAGGAGTCTCTTCCAAGCTGAATTTTAAACTATGCCTCTTTTCATACTCCTTAATCCTTAAATACATATTTGAAATAATCTTCAAGCCCAATTTATACGCATCATCAGAGCTATGCAAGGCTTCGCCCATAAGGAATTTTACGCATTCATTAAGACCTATAAGCCCAAAGATGTAAGTGCTTTTATCAATATCAACATAAGGCTTTCCATCAGGTGAAATTTTCCCTATCTGCCACAAAGGCATTCCAGGAGAAGACATTAACTCCTTAGAGAAAGCCCTTTTTTCCAAATGGGCTTTTAGCACCAAATCCATTGATTTAAGAATCTCCTTAATGCATCCGTCAATATTTCCCTTGCCTACTCTGTAAGCGCATTGAGGCAGGTTAAGAGTCACTACTTGAAAACCACAAAACCTTATGCTTTCAGGATGCCTTAATATTTCAGGGTCATCAACCCTTTCTTTCAGCCTGCAGCAGGCTGATAAAGTCACTTGGTCCCTGTCAAAGACAAAATACGGGCTTCCATTGAATCCTGCAATCTCGCAAGCATGCATTAAAAGTTCCTTTTGCTCTGGGTTATCAAAAGCTTCCTGATTCACATGCAAATCGCATTTAGGGAAAGGAAAGACTTTTCCATCAGCATCCCCTTCCTTCCAAACATCCAATAATGCCCTGGCAAACATTTGCGCCTCTTTTTCATAATCCCCATAAGCCTTGCCAGTGTATTCTCCCTTGGCGCCTATTGCTGGCACATCCCTTAAATATGAAGGCACTCCCAAATGAATATTAAAATCGCAAAAAATAGTCTGGCCTCCCCTGCTAAACGCGCCCTGCGCTATTCCAAAAATCAAAGCCTGAGCTTCCTGCTTAATCTCTTCATAGCTTTTGCCAACTAATAAGGGCGCATAAAAAATATTCAAATAACTAAGGCCTAAAGCCCCGGCATAATATGGCTGCATGCTTGCAATAAAAGTTATAATATGCCCAGTAAGAACCGAAGCATGCTTGGCTGGGGAAGCAGTGGTGCTAAGAGTCAGCTGCTCCTTAAGCCCATACTTTTTAATGAATTCAGGGCTATGCGCTCCGCAATAAACCCTTGTAATATAATCCAAGTTATGCAGATGAATCAATCCATTCCTATGCGCTTCAGCTACTTCTTTGCTGAAAACATTGCTGAGCGCGAACTGCTTTAAAATATTTCCAGCAATCGCAAGATTAATCGCTTCGGGATTATTATATTTTATATTGGAATTATCCTTATTCTTATTCATGATTACTTCGCGAAGATTATAAGAAGGCATTCCAATCAATTTCTGGGAATTAAGCTGGTCATTAAAACCCCTATCCAATAGCTCATTATTGATAATTTCCCTGATAAGGGTTGTGCTAACAATGCTTAAACCTGACTTGTGAAGCTTTCTTTCAACCTCTTTGGCAATATCCCTTGCCTGCCACTCGCTTAAAGTTGTCTCCTTGGTTAATGCTTGGACAATTTTCTCAGTATCCCAATCATCAACCTCTTCGCTATTATTAGTCACCTGCAAATACAAATCAGTTGTATCGCCAGAGCCATTAACAATTCTTTTCACTTTTAGCTCTTTTATGTCATTTTCAAAGCTTGAAACATCGGTGTAGCCGCGAAAAACGCTTGCAAACCTTATATAAGCAACAGGGTCAGCGACCTTAAGCCTTGAAAGAATCATCTCTCCAATATTCTTGCTAGGGATTTCAAAAACATTCTTTGACAAAATCTCTGACTCAATGGAATCAGCAATCTCCTCAATCTTTTCAATAGGCAAGGTTTTCTTGCTCCTTGACTTAATAATTGCGCTAACAATCTTATTCTTGTCAAAATCCTGAAACTGGCCAGTGCTCTTAATAACTTTAATCTTTATAGGCTCAACATTCTCATAAGTTGTGAACCTTTTTTGGCAATTAAGGCACTCTCTTCTCCTCCAATTAGTGGTTTCTGAAAAAGCACGCTTATCAATAACTTTGGTTGAATCGCTTGAACAATAAGGACAATGCATATTATCACAACTTCTGGGTATAAACCCTTAAGTTTATACCAATAGGTTGTTGGTTTTTAAAAGTTGTTGTGCTAATTAATAGATATTTATAAAAATCAAATCATTTCAATCAATGCTTTGTACTTTTGGTCAATCATTTTAATATTAAACTTGAAAAAATCCTGCAATAATTGCTCTTTTTCATTATCATTGAAATAATTGATAGCTTTTGGAAAAAAAGATTCATCTTCAATCCTGGCATGCTCAATGTATAGCTTATGGAACTTTCCAAGCAAGTCAAGTATCTCCTGTAAATTAAAGGTTTTGCCCTTTAAATTTTCAGCGCTTAAAACTATTACTTTTTCAACTATCTCCCTGCCTAAATTATGCTGCTTAAGCAGCAAATCCATCTCTTCCTTATGGCTTTCCGATAGCTTCTTTTTTTTAAGCTTTTCAAACATGAGGTTCTCCTCCTTGCCATGATGATATATATCAATGTAAGTGGTGAAAAAATCAGTGAATAAATCAATGAATCTTAAGTCAAGCTCTTTTGATTTCCTCATTGAATCAATCTTGAACCTCAGCTTTTCCAACAATTGAAAGATGATTTTATGCTCATAAAGCAAAAATTCATTGGCATCCATAATCACTTTTTATGGCATTGATTATTTTTAAAACCATTTGCTTAATAGTATTTCCTGCTAATCTCATCCATTATTGACAGTTTTTTAATAATATTCTCCAAAGAGCTTGACGACTCCCTTAAATAATTTGAAGTTGAAAAATCATGCAACTCTGTAAAAATGCCAATTAATGAATCATACCTTAAATGGCCAACTTCATCTGAAAAAATTGAAATTGTTAAATAATCATCTTCTCTTATGACTGAGTTATAGCACATCTCAAAAAGCCCATAAGCCAATTCAAATCCCAGACCACATAATCTGCAATAGCCCATTTTTTCATCATTTATTGCTTGGGATTCAAAAGAATCTCCCAGCAAATAAAAAAAGAACTTAGCCCTTGGCTCATCCAGCTCCATTATGCTTTTTGCAACATCCTTTATTGAATCAAACCCTTTAGGCAAAATATTGTGCTTCATTTGCAATTAATTTAATATTTGCCTTTTTTAAACAGTTTTATTTTAAGGAAAAAAGGTTTATAAAAACAAATGCCAATAAAATACTTATTTGATGACCTTTTATGGAATTTAAATGCTTATACAAATCATGCCATTCCAGATGTTGCAGGAATCTTAGCGCCAAAACGCCAATAATCAATTATGACATTGACCAAAAGAGGATGATCCATTTTTTGGTCAATCCCAATAATTCTGGATTGGCGCTATTTTTTGATGAAAAAGAATTGCTTATCAAAGAGGCAAAAAATAAAGGCATTGGGCTGTCAATAAAGCCTTTCCGCGCATTCATGGCAAAAAACAATAAAATAATTGTTTTCAAATGGTTCCTTAACCATGACGCATGCCCTTTTTTAATCAATGATTCTTGCGCCATCTATGATAAAAGGCCCTTAATTTGCAGGTCTTTTCCATTAATGCCAAAAATGGGATCGGAAAAGCATGAAGATTTTATATTCAGCAAACTATGCATAAGCGACTGCGAAGCCATTGATGAACTATTGCCGGCATATGAGGCATTGACTAGCAAGCAAAATAATCTGATTGAAAAAATATCCGGCATCGCCAAATTGGCCAAAACCTCAACAGTCATGCGCCTGGCAAACTGCTTTGAAAATTTGGAAGAGTTTCAAGAATAATTAATTGCATTCCCTAATCTCTTTAATGGACAGCTCTTTCATATTTGAAACGCAATAAGAGACCAACTTATCAATATCAACAGTTTTTTCTACCCTTTCCACCAATTCAGCATCCCCCCTTATTGCCGGCTTTTTTGGCACAGCAAAGCAGGAATCCTGGCTTATGCCAAAAACAAAATCAGTTCCTATCTGCTTTGATTTGTCAATCACCTCTGATTTATCAAAGCAAAACAATGGCCTAAAAATTGGCATTCCTATTGCCGAGCTTAAAACTGAAATGTTTTGCAATGTCTGGCTTGCCTGCTCCCCCAAAATCTCGCCAGTCACTATGCCCTTAGCCCCGAAAGCGCAAGCAATGTTTTCAGCAACCCTATACATTAATCTTTTGCACATAAGGCAGGTTATGCCTTTTGCTTCCCCAGCAATTGACAATTCTTTTAACGCCTTATTATAAGGAACAACCACCACTTTTTGATTTGGGTAGCCCTTCATATAATCCAAAAGAACCTTTGCCTCAAGCAAAGCCTTCCTTTTTTGCGCAGAGCATGATTCCATACAAGTATCCATTATTACAATAATCAATGGCGCACCCCTTTTCATGGCCATCCATGCTGCAACAGGGCTGTCAATCCCTCCGCTAATCAATGCCACTAAAGGGTCTTCAAGCCCCAAAGGGAATCCTCCAGGGGATTTAATCCTCTCAGCGCTAATATATGCATTTTTTTCAAATATTTCAATCTCAAGCTTTTTATCAATTTTTAAAGCCCAAGGGGAAACATTCCAAGCATTGGCATCCAATGCAATCTTTCGCTTTGAAAAATTCCTGCAAGCAAGGTCTATCTCATTTTTCCAAGAGACTTCATCAACTTTTGCGCCAATTGATTTTATTCCAACAATGCCAGGATAAAGACTATGCGAAACCATTAACTTTGCAGGAACAATGACAAGATTGCTTTTATCATTCATTGAAACCTGCACGCAAGGAGAAACGCTTGAAAACCCGAACATCTTTCCGGCAGCAAAAATCAAATCCTCAATGTCTTTATTCGTTGCGCCATCAGGAACAAGATAATACCTTCCAAGCCTGTCAATGATTTTTAGCCTGGCCAATAAATCTTTTTTCCCATTAGCTAAGAGAGCATTTATCAAATTATCCCTTAACAGCCCTTCCAAAAGCTCCTTAGTCTGGCCAGACTTAACCCCGAACTCTCCGGAGAATCTTGCAAGAACGCAATTATAAAGCATAACTTATTAAAAGAATTATCAGTATTTATAATGTTTTGTCAAATGATTATTTGACTAAAACTCCCTGTATTTGCCCTGTTTGACCTGGCCTATTAGTAATCTTGACTTTTCCCTTGTCAGTCTCAATTATTGCCCCTTTAGTCATTACATTCATACGGACAAAGTGCCTGTTAGCGGAGTTCTCAACAACCCTGATGATTTTTGCAGCAATCTTTTTCTTTCCATCCAAAACTATGATCTTTGAATCCTGCAAAGACCTTGGTTTTACTTTGCCTCCAAGAGTCCTTACTTTTTTGACTTTTTTCTCGCCAATCTTTGTCAAGCTTGCAGGCCTTCCAAGCTCTGCCTTTCTCTTGGACCTATCCCTCTTATATCCAGAGCCAGTCTCTTTCTTTACAGACCTTCTTTGATTAATAGCCATAGCATAATAAAATCACATATTCTTTTAAAAAACTTTCTAAACACGGGAATGCAATATAAAGCCAAAAACAAAAAATTTAATCAAAAGCTTTTTAAATATTAGGCAATACTTATGCCGATATGGAAATGCCTAAAAGTTTGGAAATGACTAAACCTCTTGATGCTTTAAATCAAGCAAGAAACAAGAGCGTTTTAGCAGAATTAAAAAATGGACTCCAATTTGTGGGGACTTTGAAAGCCTTTGACATACACTTAAACATAGTTTTTGACAATGCGCAAGAAGTAGTTGAAGGGGAAGTAAAAAGAAACCTTGGAAGAGTTTTAATAAGGGGAGACATGATTCTTTTCTTGTCACCGCAAAATAAATAAGGGAATTGATACAATATGGTTAGAGGAACTCCAGCGCAGGGAAAAAAGGGTAGAGGCTCATCTCATGTAATCTGCAGAAGATGCGGCAACAGGTCCCTTAGAAAAAAGACTTCAGAATGCAGCAACTGCGGGTTCGGAAAATCACCAAAAATAAAAAACCCCAAATGGTCTAAGAAAAAAGTTAATGGAACAAATAAGCTTTAAATAAATAAGACAAACTTTTTTAAAGTAATATAATTCTAATTAATTAATATC
>CAZMEY010000038.1:0-7462 GCA_964565435.1 Candidatus Woesearchaeota archaeon
CATCACGGTCTTCAGCCGTGCGCTCTCCCAGTCTGAGCTACAGTCTCAAATAATATAATAATTAAAGGGAGGGTTTTTTAAAGCTTTTTCATTGATTTATTGAGTTTACTAGCTCAAAATACCTGGCTTTTTTTTTCATAAGCTCATCATGCGAGCCTTGCTCAATTATCATTCCATTATCCATTACGCAGATAATATCTGCATTTGCTATTGTTGACAATCTATGGGCTATTATGAAAGTTGTCCTACCTTTGCTTATCTTTTTGATTGCTTCTTGTATGATTTTTTCAGTGTAAGGGTCTATGCTGCTTGTGGCTTCATCCAAAAGCAATATTTTAGGCTCAATCATTAAGACTCTTGCAAAGCATATCAATTGCCTTTGCCCTATGCTCAAGTTTGTTCCCATTTCATTTAATGGAGTTTCATACTGGAGGGGAAGCTCTTTTATGAAATCATGGAGCCCAATATTTTTTGTTATTTTAAGCAGTTTGCCATTCATTTCTGGCTTTTTGCTTAGGCCATAATAAAGGTTTTCCAGGATTGTTCCTGAGAAAAGATAATTATCTTGAGGCACCATACCCATTATGCTTCTCAAGTCATTAAGTTTGAAATCTTTTATGTTTATTCCCCCTATTTTTATCTCTCCTGATTTTATATCATAGAATCTTGCAAGGACCTTTATTATTGTTGATTTTCCAGCCCCGGTTTCTCCCACAAAAGCCACTGTTTTTCCTTTTGGGATGTGGAGGTTAATATTTTTCAGCACGTCTTCTTTTTTCTTGCTTGCCAAATATTCATATTCTTTTATTGCTTTTTTTATTTCATTGCTGAATGGTTTGCCTTCTTCTTTTGGCGCTTTGCTTAAAATTTCAAGTATTTGTGTGTTTGTAAGGGATTTTGATTGTATGAATTCGTCAATATTATTTAGGTTAAATCCCATGTTTAATGATATCTCTGAGTATTCCCCCTTAAGCCTTTTTTCAAGTATTTTGGCAAGCTCTTTATTGGGTAAATCAGTGCTGAATGTTTGGGTGAATTTTGACATTATTTCTGGCGCATTTTTTTCATTCCTCATTTTTTTCATGAATACTGATTTTTCATCATCTTTCAAATCCAGGTATCTTTCTATGAAGGTGAGCTTTTTTTCAGGGGTGAAATTCTTTGCCAGTCTTGAAATTGCCATTTTTTCCATTGGGTTAAATTGCTTTAATAAGACATTTATGTCTTTTTTTGCCGTTTCTTCCCTTGATTTGTAATTGAAATACACTTGTTCAAAATCTATTGATGCATCTAAATTTTTTATTTGCTTAGGGTGCTTTGTTTCTTTTATGCTGTTTTCCTCATTCAATATGGAGTATATCCTTTCAGCGCTTGCCAATGCATTATCGCTTATTTGCTTAAACATAAGTATCATAATAACTGGAAATATCATTTGCATCATGTATGAATTGAATGCGCTTAATTCCCCTATTGTTATTGTGCTTCCAAAAAGGGTTATTCCATTGTTGAGCAGCCCGTATCCTGCATACAAAAGTATTATGCTTGTAAGGGAATATATTATGAATGTGAATGTAGGGAAGAATACGCTCATTATCTTCCCTGTTGCAAACATTGCTTCCCTGTTTTCCCTGTTGGCTTTTTCAAATTCTTCAATGCTTTCCTTTTCCCTTCCATAAGATTTTATCACTTTTATTCCGCTTATATTCTGCTGTATAACTTGGGTTACTGTGCTTATCTTTGCTCTCACTTTCCTGAATGAATTTCTGAGGAATACATTGACTGCCATTATTACAATTATAAGCAAAGGTATTACAAGGATGGAAATTATTGTCATTTCCCAATTCAGCCTTATCATAAAAGCAATAATTAGAAATAATTTGAATACTCCAACAATTGCTGTTGCCAATTGCCCGCTGAATATCATATTAAGCTGGTCAATATCATTTGTTGCAGTGCTTATCAAGTCTCCAGTGTTATGGGATTCAAAATAATCCATGCTCATATTCTGCACATTTTTGAAAAGGTCAAGCCTCATTTCCTGTATTATTTTTGTCCCGTATTTTCCCAGAAAATAGTTGAGAATTGCCGAGCCAATAAGGCTTATTGCCATCATTGCAGAATAGATTATTATAAGGTTTATTGCTATGTCTTTTGCCCCTATTATTATTCCTTCATCTATCACTTTTTGCTGTATGCTTGGAAGAATTGCATCAATGACTGTCAAAGCTAAAAGGCCCGCAATCATTGCAATAAATGAGGATTTATAGTTTTTGAGATAGCTTAGCATCCATTTCCATAGCTGCATATCAGTTATCTTTCCGCTCCTTACATCATTCCCGCTTAATGGTCCTTTAGTCATTTATTTTTCACCCCTTTTTAGCTCAAGCTCAGCTTCCCTTTGCTTAGTATATAATGTATTATATATATTTGTATATATATTATTCTTTAAGTATAATTTTTCGTGCTTTCCGCTTGCAATTATGACTCCTTTATCCATTAATAAAATCAAATCTGCAGTTTTTAGATTGTTAACCCTTTGAGTTATGATAAAGCTTGTCCTGTTCTTCATCAAATATTCCAATGCTTTTTGTATTTGGTATTCTGTTTTTGTGTCAACTGCGCTTGTGCTATCATCAAGTATCAATATTTTTGGATTAAGTATCAATGCTCTTGCTATTGCTATTCTTTGCTTTTGCCCTCCGCTTAAACTGCTGCCCCTTTCCCCTATTATTGTATCATACCCTTTGGGCAGAGTCATTATAAAATCATGGATGTTTGCACTCTTGGCTGCATCAATCACTTCCTGAAAGCTGGCATTAGGTTTGCCAAATCTTATGTTGTCAGCTATGCTGATATTAAACAAGAAAACCTCTTGGCTGCAGAAGCCTATTTGGCTTCTTAGATTGCTGATATTGTAATTTTTTATATTCATATTATCTATAAGTATTTCGCCTTTATCTGCATCATAATATCTGGGTATAAGGTTAATTAAAGAGGTTTTTCCGCTTCCGGTTGTCCCTATTATAGCTATTGTCTGGCCTGCGCTTGCCTTGAAATTTATTTTTTTTACAGCCATTGAATCCTTTGTGTATCCAAAACTTACCTCTTTGAATTCAACATCCCCTTTTATGCGCCTTGAAAATGCATTCTTTTTTTCCGCTATTTCACTTACTGATTCTATGATTTCATTAACCCTTTTTATGCTGGCTCCTGATTGGACAAAATCAATTATGACCTGCCCCATATTATTGAACGGCATTGAAAGCATTGAAATATATGACATGAAGGCTATAAGCGTTCCCATCATTATTTCGCCGCTTATTACAAGAAATCCCCCATAAGCAAAAGCAGCCAAAGTTATTATGCTTGTTATTATTCTTGAACCATAATTTATGACAGTCTGCCATTTCACTGTCTTTATGCTGTCTATTTTAAAAGCGTCATTTTTTTTGCCAAATTTTGAAAGCTCCTTATTTTGAGAATTGAATATTCTTACAACATTTGCGCCTATGAGGTTTTCCCTTATTATTGTTGTTATCTTTGCAAAATTAACCCTGGCGCTTTCATAGGCATAATACAATTTTTTGTATGAATAGGCAACAACTATTGAATACAATAATGATGCAATTATGATTGCAATCACTGACTCCTTGACAGTGATAAAAGCCCCTATGATTATTCCCATAAAGGTTATTATTGATGTTATGAAAGTTATTGTGCTTCTTGAGAATATTGAATGCGCATTTTCTATATCGCTTGTTGTTCTTGAAACCAAATCCCCAATCTCTTTATTATCAAAGAATTTGAAGCTTTGGGCATTGATGCTTTCATAAATATCCTTTCTAAGATAATATTGGGCGTTTGTTCCTGCTGCTGATGAAAAATACCTACCTATTCCTTCAAATACGCTTCCAAGGCTTGCGCAAAGCATTGATATTGCAAAAAGGCCTAAAAGATGGCTTAACTGAAGAGTTTGCAATGTTATATCATTGATTATTTTTTGGGCAATTAAAGGTATTGAAAGAGTAAATGCGGAGCTTATAATAGTGAACAATAATGCCAGTAAGAATTCTTTTTTGCTTTTTAAAACATATTTTGCAACTAAATTGAAATTGCTTGCCATTTATTCTTTTTTTGTTCTCTTTATATATAAATATTGGCAATAAAATCTTTGATTTTGAATATATTTTTAAAAGATTGGCGACTGGTAATTTTTTATGCAAAGGCATTATTTGGCAATCTTATCTCTTGCATTGATTATTATTTTTGCAGGATGCACTTTAAAGGGCAACGGAAAATCCTGTGAGGATTATTCTCTTTTTACAGACTGGAGCGAATGCGCCAATGGAACCCAAGAGAGGATTAGGGTTGATTTTAATTGCTTGAATGATTCAATAATCATGAGAGAAACCGAGATTCAGGAATGCGTTGAGCCTTGCGAATCCAATTGGTCCTGCACTGATTGGACTGAATGCTCAAAAGAGAGCGAGCAATTTAGGTCTTGCAGGGATTTGGCAATGTGCGAAAATGCAACATTCCCTGATGTCAACCAATCCTGCAAATTCCAGGACCCTTGCTCCCAAATAAGCGAAAAAAACATGAGGGAGGAATGCAGAAGCATTGTTTTTAACAGCGCCGGATTTTGCCTGAATATCACCAATAATGAATTGGCACAGAGCTGCATTTATTCATATTCTTACCTTTATTCAGATATTACTTCATGCGATTTAATCAATGATTCATATTTAAGAAATACCTGCAAGGCAACAATATCTTTAAGCAAAGATTATTGCAATGTCTTGATTCCTGAAAATAGGAGCAGCTGTTATTATGAAATGGATTTAAGAAAGCAGTATTTGGCTTCAAGCATCTTTGCCACAAATCTTTGCAGCACTATTGAAAATGAAGCTGTAAAAGCCAATTGCCTAAGAACAGCCTCCCCTTATGAATCTTATAGGGATGATTTAAGTTATTGCAAATCTATGCAATTCATCAACAGTTCAACGGATTATCAATTGGCAAGGGCTTGCTATATTTATCATATAAAAGAATCAGGCAATGAATCAATATGCCCTGAAGTGCATGCCCTTGTAAAAAATGACTGCTTTGCATTGAATGCCAATAATTTGACTTTTTGCTATGACCAATCAGGGCTTCAAAGGGATTGGTGCTTGGCAAACTTCGCTTATTACAATGATAATCCCTCCCTATGCAGGGAAGCGTCAAATGAGAATAATTGCTATTTTATTGCAGGATTATGGTTTAAAAGCAATGATTTTTGCCAATTAATAACAGACACTCAATTAAAATCGGGCTGCGTGACATCTTATGTTTCATTTTGCGACGAAAACGCGCATAATTGCCCTGATGAGGATTATTGCGCCAATATAAGCGATGCCAATTCCAAAAATTCCTGCATATTAAGAAGGGTAAAAAACGAAGTAAGATATAATTCAAAGATTTGGTAAGGCAAGATTTTTATTCTTGTATTTTTTATCAATAGTCACATCCTTTCCCATAGGGAGTATTTTTTCAAGCCATGACTCATCTTCAATCTCAGCTTCGCAAACTATTAAGCTTCTGTCAGTATAAACATCAAATTCATAGATTATTCCATCAATTTCTTTTTCAAGCCTTTTCTTTAACACTTTGCTTATTGAAAAATTTTCAAAAAAAGAATAATCCTGGCCGCATATGGCTTCTTGCTTTTCACCCCTTGATTGCAAGCCGTCGGATTTAAATGTGATAAAATATTTTTCAACGCCATTTTTTTCTTTTTTCCTAATCCTTATTTCATAGATATCAAATCCAATTTTCAATCCGGAATATTTTAATATTTCATCCTTTTTTCCCAAATCCAAGTATAACTGCTCAATGTCTGAGCCTTGCTCGCATGCTTCATTGATTAAGTTATCAATTGTGCAAAAATGTTCATAAAATATGGGATTTGCAAATTCGCGGCAGCCTTCATAGATCAGGAATTTTTTTTCAATCTCAACATCTTTTGCCATTGAAAAAAAGTAAAAATCATTTGCTTTTAAAATTATCGCTGCAAAAGATTTTTTATCTGCCTAGAATGCTTTTTGGCGGCATTATACCCCAAATCAAACAATTCGGAGGGATTTTTTATTGACAATATTGAATACTTGCCAGTGGGTATTCTTATTGCAATGTCAGAGTTTCTCTCTTCAAGCCTTGTTAAGCTATCTTCTGTTATTAATATTGTATCCCTAGCTATGTCATTTATCAAAAGGTTTGGCTCAATCAATTCATAATCAAAATGCAATAAGCTGATGCTTATTATTTTTTTAGCCCCTTTATCCCTTAAGACATTTATTGGAGTCATGCTTGTCAGCCCCCCGTCAACAAAGGTCATTCCATTAATCACCTCTGGAACAAAAAATCCCGGAATGCTGCAGCTTGCGGCAACTGCATCAAGCAAATTGCCTTTTTCAAAAAAATGTGGCATTGCTGTCTGGATATTTGTCGCCACTGCAATAAATTTGGTTTTTAATTCTTCAATGTTTCCGTTCATGTATTTTCCAAAAACTGCCTTGAATTTTCCTTTTTTTGACAAGCCTTTTAGGGGGATATCCAGCTCAAAAATCTTTGAAATGTTTATCTTTTTGCCATGCTCAAAGATTTCATCAGCGCTTAATCCATTGGCGAGCATTGCTCCAACAATTGAGCCAATGCTTGTGCCCGATATTATATTTGGCTTAAAGCCACATTCTTCAAGAAATTTTAGAGCGCCAAGCAATGCGAATCCTTTAGCGCCTCCACCTCCAAGAGCCAAGCCGTATTTCATGGTTTTATTCGTAGACTTTTTCTCCCCATTTTTCATAGGCTTTCTTTAATGCTGGGTGGCTTTTGGAATATTCTTTCAAAGAGATTTTTTTCAAATAAGCTTCAATGCTTTCTCTTACAGCTTTAGCCCCTTCATTTGTGCCACCAGGATGGCTATGCATGCCTCCACCAACTTGAACAATTATCTCTGTGCCCAATAAATCTAATACTGGCTTTAAAATCCCTGGATGAAGCCCGCCGCTTGCAACGCTAAACATTGGCTTGATATTTCCCCAATCCTGTGAAAGCATCAAGTTTTCTTCTTTGTTTTGCATCAATGAAGATTTTTCATAATTTGTCCTGACTTCATCCTTGCCTCCGACTAATTTGCCCATTGCCCCAATATGCAATTGGTCAATTCCCTGAAGCCTTGCAATCTCGCAGATGACTTTCATGCTTACTCCATGCAAAGGATTCCTGTCAAAAGCTGAATGAAACGCTCTGTGGCCATGAACAATTAATCCCATCTCCCTTGCCTTGTTGCAAATAGTCTGGGTTGCTGCCCAGCCAGCTGTTAAAGTGTCAATCATTATATATTCATTGCCTGATTTCTTGACCAACTCCATTCTTTTAATCATCTCATTGGTTTCAGCAGTGATATTAATCAAATAGCTTT
>CAZMEY010000039.1:0-7028 GCA_964565435.1 Candidatus Woesearchaeota archaeon
GACACAGTCATGGGAATTTTTTCAATAAAATATAATTTAGAGCTTGATTATAAAGGCACTTGGAGAAAAAATGATTGGGTGAAATTCTTCTTTCCCATATATTTGAGAACCCAATACCAGCCAAAATTGTTCGGATTCTTAAAAACCTACTTTGAAGAGTTCAACGGAATAAAAGAAAAGCTAATGGAAAGACTAAACATGAGCTTGTATGATTAATTTAATCTCATTCCAGCGGTTTCTTTTGGTAATAAAACATAAACTGGAGTTTTAAAATCACTAAGATTAACAGGTATTTTTTCTAAAATATTTATATTCTTATTGTAAGCAATAAACTCAGGATTATCTTTTTCTTGAATAAAATATTCTTTTTCAATAATATATACAAACCCCTTTTGATGTATAGGATTTTGTCCCATATTTTTAACAAGAATAATTAAAGGATTCTTAGATGAAACATTCCAAGAATACATTAAGCATGCATTTATATTTGATACAATACCTTTCATAATTGCAATTTCATAATTATTTGTTGCATAAATTTTTCCATAAAAATTAGGTTTAAGATAATTATCCTTAATATCAACTGTTGAACCATGAAGAAGAAAACCATTATCAACATATTCTTGCAATAATGTTTCAAGAGTATTCATACTATTATTTTAAAAGATTCTTTTTATAAATATTATTAAAAAAATAGAATAATACTCAGTCTTATAAATATTGTATTAATACTAAAATAAATGGTCTATGAGGCTGAGCTGAGAAGCTTTATATCAAGAGAAAAATATGATAAATTGGTTTTATTCTTTGGTCAAAATGCTGAATTATTATCCAATACTTCGCAGGAAACACATTACCTCAACTCTGACAAGGATTTGAGGATACAAAAAAACGATGATTATTCCAAGGTATGGCTCAAATTGGGCAAAATGCATGATGAGCAAAGAAAAGAGATTGAAATAAGGATGAAGCCCCAAGATTTTGATTCATTGAAGGAGTTGTTTGAAACAATTGGCTTTGATGCAAAAATAAAATGGCTGAGGAAAAGAAAAGAGTTCAGCTGGAAGGGACTGAGCGTTTGCCTTGATGACACCAAGGGCTATGGCTACATTATTGAGATAGAGAAGCTATGTAATTCAGTAGAGGAAGCTGATTTTGCAAATGAAGAGATTAAGCAAAGGCTTTTAGAGCTTGGAGTAATCATGAGTTCAAAAGAGGAGTTTACTCAAAAATTCCAATATTATGAAAAGAATTGGAAAGACTTAATTAATCAGTAGTTAAGTTTTAAAAGCCCAAATTGCCTGTATTTTATTATTCATGTGTCCGTGGCTCAGCTTGGATAGAGCGACTGCCTCCTAAAATTGTGAAGATAAGAAGGTCAACTGAAAAAATGATGAAACTGACCTACACTGAGTTTGGAGATAGCAGTAGGTCGGGGGTTCAAATCCCCTCGGGCACGCTATTATATTTTTTGCTGCAATGCTAGGACTCGCCATTTGGGCACGCTATAATTATTTAAACCATTGCTGCATTATTTTTTAATTAATGATAAAAACAATTGAGGCGAATAATTGATGCTGTCCCCAATAATACTATTATTCATCTTTTTATTCCTGTTCTTTTTCATGGGAGCATTTTTTTCATTCGAGGATTTGAGCGCGCCAAGCGCTTTTTTCAAAGCGTTTTTTTCGAGCCTTGCAATCTTTGCAATAATAATATTATTTCTAATAATCTCTTAATTAATGGCAAGCAATAATGAGGCTGCAAAAGGCAGCGTGAAATCATCTATCTTGCTAGGGCTAATGACTTCAATAACAACCAATATAAAGCTTATTCCAATTGATTTTGTGCCAAATCCAAACATTAATGAAAGTATCAAGGCATTCATCAAAAACATTGCAATTGAGCCCTCAATAGTCCTATTGCTTTTAATCAATGAGTAATTGTTTTTGCCGTACTTTTTTCCAATCATTGAGGCAAAAGGGTCTGAGATAACCAAGATAAGCATGCTTGCAAAAGGGATGAGATTATTGCCAGTGATTATGGAATAAACAATCAAATAGTCCAGTGCAATAGCATAAAGGAAAGGCCCTTGCAAATAATCAGTTTCCTCTTTTTCATTTATTGAATTAAAAAAATGATTCAATAAAGGTGTTGATTTCCTTGAAAAAAATATCAATAAAGTGAATATTGCCGAAACTCCCAAGTAAAGCCATTTGTTTTGGGCAAAGAACAATGACAAAATGCTGAAACCTGACAAGAAATGTATTATCATTCTTGCCAGCCTTTTGCTTATCTTCCCTTTCTTTTGCAATATTATTGGGATGATTGTTGACAAAAGCACATAAACTGCCATTATTAAAAGTATTATATAATCGTTCATTAAGGAAAAAACATATTTTGCCTTATTATAAAATTTTTTAATAAGCAAGCAATCAATAATTACTGGGCTCATAGTATAGCTTGGATAGTACAATAGCCTTCGGAGCTGAAAACCGGGGTTCAAATCCCTGTGAGCCCGCTTAATTATCATAAAAGAATGACAGGCTTGTTGCCTTGGTTTTGGGCAAATCTATCAATCTTTTAGTCAATTCGTCGCTGAAGATTTTTGACATATCACTGCTTAATCTTATTTCATACTCTCTTCCAGGCATAGGGGGATTAGGATTAATCAAATCCCCATCAATTAATGACTCAATAGTTGCTGATAAGCAAAGAGGCTCTGGCAGATCTTTTAAAAACAATTCATAATTAATTAGGTAAGGGGAATATTTCATAAACTTCATAATTTTAAGTGAGCTGATTAAATTGTATCCATTTTTGCAATTCTTTTCAAGTGATTTGGAAAATAGATTGAACTGCTTTTTTTCATAGCTGCTCGGCTGCATGCCCCTATCAATGCTCTTGGCATAAGCCAACACTAATGCAGATTTTAAATAATCCAAAATTTCCATAATTTTTTGATAAATTTAGCTGTTTATAGCTTTTTATGGATAAATTATTTAAATAAAAAGGTTGAATACTCTATTGTTATGGCAAAGAAAGATTCTGAATGCAAAGAATGCGCTGAATTGTCAAAAAAATATGATGATTTGAAAAAGGACTATGAATTGACAATGAATCAGCTAAGAATCCTTCAAGCTGATTTTGACAATTACAAAAAAAGGGCTGCAAAAGAGCTCAATGAATCAGGAGATAAGGCAGTAATTGAATTTATAGCAAATCTGCTGCCCGAAATTGACAGCTTTGAAAAAGCCCTGAAAGCAAGCAATGACGAGGGTTTCAAAATGATCTATAAAAATCTATTAAAAACAATGGAAAAAGGCGGACTAAAAGAGATTAAATCAGTTGGGGAAAAATTTGACATTAACTTCCATGAGGCATTAATGGCAGTCAATGACCAGTCAAAAGAGGATAACATAATCATTGACGAGGCAGAAAAAGGCTATCTCTTCAAAGGAAAATTGATTAAGCCAAGCAAAGTAATAGTTAATAAGAAACAATAATTTTAAAAATAAAGTATTTTTTCTATCAAAGCATGCTAAATGAAGAAAAAACATTCAATGGATTGGATGAATTAATAATCTCTGATTTCAAAAAATTGGGAAAAACAGAAGAATTTGGAAAAAATGTATATTCTATGATTAATTCAGAAGCAAGGCACATCTTGGCAGATGCCGAGATTTATGGATTATCAAATAAGGAATACATGAATTATATGAAATACTTTTATTCAAGCTTTAAGAATGTTTATGATGAGGTTTCAACAAATAAAGAATATAAACAAACATTTACTGATTTTTCCTCTGAAGGCTACAAAGTATTGGTTTTTTCCATGGATGTTAATTTTGCCCTTAGCGCGTTGAATAAGTATCCTTCAAATATAGAATACATTATTAACAAGCATGCTGAAGAATCATTAAAAAAATCAAAAATGGATATTAATCCATCAACATTATTTTCCATCGGATTAAGGAGTTACATAATGCTTTGCATGCAAAAAGAGCTTATTGATTACGGCAATGCAACATTTGAAGAAGAATACTCAGAAGAGGGAGTAAAGCCTTCAAAGAAATCAAAAAATGCTTATACTAATTATATTTAATTCTAAAAATAAATCATTGTTGGCATTTTACCACAACATTTATAAATAATTGATGTTGGTATTTTACACTAACAATAGTTGTTGGTGTTTAACACTAACATCAAAGCATATTAATAGAGGGAAAAAAAATGGTTAGGACAATAGGAATTGATTTAGGAACCACAAAATGCTGCATGGCATATATTGAGGGCGGAAGGCCTCAAATAATACCGACTTCTGAGGGTGACAGGATTATGCCTTCAATGGTTGCTTTCACAAAAGAGGGCGAAAGATTGATTGGAACACCTGCAAAAAGGCAGGCTGTTGTGAATGCGGAAAACACTGTATTTCACATCAAAAGATTCATGGGAAGAAAATATGATGACAAGGCAATTGATTTTGACAAGACCCATGTGCCTTACAAGATTGTCAAAGCATCCAATGGGGATGTAAAAGTTGAGCTTAAGGGAAAGCAATATTCACCTCCAGAGATTAGTGCAATGCTCTTGGCAAAATTGAAAAAGGATGCAGAAGCATTTCTTGGCGAAGAGGTTGATAGTGCGGTAATAACTGTTCCGGCATATTTTAATGACTCGCAAAGGCAGGCTACAAAGCAGGCTGGAGAGATAGCTGGCTTAAAGGTTTTAAGGATTATAAATGAGCCGACAAGCGCAAGCTTGGCTTATGGATTGGACAAGAAGGGCAGCAAGAAAATCGCTGTCTATGACTTGGGTGGAGGAACCTTTGATATCAGCATCTTGGAGTTAAGCGACGGAATCTTTGAAGTAAAATCAACCAATGGTGATACCCATTTGGGAGGAGCTGATTGGGACCAGAGGATAATGGACTATATTGTGGATGATTACAAGAAAAAGCACAATATTGACTTATCAAAAGACAAGACAGCTATCCAAAGATTGAAAGAGGCTGCAGAGAAAGCAAAGATTGAGCTTTCAACAACCACTAATACTGAGATTAATATCCCTTTTATTACAATGGTTGACGGCAACCCCTTGCATGTTAATATGCAACTGTCAAGGGCTAAGTTTGAGGAATTGACCAAGGATTTGATAGAGAAATCAATTGCTCCTTGCGAGAAAGCAATAAAGGATGCTGGAATTGGCAAGGAAAACATTGATGAAGTCATTCTGGTTGGAGGGCCTACAAGGATTCCTTCAATCTATGAAAGGGTTAAGTCATTTTTCGGCAAAGAGCCTAACAAGAGCGTCAATCCTGATGAGGTTGTTTCAGTAGGTGCAGCCATCCAGGCAGGAGTGCTGGGCGGAGAGATAAAGGATATCCTATTGCTTGATGTCACGCCTTTAAGCTTGGGAATTGAGACATTGGGAGGAATCTTTACAAAGATGATTGACAGGAACTCAACCATTCCTATTAAAAAAAGCCAGGTTTACAGCACTGCAGCTGACAACCAGCCAGCAGTAAGCATACATGTATTGCAAGGAGAGAGGCCAATGGCTGCAGATAACCACTCACTCGGCAGGTTTGACCTTGTGGGAATACCTCCAGCGCCAAGAGGAGTGCCTCAAATAGAGGTCACTTTTGACATTGACTCCAACGGAATCATTAATGTCAGCGCCAAAGATATGGGCACTGGAAAGCAGCAGGCAATAAGCATCAAAGCCTCAACAGGGCTATCTGATTCAGAGATTGACAGAATGAAAGAAGAGGCAAAGAAATTTGAAGAAGATGACAAGAAAAAGGCTGAAAAGGTTGAGATATTAAACAAGGCTGAGACAATGAGCTACACTGTTGAAAAAACCATTAAGGATATGGGCGACAAAATGGATAATGATACCAAAAAGAAATTGGAAGAAAAGGCTTCAGAGCTTAAAACAATAATACCTAGCGAAGACATTGAAGAAATCAAAAAGAAAATGGAAGAGCTTGAAAGCATGATACAGGAATTTACCACCAAATTGTACCAGCAGGCAGCCCAAGAGCAGCAGCAGGCAGCAAATAAAGAGCCTAAAGCTGAAAAGCCCAAGAAAGAAAACAGCGAAGACAATGTAGTTGACGGAGAATTTGAAGAGAAGAAGTAAAATTCTTCTCTCATTAACTTCCTCCAATATGCAAATTTTTGTTTATTATTAAATTTTTTAAAGAGCTAAAGAGTTGATTGATAAATCATGCCCAAGGACTATTATGAAACATTAGGAGTAAAAAAGGATGCAAGCCAGGAAGAGATTAAAAAATCTTACAGAAAAATGGCCATGAAGTACCATCCTGATGTTAATAAGGAAAAAGGGGCAGAGGAAAAATTCAAGGAATTAAACGAGGCATTCAGCGTTCTAGGAGATGACTCCAAAAGGCAGCAATACGACATGTTCGGCACAACCCGCGACCAGCAAAGCCAGGGAGCACAAGGGGGATTCCAAGGATTTGGAGGAGGCCAAGGATTTGAAGACATGTTTGGCGATATTTTCGGAAGCTTTTTTGGGCAAAGAAATTCCAGGCAAGAAGATAATTCTGGCGAAGATTTAAGGTATGATTTAGAGATAGACTTAGAGGATGTTTATTTTGGCATAGATAAAGAAATAAATTATTATGCGTATGTGAATTGCAAGAAATGCTCAGGCACTGGAGCAAGCAATAAATCTAAAATACAAGTATGCCCAACCTGCCACGGCAAAGGATTCGTAACACAAATGGTTAACTTAGGTCCTATTAGGATGCAAAATCAAGGAGTCTGCCCTGCTTGCAGGGGAAAAGGCAAGATGATTAAGGACCCTTGCGAGCACTGCGATGGCAAAGGAAGAATTAAAGATAAAGTAAATATAAAAGTGAAAGTGCCTAAAGGGATTAATGAAGGGCAAAGAATTAAGATTCAAGGCAAAGGCAATGCAGGAAAAAACGGGGCAGAATCAGGGGATTTATATGTTTTTATCTCAATAAAAGAGCATTCAAGCTTTGAAAGATACAATGA
>CAZMEY010000040.1:0-6524 GCA_964565435.1 Candidatus Woesearchaeota archaeon
AGTTGAAATTTCTAAAGATGAAAAATTATAATTTCCGCTAACAAAAACAGGAACATTACTCCCTCCATTAAGCCCATAATCAATTCCATTTCCTAATGCTCCCCTATAACCCCAACCCCAGCATACTCCGCTTCCATTAACGAGTATTCCGCATGCATGGTCTTCTCCTCTTGATACGCTGCTGAAATTATAACCTCCACTTACAAAAACAGGAACATTTGAATATTCCTCATAGTTATAATTTATACCATTTCCTAATTGTCCATTATAACCTTCTCCCCAGCAAACAGCACTGCCATTAGTTAAAACACCGCATGCAGTATATTTGTTAAGACTTAAGCTTCTGAAAGTATAATTTCCATAAACAAATACAGGAGTTGAAACAATATAAGGAGAACCATAATTAACTCCATCACCTATAACACCATACAATGCTGCACCCCAACATACTGCCGAACCATTAGTAAGTATTCCGCAATTATTCGTATATGCTAAGTTATTTGCAGTAATACTTGAAAAAGTGTAATTTCCAACAACAAAAACAGGGATATTACTTTCTCCCCCTGCATTCCCATTACCTAAATAACCATATTCATTCCCACCCCAGCAAACAACGCTGCCGTTAGTAAGCAATCCGCAAGAAAAATAATAACCAGTATGATCATTCACTTGCTGTAATTTAATATTATTAATAACTGTCTGATTATTAACTTTCCATGAATAATTATATCTTAAAACATCATTTGGGTGCTCGCTTAGAGCATTGCAGTAACCTTCCAAACCATAGTCTTTAGCAGTAATTAATACATTGTTTACTTTTAGCACTTCTACAGGTTCAGGCTCGTTTAATCCTAAAGGATTATAAGTAAAACCGCTAATTTCAGTATTCTTGCTTGCAGGACTAATAAAATTTTCAATTTTACCTTGATTATAAATTATTTTTATCTCTAAATCTTCCCCTACACCTCTTGAAGTATAATTAATCTCCTTAAGTTCTCCGGGCATTATTGGAGTGTCAAGAGTATAATTCAATAATTCCCCATTAACAAACATTATAATTTCAGTGACTGGACTTGTACCGTCATTTCTAAGAATTGCTTTAGTGCCAGTGATACTTACAAGATTAAGCCTTGAATTGTCCAAATAAGGCGAATCATCTATTGCTCCAGAGCTCTGCAATGATGTAACCTCAGAATTGATAAAAAAATAAGCTCCAACACTCGCAACAATAGTGAGCATTATCAAAAGAATTACGCTAACAACTGGAGTGATTGATTTCATTAATATCATTCATTTTTGGTTATTTTTAATTTTTTCCTATTCTTCAATAGGTAATAAATGCCTAAAGCAACAAGGGCTGCTATTATAGCATATCCTATTAATTCAAGGTCATCAACACTTTGGGCTGCAGACTCATATGCTGAGCCCATTAGCCATCCGAGTATTCCAAGAATGAAGATTCTTAATATTGCTCCAAGAAAGGTATATATTGTGAAATTTTTGAGTTTTATTCTTATGACTCCTGCCAATGCGCTGAAAACACTTAAAGGAACTATTGGAACAGCCCTTGCCAAAAATATTATTAAGCTGTCAGAATAGCCTTTTTGGAAATATTTAGCTGCGCTGTCAAGCTCTTCCCAAGATACTCCTAACAGCCATTCAAATCTTTTGATTAAGGGCTTTCCACCAAAATATCCTATAAAATAGCCTATATATGAGCCTATTGTTGAAGCAATGGCTCCGGGCAAGACAATTGTGAAAGCAAGAGGGAGCAGTATTTCAAGGAATGAAACATTGGCTGGAAGCATTATGAATCCTGCAGCCATTATTATCAATGGGCTTGGCAAGGGAGCAAGCACACTTTCAATTAATACTCCGACAAATACTCCTAAAGGCCCTGAGCTTTTAATCAGATTCATTATGTAATCAATTGCTGAGCTAAAATCCATTCTCTTCAACCCTTGAATATAATGTATTGAAATAGGCAACAATTTTTTTGGATAAGTCGCTGAAATATTTGAAGTCAAGGTTGTAGGGCTTTTTTCCAGTGATTATAATATTATTGCTGCCGACAAATTTGGCCTTTTTTTTAGCCAATCCGCTCACTGCATAATAGGTTTCAAAAAAATCATGCCCAAAATAATGCCCGGCTTTTTCCTTTATCTCTGAATATTCTGTCAACAAATCAGAATGCCTGCCCATTATTGCATCAACCATGAAAAGCATTGATTTTTCCATCCTGTTCAAAATGTTTGAGAAATTTTTTTCATTGAAGTTTTTCATCAATTCCATGAATTCTTTAATCTCATCTTTCCCATGCATCAGGTATTCTGCCTCAATCATTTTTTATCTTTGCCTCCAATGATTTAGAAAAATCAATCGCTGTTTTAATAAATTTTTTGAGCTCTTCAAATTTAAGGTTAATCAATTCATAGTCCTTTGAAATAAAGGTGTATTTGCCTTCCTTTTCAAGAATCATGCCCCTATAATCATATGATTTCATTGAATCAAAGATTGATGAAAAATTTTTCCTGTCATCGGATGATTGCAGAAATTCGGAAGAATGATTCTGCATGAAATATTCATAGACCAATTCATCTGTTGAAAAGACATTCCTTATCCTGCCTTTTTCTTTAAGGTATGAAAGGTAGGATTTCATTGAGAGGATTATTGATTTTTTTAAATGCATTAACGTGCTGACAACTATCTTTTTATCCTTTACAACCTTGCTTGTGATATCCAATACATAGTCCGCAACCTTTGCTTCTTTCAATGCTTCATTAATCATGTCAGCAGGGCTTTGCATGGAATAATTATTAAAAGCCGGGAGCTTTTAATACTTTTTATGAAAACCTGGCTCAAGAACCATTTGGGTGAAAAAATATCCTGCAATTTAATGGATGAAAATAAGGAGTTCGCAGCTGTTTTTGTCCACGGCTTTAAGGGCAAAAAAGACACTGAGCTATTCATAAATTTAGAGCATTATTTCACTGACATTGGAATAAGCGTCTTAAGGTTTGATTTTTCAGGATGTGGGGAGAGCGAAGGCAATTATTCCGAATCAACCATTGACAAGCAGTCAAAGGAGCTCAATAAAATACTCAAAAGCATTAAATACAAAAAAATAATACTTGTTGGCCACAGCATGGGCTGCACAGTATCCCTTATCAGCTCAAAAGAGGATAAGAGGATTATTGGGATAATATTAATAAATCCCCTGGTTTTTCCTTACATAACTTTCAGCGACTCATTGATAAAATTCTCGCCATTTGTTTTATTATCAAAATTTGATGTTGAAAAAATCAGCAAAAAAAGCAGGATTATAAGGGAGAGAAGAGAAAGGATTGAAACAATACTTAAGAGGGAAGTCATGAGCCCTTTGATGCTTGAGGAGTTCAAAAAAATGAATATCATCTGCTTGGCAAAAACCATTAAAACCCCTGCGCTTATAATCCACGGAAAAAAGGATGAATTAATACCTGAATCCCACGGGGAATACCTTAATTTCAATATGAAAAACAGCAAATTCATGCTTATAGATTCCGATCATGGCGCAAATTCGCCAAAAGATACGGCAATCATTGGAAAGCACTGCCAAATTTTTGCCAGCAAATTAAAAGAAAAGTTTTTAAAATAATATGAGTAAAGTATAGTACTATGGCTAAAGTTAGAGGAAGCGCAGTATACAAAAAGCTTAAAAGGCCCTATACTAGGAAATCAAAATACAAGCAGCATATGTATATTAGGGGAGGTATCCCTGCGAAAAGAACTGTAAAATTTGACATGGGAGACATTAATTCCAATTACCCTCTAAGATTAAGCTTATTCACACTGCAGGAAGGCACTTTGCTTGACAATGCTTTGGAAGCTTCAAGGCAGACAGCCAACAAATATTTGCTTAAAATGTTCGGAGGAAAGCAGTCAGGATTCTATTTCAAGATTAAAGTCTTCCCTCACCACATTGTAAGGATTCACCCTATTGCCATGGGAGCAGGAGCAGACCGTTATTCAACAGGTATGGCAAGGGCTTACGGAAAGCCAACAAATTTAGGCGCAAGGGTTAAAGCAGGGCATGAGATAATGTTCATTGAAATACCAGTGGAAAAAGAGGCTATTGCAAGGGAGGCTTTAAGGAAAGCAAAATGCAAAATCCCTTTCAAATCATTCATTGAAATCACTAAAAGGCCTAAAATCATCGCAGCTCCAAAAAAGGAATAATCCTTTTAATAAAAAAAATTTTAAATGAATATTCTAGAGTTGTTAACCATGAAATACGATTCATTAAGCGGTTTATTGAAACAAGATCTATCCAAATGCCAATGCATTGGTTTAATTGATAATATTGAGTCAACAATTCAAGCACTGAATGAACCCTGCGATGAAAAAAATTATGAATCTTTTTACAATGATTTGGGAACATTCATAGATAAAATAGAAAATTATGGCTTGGCTGATGATTGCATGAATAATATGGAAAAATACATTGAGAATGGCATTAAAAAAAATCTGCTTAGAAAAAAAACAAAATCCATGTATTATTTAATAACAGGATCATTTGTAGCATCTTCATTAATATTTCAAAAATATTTGGGCTTTGCAGGCATGCTGGGTTTGGGAGCTTTATCTGGATTGGCATTATTTTGCTATGGGGCAAAAAAAATACCACTCGTAAAAAAAGAGTTAGAAAAATATTACACAAACTTTCTTAGAATGTCTTATTCTATTACTGAATACAATATAATAAATGATGGAAACTCATATTTTAGCATTAATAATGCAAATAGAATATTCAAAGAAATAAAGAAACGGATAGATAAAAAAGAATTCAATTATATTGCTGAAAGGTTTAAAACAGCATTAGAATAATTGATTAATAAATCTTTTTAAATAATCAGCAACTAATTTTTATTCAATGTCCGAATTTGTCAAATGGTTTAAGGAGATTACTAAAAAGGATATATCTTTTGCAGGCGGAAAAGGCGCCAATTTGGGGGAAATGTATCAGGCAGGATTCCCTATACCAAACGGATTTGTAATAACAGCCCAATCTTATTGGAAGTTCTTAGAAGATGAAGGAATTATTGAGGAAATGGATAAAATCCTTGAAAATTTGGACCCTGAGAACAATGAGCAATTGCAGTCAGTTACCAAAAAAATAAGGGAATTGATTTTATCAAAAAACATCCCTGCTGACATCTCTGAAGAGGTATTGCATAATTATAATTTAATGAAAAAGGATTCCAAAATAAGCATTATCAATTCAAGCTCTGAAATAATAAAATCCGACTTGAATGACACCCTTGTCGCTGTCAGAAGCTCTGCCACTGCAGAGGATTTGCCTGACGCAAGCTTTGCAGGCCAGCAAGAAACCTTTTTGAATGTCTTGGGAGAGGATGAAGTCCTTAAAGCAGTGAAAAAGTGCTGGGCATCATTGTTCACTGCAAGGGCAACTTATTACAGGGTTAAAAATAACTATCCTCATATGAAGGTAAAGATAGCCGTGATTGTGCAAAAAATGATTAGCAGCGATGTAAGCGGAGTGGCTTTCACAGCCAATCCCTCAACAGGCAACAAGAATGAGATGGTTATTGAAGCTGGCTACGGATTGGGAGAAGCAATAGTTTTAGGCGAGATTAACCCTGATTTATACATTATTGATAAGGAAGAATTGATAATCAAATCCAAGCAGATAAAAAAGCAGGATAGGAAATTGGTCAGAAAAGGCAAGTCAGGCAATGAATGGGTTGAAGTTGAGGAGGGATTGCAAGAAAAGCAAACACTTCCTGATGATATGATATTAAAATTGGCTAAAACAATTAAGTCAATTGATGAGCATTATGATTTCCCTCAAGATATTGAATGGGCTGTAGAAAACAATCAATTGTTCATAACGCAATCAAGGCCAATAACCACTTTGGAAAATATGAAAAAAGATGTTGTTTCAGATAAAGATAAAGAGGGCAAAGAGGATATTTTGCACGGGCTTGGGGCAAGCCCTGGAGTTGCCAGCGGAAAAGTTGTCAAATTAAAAAGCGTTGAAGAGCTTGAAAAGATTGCCTCAGGAGATATATTAGTAACTAAGATGACTGACCCAAACATGGTGCCTGCAATGAAGAAAGCTGCAGGAATAATAACCGATGAAGGCGGAATGACTTGCCATGCTGCAATTGTTTCAAGGGAGCTTGGAACCCCATGTATTGTAGGAACCAAAGATGCCACAAAAGTGCTTAATGATGGGGATATTGTCACAATGGATGCAACCAATGGGGTTGTTTATAGGGGAAAAAGCAGCGAAATACTTGAAAGCGCTGAAAAGAAGCCATTAACTATTGAATCTGGCCAATCAAGCCCAGTAATGAGAAAAGTAGTCACTGGCACAGAGATTCATGTAAATCTTAGCAGCCCAGAATTAGTTGATAATGTATATAATAGGGATGTTGACGGTGTTGGATTATTAAGGGCTGAATTCATAGCAGCTGAATTGAATATGCATCCAAGCGCAATGATTAAGGAAGGAAAAGCTC
>CAZMEY010000041.1:0-2184 GCA_964565435.1 Candidatus Woesearchaeota archaeon
GTTGGCAGCGAATTGATTGAATTCAATGCGCAGGCTTTGAGTGAATGCAATATTGTTTCAGCCAATTCAGCCCCTTTTTCATAATGATTAATCCCTTTTCCCTGAATTTTAGCGGCATCATGAAGCCAAGCGGACAATTCGCAAATCTCGGAATCAGCGCCCAATTTTTCAGCCAATAATTTCGAATACTTGACTACCCTTTTGACATGCTGCTCAAAAATATCCTTGAACAATTCAGAGCCTTCATTGTAAAACAATTCCTTGGCTATTTTTTCAACTTTATCAGATATCAATTGCATCGGCCGGGATTTGAACCCGGGTCGCCAGCTTGGAAGGCTAGAATACTACCACTATACAACCGATGCGAATAATAATATATAGAAATTGAAAGATTTAAAAAATTAACTGATAAATCATAATTTATCATAAATATGCTTTCTGTGCCCAAGTTCCATAATCATGATTATTAATCTGTTTCTTTGAATATCAATTATTACCCTATAATCGCCAACCCTTAATCTATAATAAGGCATTCCAACTAATTTTTTAACAAAACTTTCGGGGCGCAGCCTAATCCTTTCAATAACGCTAATAATCCTTTTCTGAATAGGCAACTCTAATTTCTTTAGCTGTATTTTTGCAGTTTCAGTAAAAATAATTTCATAAATCAAAGCCCAAGCTCCTTTTTTACTTCGCTCAAAGAATAAACTCTTCCATTCTTGGCGTCTTCTTCAGCCTGTTTAATTGATTTTTTTGTTTCCTCTGACAATTCGGCAGAATCCTCCAATAAACCAAGTATTACATCTTCATAGCTTTCATTATCGCTAATTTTTCTGTCTTTAAGCATTACCTGAAGCTCTTCGCTAATTTGAATAGTTGTTGCCATAGTATATTATAGCAATCTATATATTAATAAATCTTTTGAATTAATTTTTTTTTTTAAAATAATTCGCAATTTTTATAATATGTTAAATTATTAAAAAAGCCCATGGGAATGGATGCTTGGGGATCAGTCAATATTGACCAATATGACCACATATTTAAGGAATTTGGGTTAAATAAATTTGAGGACTTTGGCATTTCGGATAATTACTTATTCAAAAGGAATATTATAGTTGCTCACAGGGATTTTGACAGGATAAAAGACGCAATAATGAATAAAAAAACCTTCCTTCAATTGACAGGGATAGCATCATCCGGCGACCTGCATTTTGGCCACAAACTGGATATTGATTTTTTCTTGGCTTTCAAGGAATTGGGAGCTAAAAGCAAGTTCTGCGTCTGCGACATAGACGCCTATGTTAGCAGGGATGACAATAAAGTCCCAACAATGAAAGCAGCTAAAGAAAATGCTGTCAAAAATGTTGCAGATGTAATCGCTTTGGGAGTGAGCCCGGAGGATATCTATGTCCAATCCCAAAAAGAGAAAGAATACTACTCTTTTGCATTTGAATTATCCAAAAAAATAACCCAGAATTCATTTGAAGCCATTTATGGCCATGTGGATTTAGGGAAAGTCTCTGCTGTGCTTTTGCAGATAGCCGACATCTTGCATATTCAGCTGCCTTACATGTTCGGAGCCCATCCATCAATTACTGGAATAGGCCTTGAACAGGACCCTCATGCAAGAATCACAAGGGATGTTGCTTCAAGAATGCCTGATTATAAACTAGTCAAGCCGTCATTCTTTTATTTCCAGCACCAGTCAGGCTTAAAGCAGGGCAAAAAAATGAGCAAATCAGAGCCTGACACTGCAATATTTTTGAATGACACTGAGAAATCTGCTGCCAAAAAGATTAATAATGCCTTCACAGGAGGAAGGGATAGCGTTGAAGAGCAAAGAAAGCTTGGAGCCAATCCTGATATCTGCAAGGTCTATGAATTAATGAGATTCCACAACTCTGATGATGCATTCCTTAGAAAAACATATGCTGACTGCAAAAGCGGAAAACTGCTCTGCGGGGAGTGCAAGAAAAACTGCATAGATTTTCTCTCAACATTTTTAAAAAGCCATAAGGAAAAATATGAAAAAGCCCTGCCCTTGGCAAGAAAAATGGTTTATGGCCAGCCAGTAATCCAATGATTTTTTAAGCTGGGAATTATTATTTAATTATTTATGGGAATAGCAAAAAAAAGCCCTAAAAGCAAGGCAAAAGCTGCAGAAAAAAGCCCTAAAGCCAAGAA
>CAZMEY010000041.1:2284-5698 GCA_964565435.1 Candidatus Woesearchaeota archaeon
AAAAAAGCCCTAAAAGCAAGGCAAAAGCTGCAGAAAAAAGCCCTAAAGCCAAGAAAGCGTTGACAAAAAAGCCGGCTTTAAAAAAAATCCCTGCAAAACAAAAAGCAGCCCCTGAGCCAAAAAAAATCTATTCTGAAAGCGAAGAGAAGCTTCTCAAAGCCATTAAGCCAAAAATTGGAGAATTTGATGACTTGGAAGAGGATGTTCAGGATGATTTTGAGTTGGATCTTGAAAAAGACGAGCAGGACAGGGTTGATGACGAAATCTTTGAGGAAGACGCCAAAGAAGATGATGACTTCCTAGAAGATCAGCAAGAAGACGAGGATTTTGACAGCAACTTTGATGATTAATGAATAATCTTTTTTTTTATTATTTTTAAAAAACAAAAGCTATAAATTAGCAGGATAAATATTTGCTAATGTGGAAGAATACAAAAAAATCGGCTTGGAAAGGATTGAAATATTAATAAAAATGTGCAAAACCTATCCAAAGAATGCTAAAAGATACACTTACTTGGCAAAGAAAATAAGCGAGAAAATCGGGCTGCCAATACCCAAAGGGCATAAGAAATGGATTTGCAAAAACTGCGGCGAATATTTAATGCCTGGAAAAAACTGCATTGTAAGGATAAATAATAAGGTTAGATACATCACTTGCTTAGGCTGCAAGGCAATCAAAAGGCTTAAATTAAGCAAAAAGGAATAATAATTATGCAATATACTATTTTGCCTGTTTTTCAGGTGGGAAAAGAAGGGGTAAACAAGGGCCATTTAGAAAAAGCCCTAAAAGACCATAGGATGATAAAAGTAAGATTCCTTAAAAAAGAATTTGTGAATAAGGATTTGCCGGGAATAATAGTCAAAGAAATTGGCAGGACAATAATTTTAAAAGAGAATAAAAAAATCAAATGATTAATTTTTCAATATTATCATTTTTAATGGCAAGATTTTCCTTGCTTTCAAAATAGTCAATATTTCTGAAAACTTCCCTTTCTTTATACTTCCTTGAAGGAAAAGATTTGGATTCAATTATTTTGTTCTCAACAAGAGTCCCATATTTCTCATCAATGCTTTTAGCCAATTGATTTTCAAAATAGGATTCCATTAATTTTTTATTATTCATTATTGTATAAGCAGCCCTTTTAATAAGCAAGGAATTATCCACTCCCCCAACCATATCTGTTATTACCTTATTGCTTAAATCAATGCTTAAATAGGATTCAATAGGGGTTTTGCTTTTCATCACATAATTCAATGCCTTGGCTTCAATATAGCTCTCTTTCAGTTTAGCATATAAAATTTTTATTTTTTCCATTCATAAAAAAAGAAGAAAATCTTTTTATAAATATTTTGAAAGGAGCTTGGCGGCAAAGGGTTACCCTGCCTTTTGTGCGAAACCTCCCTAAACGAATAGGGATCGGATTCATTGAGCGATATTCTACTAAGCGCGCGAAAAAAATAGCGCTTGCACCTCAAATGCTAAAATAATCTTTTCCAGCAAGACAATGGAACATCAGGCATAGCCATCACATTTCACCCATAGCCAAGGATTTTTCTGCTGATTATTTTTTAAGCAGCCCATTCTTAACAGGGCTCGCAAGGCATAAAATTCGGTGGGCAGAAGTTCCTCACTTCTTTTAATTGAAGCGTTAATCGCTTCCCTAAGCCGTTTTTATTGCTCCTTTCTGAATTATTCTAAGGAAAATCTCTTTTAATAAAGGTTTTTATGCAAGCACTTTAATCCCTTTTTGCTCAAAATATTTCTCCAAATAATCAATACCATCCTTAAGCGCCAAGACCTTTGTCTCATAATCGGCTTTTATTAGGGATTTCTTATACAAGTGGTTTTCCAGCCCGTATTTTGTCAGCTGCATTAAAACAATCTCAGCAATGTTTTTCCCCAAATCTGACGGATTAAGTGCGCCAATCAAAATGCTTACCATTTGCGCAGCAGTAATCATTTTTCCAGCCCTTGTTTTGCCAATTATTCTAAGCAAGCCCTCTTTTACCTTTGAGCTTTCAAAAACGGATTCATAGATGCTTAAAAAGCCCTCCAAATCAGTAACCTCCTTTTTTGACTGCTCTCCTACTCCTTTGCCTGCCTGCGTCATGCAATATTTCTGGACCATATTGCCATATTTTTCATGAGTTTTTTCCCTAGCTTTCTCTTCCCCATACGCGCTAAGCAAATCCGCAAAATCCGACTTGTAGCTCTCCCTCAAATTTAGCAAGGCGTTTTTTGGGATTATGCAATAACTTGTAAGGATTTCATCAATCACTTTAGCTTTCAAGCTGTAATATTTTTCTTTAAGCTCTTCAATCTCTTTTCTCTGAATCTTGTTCACACTGCATCACCCCTCCCCTAATAATTTTTAGAATCTTTTTTATTTATAATAAAATATGGAGTGGCTTATCATAAAATTAATAAGCATGGACTGCTCTATATAAAGTATTGGAGAAATTTCTTAGATTATTTTTATAAAATTAAAAAAAGCGGAAAAAATAGCGCTATTTAACTAAGAGTGGAAATTCAAATATTAGCGAAAGTTCTAGACTCTTTTAAAGCTTGAAAAACATTGAAGGTTTTGACCTATTAGTAAACGCAGGCTGAATGCCTCGTTGCCTCGGCACTTACACCCCGTTTCTATCGAACCCGTCGTTTACGGGAGGTCTCAAACTGTGTCTCGTTTCGCGGAGGGCTTCAATCTTAGATGCTTTCAGATTTTATCCCATAAGGCGTAGCTGCCCAGCGTTGCCTTGTCAGACAACTGGTACACCAGAGGCCTCGAAAAATCGTTCCTTTCGTACTTAATTTTCCTTCCACTCAGACACAGAGCACCCTCAGTAGATATTAACCGAACTGAGTCACCTCGTTCTTAACCCAGCTCACGATCCCTTTTAATCGGTTAGCACCCGCACCCTTGGCCGCTTGTGCACGGCCAGGATAGGAAGAGCCGACATCGATGAAGCAAACTCCGTCGTCAATTCGAACTATTGGACGGAACCACTCTGTTATCCCTAGGGTAGCTTTTCTGTCAGCCCCAGCTCTCAGAAAAAGAGCATGGGGGATCGCTAATCCATACTTTCGTAGCAGGAATCCTTGCGTTGCAGATTCCTGTCAATCCAGCTTTTGCATTTAAACTCTACTCCGGAGTTCTGACCCGGATGAGCTGAACTTTGGTCTCCGATGATTTTTTGTCGTCGGAATGCCACCCCAGCTGAACTGCCCACCAACAGGTGTCCTCAATAAAAAATTATCAAGTTAGTGCTATCAAACAAAAATGTCAGTGTTACATTGTTGACTCCACACCATCTAACGACAATGCTTCGACGTCTCCTGACTACTCTATAATCTCCCCCTAATAACACAGCTGCAGGCTGCAGTAAAGTTCCTAGGGTCTTCACATCCCACTGA
>CAZMEY010000042.1:0-5692 GCA_964565435.1 Candidatus Woesearchaeota archaeon
ACCTAAAAATCGTGTCATTTGAATTATAAAGGGTAAGCGTTGATATTGAATCAAAAAAAACATTGAACGACTCATTCTTTTTTAAAAAACTCGAGGTTACATTGCTTAAAAAAATGCTGATATCTGTCAATGCCACTGGCCCGCTGATTCTTTTAATGCTTGAAGTGTCGGATGCTTTTAGCTTGGCTTTTGAGCTATATCCGTCAATCCATTTAATCATGCCTTTTTTTTCTTCATTATCAACATTGATTGAATAATTTTTTGCCTTTTCTTTAAGCATTTCAGGAGAATCATTAAGTGATATGAATATTCCTGGAATATTATTTGAAAGCCCGCATGAAATGAACTGGAGCCCTAAAAATCTTGCCTCATTTATAGGGGGAGCTATTAATAATATGCATGAGCCTTTGGGCGCTTGGGATAAAATAGTGCAGGATTTTCCTGAAGCTTTTGAATCAGGCAATGCAATGCTTTTTTTTAAAACTGCAGAGCTTTTTTCCTTTTTTTTCGCCTTCATATCAATTAAATAAAAAAGCGCCGGGATATTTTAAAGTTTTCAAAAAAAAAATTATTTATTGCAATAAATATTAAATATATTCTTTTTTATGCATTAATGCCTTTTGAACCAAAAAACTTGCCTTTAAAAACTTTAAAGCCTAAATTTGATAATAACTTGAATATAAAATAAAATTAATGCTTAAAAAGATTTATAAAAAGAATTATTTAATAATACCCTTGCCATGAAAAAAAGCGATTTAGAAACTATATGTGAATGTTTAAGCAAAGATGATTTTAAAAATGACCCTCTTAAGTGCATGGTAGTAATGGATTATGTTTTAAAAAAAGATCAATATTCTGGCAAAGATATTGCTGAGGCTGTCAGTTTTTATCCCCCAACCCAGCCTTTAAGCCCTTATGAAACTTACATATTTAAGCAAATCCTGGCTTATATGGTCAATAATTGCAAAGATAGAGAAATTAAAATAGACATCAATGAGCTGGATAATTTTGCAAATGCAGCACTTGATAAAATCATCACAATAGATGAGAATATGGGCAATGAGGCTTGCTCAAAATCCGAAAGCTGTGTTTGCGTATTTAATTATAATTCAGGCAAAAATATAGGAAAAGATTCTAAAGGCAGCATTTTTATATTTAAGGAATTGGATTTAAAAAATCTTCATGAAAGCGTTTTGGAAAAAAACAAGGTATATTTCCTGAATCCTAAAGTTTTCATGCTTGATTCCGAATTGCCTCAAAATTGCCACAGGATCAATTCAGAGCTTTTTTTTCAGATTTATGACCCTTTTAAAAAAATATATTATAATTTTAGCATTCATCCTGAAAATAAAAACATTGATTTTATGGAAGAGTCGCTGACTAAAGGGTTTTGGTGAATGTTTAAAAAATCAGCATATAAAGAATCAAATGCGCTCTGAGCAGGACTCGAACCTGCGACTTCATGCTTAACAGGCATGCGCTCTACCTACTGAGCTATCAGAGCAAATAATAATTAATTGATAGTTTTGATTTTTTAAAGTTTTGCTAATATTAAAAAAAAAATAAAATTATTTATCCTCCAAATAAGTTCCAATATATTTTTCAATAATATTCAAAGCATTATTCCCTTTATTCGTGATTGAATACTTTCCGTCCGATTCAATTATATATTTTTGTTTCAAACAATGCCTTAGGCTTATCTTTCTTTCATTCTTCTTTAAGACATTTCCTAATTCCTTTGCCTGCTTCATCACGTTTTTAATTGAAGGCATCCAGCAATAATCGCTTATTATTGATTCTTTAATGATTTCGTTCATAAAATATATAAAAAAGGTTCTGTTTAAAAGCGTTTATTCTATCCAGTCCCTGTTTTTTATTTTTTCAGGCAAGTAAACCTTGCTCATGAACTCTAATCCTTTTCCTACAAGCGCGTCTTGCTCAATCTTGTTTGAAAATTTAACTATTTCTTTGAATTCTTTTTGCCATTCTTTCTTTTCTTTAAACCAGTCATATTTTGAAATCTCATCAATTCTTTTATAGTCCCCCTTGTTCATAGGGATTAAGTGCTCTTTTGGAATCTTGTACTTTTCAACATCGCTCATCTTGAATCCCAAGAATTTAGCGTCTGGAACTGCAGCGTTCTCGCTAAAATGCGCCAAATTAATGCTGCCTTGCTTGTAAACCGAGTAAATATAATATCCCCAAATATCCATATCTGTAAAGACATAAACTGGCAAGTCTAATTCGCGATGAAGCCTTGCAAGCAATCTCCTGTCCCCTCTTGCTGGCTGGCCTTTCCCTGTAAGTATTAGGCATTTATTTTTTTGCCAGAATTTGTCATGGTTTAATGTGCTCCAAGTCTGACCTTTTTCCACCACTAAAATGTATTCTGCTTTGCATTCAACAAAATCAACTGTTCCTTTTTCTACAATGCTTGGAATACCATAACCGCTGCTTCCTAATTTTGAGCAGTCAATCTCGTCGCCGCTGTCTAATATTTTCAAGTCTCCGCAAAGAATTCCTTTACGCTCAGCCTCGACTCCCATTTCTTCCCTTAAGCATTTTAATAATCCCTCTATGTCTTCAACTATTGGGTCGCATTCTTTTTGCAAATCAAACGTGTTTTCTTTGGTTCCAGGTATTCCTCCTTTGGACAGGTAGAATAATTGCCTTAAACCTACTGCGCTTCCCCTTTCAATAACTTCCCTTAATTTGCTTGCGACAAGCATTGTTTGCATGAAGCTTTTTGCCTGGGCCAGGTTAAAATATCCCCTTTCAGTAGTGCTGTTTCCTTGCCTTAAAAGCCTGGCTTTTTCATCATAGTAAACATTGCTTAAAGACCTTACTGGAATATTTATTGCAGGATTCTGGAAATCTTTTAATTGGACTATTACTTTGTTTCCAATATTGATTAATCTCTCAGTTAATTCCTTGTTTTTTTGAATTTTCAAATTTAATTGATCTTTGTCTTTCATTCTTCATCACTCTCAGTTTCTTCTTCAGCCACTTTTTTAACAGGAGCTTTGGCTTCTTCTTTCATTATTTCCTCTTTCTTTTTTAATACATCCCCGTATTTTTTTTCTAAAATATCATGCATCATTTGCTTCATGTCTTTTTCATCCTTTTTTGAAAGCATTGCCAAAGATGATGCCAAGATTTCGCTGTATTTAATAAAAGTGTTAACCCTTTGGGCATCCCTTTTAATCTTCATCTTTCTTTTGATGAATACTCCTAATTGCCTTGCGCATTCCTGCAAAGCCAATTTTATCTCTTTAATTATTACTGGATAATTGGCTATTGCTGCCTTGCTCTCTGAAGTGAACGGCACCCACACGCTGCACATATGCACAAAAATTATTATAGGCGCTGTCGGAACAGCGCTTCCTGAATTCTTTGGTATTCCATATCTTTTCCAATCCATTTCACCCACTGAAATCGTGATTGAGCATGCTCCGCTTTCATATAATAAAGGCACCTTATTTGCAACCCTTAATACTTGGGCGCTTCCTTCAGGAATATCCCCCCCGTAAGCCAATGCAGCCTCTATTTGAAAAGGGTAGCCCCTGTAAACATTTGGAGGCCTGGTTGTTGCAGCAATGTATTCAGGATGATATTCTGTTTTCAGGCTTTTTTCTATTGCTCCCCTTCCAACAGGGCTTAAGCAATCAATTGGAGGCCTTTGCAAATCAGCTTTTTGAAGCTGCTTTATTAATTCAACAGCTTCCTCTGTTTTAATAGTATCAGGCCTTCTTTTTGGGTCAATTTTTGCTTTTTCAAGTATTTGCTTTGCAGTCAATGCCCCAATCTTGCTTAATTCTTCGGTTAAAAATGACTGTATTGATGTTTTTTTGGTATCTTCAATCATTCTAGTCATTACGCCTAATTCTAAACCCCAAGGGTGGGGCTTAATCTCTTTGGTTTCAGCAGGCAATGATTCAGTAGCTCTTTTAAAAACAGTCATTTGGCCTTGAGGGTCTATGAATGTAATTTTTGCATGGGGATTGCTGATGCTTGACCTTTTTAAATATTCAAAAATGCTTTTGTCCCCTGTTCCCCTGTAAAGGCCTTCAAGCATTATTTCAACCCTTGTTCCTGTTTCTTTTGAAAATTTTGCATACTCCTCGTTTTTTATTATTTTTGCATCATTGTTTTTAATATCAATCAATAATTCAACCAATTGGGCTGGCTTATCTTTGGAGATTCTGCTGATTATTCTTGCAGGCTTTCCAGTGGTTAATTGGCCGTAAAGTATTGAAGCGCTGATTCCTATTCCTTGCTGTCCCCTTCCCTGCTTTAACCTGTGAAATTTGCTTCCGTATAATAATTTTGCAAAAACTTTGGGTATGATTGCTGCCTGGATTCCCGGGCCATTATCTTCAACTATTATTTTATAAACTTCCCCTTGAACTAAATCAACTCTTACAAGAATATCAGGAAGCTCGAAATCCTTTTTTTTCTTTTTTAATTCGCTGGCGTTTTCTTCGCAAGCGTCTAAGCTGTTATCAACCGCCTCTTTTACGCAAGTAAGCATTGCCTTAATCTTGCTGTCAAAGCCAAGTAAATGCCTATTTTTTTCAAAAAATTCTGCAATACTAATGCTTTTGTGTTTGTTAGCTAAATCATCAGCCACCATATTTTGAACCATTTTTTTAAAACTCAACCCCTTTTACTTTTTTTCTTAACTCTTTGTCAATGTAGTTATAAACTGTTGGATGCCTTGCGCCTTTAAGCAGCATTTCAACTGCATTAAAAGATATTTGAAGCATTTCTAATTTGCCTATTATTCCAATAGTTTTTCCATAAACAATAATGTAAGTTTGGGTTTTTTTTTCAATCAAATCCCTGCTGGCTCCGTCTTTTCCAATAACCCTTCCCCTTAATCTGTCAAGGTCATTGCTTGAGCCTTTTGAATAATCATTAATATTTATTAATTCAAAATCGTAATCCTCATTTTTAAGAAGCAATGCTATTTCAGGATTAAAGCCTCTTCCTATTGCTTTGACAACTTTTTCGCAAACATATAAATCCAAAGAATCCTTTCCTGTCATTAGCACTAATCCGTCAGGGCTTATTTCCAGCTTTGCTTTAAAGGTTTTTTCTATTAATTTTTTAATGCTTCCATCCTTTCCTATCAATACTCCAACCCTGTCTTCCGGAATCCTCACATCTTTTGAATTATCCATGATAAAAATAATTAAAAATTGGGCGCTTTAAAAGTTTTATCACAAAAAATCCGCTATTTTTTTAAGCAAAATTTTAAAAACTCTTCAAAAGAAATAGTTTCGCATTTCCTTTCAAAGAACTTGTTAATATTATGAAGGTCTTTTTTTAAAAAATTCATGGCATTGGGATGCTCTTTTAATACGCTTTGCCCCATGTCAATAAATACTGGCTTGCCTTTATAATCCAATATATTAAACTCTGACAAGTCTGCATGGATTAAATTAGCATTGTATAATTTTTTCATTCCTTGGATTATTTCATCATAATACTTTTGAGGATTGGCTAAATTGACATCTTTTAGCAAAGGGGAAGCCAGGCCTTTCTCTCCGATAAATTCCAATATTAGCACATTATTAACGCAAGCCAATGGCTTTGGAACGCGAACGCCAGCCTCAAAAGCCTTGGATAAATTCCTGAATTCTTTTTTTGCCCATAAATAAATTATTTCATGCTTTTTTTTGCTCATATG
>CAZMEY010000043.1:0-5121 GCA_964565435.1 Candidatus Woesearchaeota archaeon
GTTATTACTGGAACAATAATACTTTCATAAGTATGCTTCCAAGCAGTTATTATTCCTCAGGAAATACTGTCGCTTTTGAATGCAGGGCAATGAATGCCACTTCAAATTCGCTGCCCAAGAATGCTACACTTATTATTTGAAAAATTTTATTAATACTTATTAATTATTTATTCTTTGATGAAAGATGTTGTTGTCTTGAGCGTTGGGGGCTCAATTGTTGCGCCGGATAATATTGACACTGGCTTCATTATTGGTTTTAAAAAGTTCCTTCTTTCCAGGCCTGAAAGGTTCATCTTGGTTATTGGTGGCGGCGGGGCTGCGCGGAAATACCAGAAAGCCTTGAAAGAATTAGGTATTGAATCACAAGAAGAAATGGACTTGGTTGGCATAGCTGCCACCAAATTAAATGCGCAATTAATAAAATCATTTTTTGGAAAAAATTGCAATAATGTTATTGTCTCCGACCCAACTACTAAATTGGATTTTTCTGAAAAATTCTTGATAGCTAATGGCTGGAAGCCGGGTTTTAGCACTGACTTTGATGCAGTAATGCTTGCAAATAATTTCGGGGCAAAGAGAGTGATTAATTTATCAAACATTGATTATGTTTATGATAAGGACCCAAGAAAATTTCCTGGCGCTAAAATGATTGACAAGATTTCTTGGGAAGGATTCATCAAAATTGTCGGAAGCGAGTGGAATCCCGGGCTTAACGCGCCTTTTGACCCCATTGCTTCAAAGAAAGCGAAAGAGCTGGGGCTAATGGTTGATATTTTAAATGGAAAAAAGTTGGAAAATTTGGCAAAATGCTTGGATAATTATGGATTCATTGGCACAAGAATAAATTAGCAAAAATATTAAATAATCAATTGTTTTATTATCTATAAATGATTGATTTGGAATCTATTCCCTCTAAGCCTGGATGCTACATTTATAAGGATAAAGTTGGAAAGATTATCTATGTTGGCAAGGCAAAGAATCTAAAAAAAAGGGTTAGCAGCTATTTTCAAAAAAACCATGATAATCCAAAAACCCAAGCATTGGTGGATAATATCAATGGCGCTGATTTCATTGTAACTAACAGCGAAGCTGAGGCATTGATTCTTGAGAATAATTTGATAAAAAAGCATTCCCCAAAATATAATATTGACTTGAAGGATTCAAAGACATATTCCTTTCTTAAATTCACTGATGACAAATTTCCAAGGATTATTGTTGGAAGAAGCAGGGAAAAAACGAATGACGCTTTCGGCCCCTTTGTTGTCGCAAATGATAGGAGAAGCATATTTGAATTTGTCAATAAAGCATTTAAATTAAGGACCTGCAAGAGAATGCCTAGAAAAGAATGCCTAAGATTTCATATAGGTATATGCTCAGCCCCTTGCATTGGAAAAATAACCCAAGATGATTATGCTTCGCTTGTTTCCAAAGCCAAGAAGGTTCTTGCTGGAAAAAGCAATGAGCTTGAAGCTGATCTGAAAAATGAGCTGAAAGAGTGCGCGGGCAATCAGGAGTTTGAGAAAGCGATAATAATAAGGGAACAAGTTAGAGCAATAAATTACCTTAAGCAGAGCCAGATAATACAAAGGAATAAAAAAAACAATGAGCATTTCATTGATTACATAATTGATGAAGGCTCAATATACATAATGGTATTTAAGGTGAGCAACGGATTGGTGAATGAAAAAGACGAATTCATCTTTGATTATTCTCCGGACTTTTTCAGGCAGTTCATTGTCCAGTATTATTCACAGAATGATGCGCCAAAGATTGTTGTTGCCAGAAAAATTAATGATTCATCAATTGCGGAATTCCTGTCTTTAAAAAATCCAAAATCTAAGATTTTTATTCCAAAATCAGGAGATAAATTAAAGATGCTTGATTTGGTAAGGAAAAACATTAGGGAAAAATTCTTGAGGTCAAAGGATTCATTGTTTGAACTTAAAGAAGCATTGAATCTTGAATCTTTGCCTAAAATCATTGAAGGGTTTGATATCTCTCACTTGTCAGGCACTAACACTGTTGCGAGCATGGTTAGGTTCAGGAACGGCGAGCCTGACAAGGATGAATACAGGAGGTTTAAAATAAAGACTTTGAACGGCGAGATTGATGATTTTAAGGCAATGAAAGAGGTTGTTCTCAGAAGATATAAAAGATTGATTTTGGAAGGAAAGCCTTTGCCTGATTTGGTGCTTATTGACGGTGGTTTAGGGCAGTTGTCAAGCGCGGTCAGGGCTTTGAAGAGCCTGCAGGCCAATATACCCCTTGCCAGCATTGCCAAAAAGTTTGAGGAGATATGGATTCCTAATAGAGGTAGCCCTTTAAGGATGGATAAAAAAAGCAATGCATTAAAATTGCTTCAAAGGGTTAGGGATGAAAGCCACAGGTTCGCAATATCATACAATAAATTATTAAGAAGGCAGATTTTTAAAGAATAAAATAGGATAATTTTATTATCATGAATGATTTTTTATTTCCCAATTATAATAATAGCATTTTGAATTTAATGGCTTCTGTGAAAAAAGGGCTTGGCGGCAAAAAAACAGAGTATGATGAATTGAAATCCTTGCCTTCTGATAAAATTAAAAAATATGATGATGTAATATTAATAGTTATTGATGGATTGGGCTATAATCATTTATTGAAAAAGAAGGAGTCTTTTTTAAAAAATAATTTGGTTTCTGGCATTAGCTCAACATTCCTTTCAACAACCGCCTGCGCCAACACGGTTTTTTGCACTGGCCAATCCCCTAATGAAACTGGAATCACTGGATGGTTTACTTATCTAAGGCAGATGGGAGTTATCTCCGCAATTTTGCCTTATTTTTCTCCAATAGGAAGGATTCCTTTGAAGGAGTTTGCAAGCATGGATAAATTTGTCAATATTAAATCAATTTTTTCAGGAATAAAAGCTAAATCTTTTGCAATAATTGAAGAGGGATTGAAGGGCTCGGAATTCAACAAGCTTGCTTACAAAGGGGCGAAGATGGTTTATAGAAAATCAATAAGGGACGCTTTCAATAAATTGTCAGAATTGATTAATAAAAAATCAAGGAATAAAAGGTTTATCCATGTTTATCTTAGCGAATTTGACCATGATTCCCACAGCTATGGCCCAATGAGCAGGGAAGCTGGCAAAACTTTTTTGCTCATTGATTCATTGGTGAAAAAAATTGAAAAAAGCATCAGGGGAAAAAATATTCTTTTATTGGCAACTGCTGACCACGGGTTTTCATCAACAACTAAAAAAGATATAGTTGTTTTTGATGATTTTCCCAAGATGAAAGAATGCACAATAATGCCTTTTTCGTCTGACACAAGGGCTGCTTCATGCTTTTTAAAGCCGGGAATGGAAAAGCAGTTTTTTGAAGAATCTAAAAAGCACAGCGAATATTTTCACGCAATTAAGGGAAGCGATGTTTTGAAAAGAAAGCTTTATGGCTTAGGAAAAAATCATCCTGAGATGAAATACAGGGTGGGGGATTTCATGCTTTTGTTGAAGAAAAACTATGCAATGTATTATTCAAAAAGCTCTGCAAAGAATGCTATGAAAGGGAATCATAGCGGCTTAAGCGGGGATGAGATGATTGTTCCATTGGTGGTAATTTATGGAAAAAAATAGTTTCAAATTGGTGAGCAGCTATAATCCTTCTGGCGACCAGCCTAAAGCGATTAATGAATTGGTTGAGGGAGTCAGGAAAGGCAGAAAATTCCAAACATTGCTTGGCATTACTGGCAGCGGAAAAACATTTGCTATTGCAAATGTCATCAAAGAGTTCAATAAGCCTGTGCTGGTTTTGTCGCACAACAAGACTTTGGCTGCCCAATTATACAATGAATTCAAAGAGTTTTTTCCGAATAATAGGGTTGAGTATTTCATCTCTTATTATGATTATTACCAGCCGGAATCCTACCTTCCTGCGCAGGATAAATACATTGAGAAGGATGCAATGATTAATCCAAAGATTGAGCAATACAGGTTGTCGGCAACCGCCTCCCTTTTGTCAAGAAATGATGTGATAGTTGTTGCAAGTGTCTCATGCATCTATGGATTGGGCAATCCAAAGAATTTTTTGGATATGGGCTTTGAAGTGTCAGTTGGCAAGAAAATCAGGAGGGATGAACTTATAAGCAAATTGGTTGGAATGCTTTATGAGAGAAACCAATTGGAGCTTGTGCCGGGAAGGTTTAGGGTTACAGGAAACACTGTTGATATAATAATAGGTTATATGGATGATGTTTTAAGGATTGAATTTTTTGGAGATGAGATTGATAGCATTAAGGTATTGGATAAAAACACAATGGATATAATTGATGAGCATAAATATTTTTACCTTTTTCCTGCAAAGCATTTTGTGGTTAATCCTAGCGAAAATGAAAGAGCTGTTAATTCAATATTGGCGGAATTGGATAATGCCTTACCTGGCATGAATGATTTGGAAAGCTATAGGCTAAAGCAAAGGGTCATGTATGATGTGGAGATGATTAAGGAGACAGGCACTTGCAAAGGCATTGAAAATTACTCAAGGCATTTTGACGGTAGGAAAGCCGGCGAGAAGCCTTATTGCCTGCTTGATTATTTTCCAAAGGATTTTTTAATGATTATTGACGAGTCGCACCAGTCATTGCCCCAAGTCAATGGAATGTATAAAGGGGATTATGCAAGGAAAAAAAACCTGATTGATTATGGTTTTAGGCTGCCAAGCGCGTATGACAATCGCCCGCTGAAATTCAACGAATTTGAAGGCTTTATGAATCAGGTTGTTTTTGTTTCAGCAACACCTGCGGATTATGAGTTGTTAAAATCAAGGGATGTGGTTGAAATGATTATTCGGCCAACTGGGCTTGTTGACCCTGAAGTCACGATAAAGCCTGTTGACGGCCAAGTGAATGATTTATTGAAAAATATTGAATTAACAATAAAAAAGGGCTACAGGTGTTTGGTGACAACTTTGACCAAGAAATTGGCTGAGGAATTGACTGAATTCTTGGCTAAGAAAAAAGTTAAGGCAAGGTATCTTCACTCAGAGATTGACACCTTGGACAGAACTGAGATAATAAGGTCGCTTAGGGCTAAAGATTTTGATGTATTGGTTGGAATTAATTTATTGCGTGAAGGGC
>CAZMEY010000044.1:0-260 GCA_964565435.1 Candidatus Woesearchaeota archaeon
GAATTAATCAAGCCGCAAGCTTTCATCAATTCCAATTTTTTCCTTAAGGAAGATTCAAGCAATTTTTTGATTGCTTCAATCTCTTTAGGCAATTGCAATTCAATCAATTCAACATCTTTTTTATTAATATAAGGCGCGACATCCTTGTCTGATTCGCTTTTGTATATAATATCATTCAAATAAAGATTCCTGCATACCTCAATTATTTTTTCCTTATCGCTTCCAGGGCTTGCGCTAAGGCCCAGAATCTTCATATTATC
>CAZMEY010000044.1:270-5033 GCA_964565435.1 Candidatus Woesearchaeota archaeon
CTCTCCATCTTGTAAGCTTGGCTGATAAAAGTATAAGCATAATCCCCAATTGCTCTATGGCATTCATCAAAAACAATAAGGCAGCAGCTATCTAACCCCAATCTCTTGACTATTAAATCATTCTGTATTGTTTGAGGAGTGGCAAAAACAATCTTTGCACCCTTGTAATCCTTTTCCCTTTGAATAGGGGAAGTGTTTCCGCTAACAGAGATAATCTTTCCCTCGCCCAAGTCCAAAAATTCATTAAAAACAATCCTATGCTGCTCAACAAGGGGCTTAGTCGGAGCCAAAAACAAGACAAAATCATCAGGATTCCTTTTAAGCATTAAAACTGAAAGAGAAAGTCCAACAATGGTTTTTCCTAGTCCAGTTGGAAGAACCACTAAGCAATTATTCTTTGAAGCCCCTGCCAAAATCTTTTCCTGATAAAGCCTAAGCTGCGGCTTTTTTTTAAAAAAATCCATACAATAAATTAATCAATTCCATTATTAAAAAATTCATTCATTTGGCTCAACATGAATCAAAAATGAGGCAATCTCAGGAAATTCATCCTTGATTGTTTTTTCAATCCTGTCAGCAATGCCATGAGCTTCCTTTATTGAAAGCTTTTTATTGACATGTATCTCAACATCCCCGAAGATATAAGAGCCGGATTTTTTCAGCCTCAAATCATGGAATTCGCTAACATCATTGTTTTCGCGGATTATTTTTTCCACGCGTTCAATAATATCTTTATTTGGCGAGCTGTCCATTAATCCCCTTATTGATAAAGCAAGGGATTTCATGCCAACAAAAAGCACGGCAAAGCATATTATTATTGCCACAACTCCTTGAGCCAAAGAATAACCTAAACCACTTAAAAAAATGCTCAAAGCAACAACTCCTCCCCTAAAAACATCCGCCAACCTTTCCCTTGAATTAATAAGCAATAGCTCGCTTGAAAGCTCTTTGCTTTTTTTCAAAAGGTAATATGACAAAAAACCGGAAACAATAATGGATAAAAAAGCGGCAATATAAGCCAGCACCGAATCCTGCATAATGCTGCTTGAAAATAATGAATCATACCCCATTTTTCCAATGCTTATTGCAGCAAAGATTATTGCCAATGAAACAAACAAGGAAGCAATATTTTCAGCCTTTCCAAAGCCGTAATTAAACTCATTGTTCGGCTTCTTTTTAGAAACCCTTATTCCAATATATGAGCCAATCATTGACAGCAAATCAGTAAAACTATCCAAGGAATCGCTTATTAGCACAATGCTGCCAGCCATAATCCCTGCCAAAAGCTTTAGGACCAATAAGCAAAAAGATGCAGCAGCCGATAAAATAACGGGCTTTTCAGCTTTTTTTAACCTTAAAACAGCCATGGATAATATTATCCCTAAAAGGATTAATAAAGATTACTAATGATTGCAGGGTACGAGATTCGAACTCGCGCAGGCACTAAGCCGACAGATTTCTCACTAATGCTTAATTTCATCGCCTCCTAAAAGGCTCATATCTCAAAACTTTTTGTCTTGAGTCTGTTCCGTTTGACCGCTCCGGCAACCCTGCATATATTTTTTGCAGGAACAATCCCTGCAATAATATAAAATAAATAGATAACACTTGTTTTAAAAAGCTTTTTTCTAATCCTTTTCTTTCAATTGCTTGCTGATTTCTTCCAAATCTGCCTTAAGCTTCTCAAGCTCCTTTCTCTCCTTGTCAGAAGCTCCGGCAAAATCATCCTTAATCTCTTCAACAATTTTCTTTATTGGCTGCTGGACTTTTTCAGCCACAACAGGCTCAGAAACCTTTGCAATTTCAAGCTTTTTCTCAATTGCCGGCTTTTTAGCAGCCTCTTTTTTGGCAAACCTGCTAATCTCTTCAATCTTATTCTTCAAAGCCTCAAACTCTTTTGAAGGCAAATGCCTTTCCAAAGAATCAACACCCAATCGTAAGCTAATAAGGATTTCATAAAGGTTTTTTCTTAAATAGGCTTTTTTGCCCCTCAAATTATTGATATGCCACAAATCATTTTTTAAAGTGGCTATAAGATAAGAAAGATTTGATAAATTATTCTTCATATCGGATTTAACACCGAATTTTACATAAAAATCAGACACATTGCTTGCCGGTTTTTTAATAGCAGAATCTTTTTTTTTATTTGCAGGCTTATGCCCTTTTTTGAAAACCATAAACAATAATATTAAGCGCATATTTAAAAGATTAGCGGAATAAGGGAAGTTTGCCATCATCTTCTTTTAAAAAAAAGAGCTTATACTACTTATTTATGATATGCAAATTCAAAAGCTTCAATGAAATGATGAAAGAAATTGACAACGAAGCAAAAAAACAAAGGATTGAAACAGAGTGGTATAAATATAGGGTTCAGCAATTAGCCTTAAGGCAAATTGCCAAGCCAAACTAAAATTTTTTTTATTTTTTTTTTAGTTATTTATTCCACTGGTGTGATCATGACTTTTTCAAACAAAGAAATAATATCCTCAACTTCTTTAATCACTTCTTCGCTCTTTTCAAGCTTGGAGTTTTCATCCTTTTCAATCATTCTCAAATCCCCAATAATTGCCTTGGCTTTTTCAATGTCCTTTCTCATTTTGTTAGTGGCTTCAACAACTTGCTTGTATTCTGAGAGCTTTATGTAAAGGATTGGGCTAACGCTTTCAATGCTTTTATTAGCTCTTGGCTCAAAACTTGCAGGCATTTCAGGGGCTTTAGGAGCTTGTTCTGCAAAATCATCGTTTCCAAAATCAGGTTCAGGCATTGATGACTCAACGCTATTTTTTATGCTTCCTAAGTCATCAAAATCATCTATTGATTCGGGGGGCTCAGGAAAAGCAGGAGACATTTCGCTCTCGCTTTTTGGAAAACCTATCTCACTATTTTTTTTATTGTCAAATAAACCCATAAATCTAATAGAATAACCTGCTTGTTTAAAAACTTTTTTTAATGATGGATTGCACAAAAAACATTATGAAAAAGCAAATGCTTATTCTAATAATTCTATTGCTTTTATTAAATACAAGTTTTGGAAAAATCATAGGAACTCCAAAAAATAGGCTATTATATGAAAATGATTCAGCAATATTTGATATCAACATAACTGATGAGGATTATTCCGGAACAGCAAGGGTAAGAATCTGCCTGCAAAGCTATAATTTTATAACAGGAAAATTTAATTCAGTCACTTGCGAAAAAGAGATTATAAAAGAGAATATCTATTTAGAAAACAATTACTATGGAACAATTCAAGCCCCATTAATTGGGATTTCTGACTCGCTTTACAAATACTGCATTTACTTAAAAAAAGAAGGCATCTCTTCAGAAAAGCAGGATTGCGGAAGCGACAATATATTATTGATAAAAACAAGGCTATCCAGCTGCCCGGCAGCGCAGGACTGCAGCCAATTCCAAGAGCCATCAGGAATCCTAATATCAATCTCCTCCCCCTACAACGCAAGCGCTGGGGAAAAAGTCATGCTTCAGGCAAATATTACAAACATTGATGAAACTGAAGAGATAGAGGCATATTCTTTCCTGAAAAACTCAACTGATTACATCAATGAAAACCTTAATGAAGACTCTTACAAAATCCTGACCATCTCCAAAGGCTCAAGTGTAGTAGTTACTCTTCAAAACCAATTGCTCAAAGACATTTTGCCCGGAACTTATGAATACACTGTGATTGCAAAAGCAGGCAAAAATTATCAAGCATCCAACATAATAATAATCCAAAATGAATCCCCATCCTGCCCAATAATTGAATGCCCAAAATCAGAGCCATGCCCTGAATGCATCTGCGAGCAAGAGACACTCCAAGCCAAAGCACCTGAGCCTTCAAAAATAACTGCCCAATTAAACTTAAAAAGGGATGAATATTATTATATACCAGCAATAATAATCGGATTAATATCATTAATAATAATGTATATCAAGATAAAATGAGGCAAAAAAATGATTAAAATAAGATTCATCATCCAATCCATGGGAACTCCTAAAGAGCTTTTGGAAAAAACAGTCAAAACAATGATGGAATCCATTAAAAGCAATTTCAAAACAGAGAAGGAATCAATGGAAAAACCCAAAAAAGAGGGCAAAAACTTTTTTTCAACATTCATAGAGATAACAATCTCATTCAAAAATATGGAAGAGGCATTTTCTTTTATGATTAATTATGCTCCAACAAGCGCAGAAATAATAGAGCCATACAAGTTTGAAATAAGCGCAGGCGAGCTTGAAAACTTTGCCAACGATTTCTTGGCCAAAACCCACGAAATAGACAAGCAATTAAAGACCCAAATAAGCCTTAATAAGATACTATCAAGAAGGGTAATACAAAGTAATACCAAGCAAAATCTTTAAAAACACTCCATTTACTGAAATACTATTATACACACTATTCTAGTAGAGGAAACTGTTAGTAACGAGAAGTTTTCCAAAAAAAGACACACGCTATAAAAGAACGGAGAAAAACAAAAATGCAAAACAATTTATCAATGAAAATAAAGAAAGTCGCAGCATTGGCTGGAACAGCAATAATGGCCAGCTCAATGATGATGCCAGTAATGGCAGCTACATTAGCAGACTTGCCAACACCATTCGTAAGCAATGGGCAATTCAACGCAAATGTAGTAGTTGGTTCCTTAGGTACAGGAGCAGGAATATCAAGCGACTTAGCCGGCGCAATGGATGTTGCAGCAGCATTTGCTCAAAAAGCAAGCGCAGCAGTATCATCAACCGGATCAATTGCCTTAACAAGGCCA
>CAZMEY010000045.1:0-4655 GCA_964565435.1 Candidatus Woesearchaeota archaeon
AATACTAAATATTTAAAAAACTCTGTAATATATGATAACTGTTATGAAAGAAGACTACCCTGAGCTTGATTTTAAGACGACTGATGAGATAAAAATAGGGCAAAAATTAATTGATCAAGTCATAGGGCAGGAAAAAGCGGTTGATATTATAAAGAAAGCTGCAAAGCAGAGAAGGAATGTAATATTAATCGGCGAGCCTGGAACAGGAAAAAGCATGATTGGCTTGGCATTATCCGAGCTATTGCCTAAAGCTGAATTGGAAGATATATTATGCCTGCCTAACCAGAAGGATGAAAACACTCCAAAAATAAAGGCAGTTAAGGCAGGAGATGGAAACAAGATACTTTCAAGCATACCCAATGCTGGCCAAGACCTTATCGGCGGCGAAGCAAACAGCAATTACTTATTATTCATAGCTTTCGGAGTCATTGCATTAATCTATGGAGTCATAAATTATTTCTTTTTGTCAAAAGAGTCGGATGTTTTGCAGGCAGCCAATAGGATAAGCTTCACAATATTTTTGACATTGTTCATATTAGGGGTAATCTCCATTTATACCTTGGGCAAAAGCTTGTCGCAAAGAATGGTAAAAATTGTCAAGCCAAAATTATTGGTTGACAATTCATCGCAAGACAACGCGCCATTCATTGATGCAACAGCATCCCATGAAGGTTCATTGCTTGGCGATGTAAGGCATGACCCTTTTCAAAGCGGAGGATTGGGAACACCTGCCCATGAAAGGGTTGAAGCTGGAGCAATCCACAAAGCCCATAAAGGGGTATTATTTATTGATGAGATAGCAACTCTTACTCCGGAGAGCCAAATAAGCTTATTGACAGCAATGCAGGAGAAAAAATTGGCAATAACTGGCAGAAGCGAGAGAAGCGCGGGCGCAATGGTGAAAACTGAGCCAGTCCCTTGCGATTTTGTATTGGTTGCAGCAGGAAACCCTGACAGCTTTTTTAACAAGATGAATCCTGCGCTTAGAAGCAGGATAAGGGGCTATGGTTATGAGATCTACATTAATGATTTAATGGATGACAATGAAGAAAATAGGAAAAAATTTGCCCAATTTGTTGCCCAAGAGATAAGGAATGAGAAAGGAAAGATTCCTCCAATGGAAAAAAGCGCAGTAATTGAAATAATAAAAGAAGCGAGAAAAAGAAGCGGAAGAAAAGGAAAATTGACGCTTAAATTAAGGGAGATTGGTGGATTGATAAGGGTTGCGGGCGACATAGCTGGGGAAGAGGATGCAAAAATAATCACATCAGAGCATATAGAGAAAGCCAAGAAGATATCAATAAGCTTGGAAAAGCAAATGGTTGAAAAATCCATTGAAATAAACAAGGAATATTCAATAATCAAGAATGAAGGCACAGAGGTTGGAAGGGTCAATGGCTTGGCAGTAATGGGAAGCGATGCCGGAATAGTCATGCCAATAGAGGCAGCAGTGACTCCAACATCAAAAGAGGGCAGCAGCGAAGTTATAGCTACTGGAAAATTAGGGGAAATAGCCCTTGAAGCTGTAAAAAATGTTTCAGCAGTAATCAAAAAATACAGGGGAGAGGATTTAAAGAAAAGGTACGATACCCACATACAATTTGTCATGAGCTACTCGGGTGTTGAAGGGGATAGCGCAAGCATCTCAATAGCGACAGCGGTAATCAGTGCATTGGAAGACTTGCCAATAAAGCAGGACACTGCAATGACTGGAAGCTTGACAGTTAGGGGAGAAGTCACTCCAATAGGGGGAATAAACTCCAAAATAGAGGCGGCAATTGATGCAGGAATGAAAAAAGTAATAGTTCCAAAACTCAACATTGGAGACATAATACCTTCGCTCAAAAATGATGGAATAAAAATAATCCCTGTTGAAAACCTAAGCGATGTATTGGAGCATGCGCTGCAGGACAGCAAAAAGAAAAAGTTAATAATTGAAAAAATCAGGAAAATAATAAGATGAATCCTGAGCAATTAATAAAAAAATATTCTGACAAATGCGAGCTCGCAGAATATTGGGGTATTGAATCCGAAAAAGAGACGATTATCTACGAAAACCAGGCGCTTAAAAGCCTTATTAATTCCAGCAGCAGAGGCATAAGCGCAAGAATGCTTGTCAATGGCTGCTTTGGCTTTGCCTCAAGCAATGATTGTAGCAGCGCAGAAAAAATATTCAAAAAAGCATATAATTTAGCTCTTAATGCTTCAAAAATAAAAAAAGAAAAAACGATTCTTAAGGATTTTGAAACCCATAAATGCTCTGCCAAGGCAAGCATAAAAATAGACCCTTTCAATATTGAGCCTCAAAAAAAGATAAGCTTTCTCAAGGATTTTCATAAACATTTTGTTGACAAATCAATAAAAAACAATGAATCAGTAATGGGCTTTATAAAATCCAAGCAGATTTATACAAATTCATTTGGCGCCAGGGTTGAGCAGGAAAGCTGCCGCTCGCAATTATTCAATGAGATAATAGCGGGAAACCCTATAGAGAATGTGCATTCTTTAAGGAGGGCATTAAAAGGCTATGAGCTTTTTGATTTTGATTACGCAAAATTTGCCAAAGAGGCATCAGATAAGATTTCAAGACTCATTAATGCAAAGAATGTAAAGCCAGGCAAATACAATGTTATCTTGGATCCTGAGATATGCGGAACATTCTTTCATGAAGCAATAGGGCATGCACTGGAAGCTGACGCCTTAAGGGAAAAAAACACATGTGTATCATTAGATGAGCAGGTAAGCACAGAAGAGCTTACTCTTTATGACAATCCCACAATCAAGGGCTATTGGGGCTCTTATGAATATGACGATGAAGGCATTAAATCCAAAAAAAGCGTTTTAATAAAAAACGGAAAAATAGTGAACTTCATGAATGATTTGCAAAGCTATTCGGATGTTAATGGTTTAAAAAAAACAGCCAATGCAAGGATGCAGGGGATACACAATGTGCCCATAGTCAGGATGTCCAATACTGAAGTGAAAAAAGGCAAATATTCTTTTGATGAATTAATTGAAAAAATAGGTAATGGAATACTGCTTAAAGGATTTAGCGGAGGCGCTGTTGAACCAATAACTGGAGTATTCAGCTTCAAAGCCAACGAAGCAATAATTATCAAGAATGGGAAAGTCAGCGGAAACTTCAAAGGTGCAAGCCTTAGCGGGGATTTGAAAGAAACCCTGAAAAACATTACAGGAATAGGAAAAGAGATAGCAAATAATTATTCTGGTGGGATGTGCGGCAAAAAAGGGCAAAGCGTTCCAGTCTCCGAAAGGGTTCCATATATAAGTGTGAGGGATATAAATGTCACAAACTAATGTGAAATTGTCAAACAAGATTAATGGCTTTGAATGGGAGGCATTAATATCAAATGTTTCAAATAGCGAGCTCTCAGCTGACGCCAATGGCGCAAACAATCCAGTATCTAATGAAATGACTTCAGTTGCTGTTAGGGCAATTGTTGGCAAAAGGCAGGGAATAACTCTAGGCTCTGACCCCAAAAGAATAAATGAGTTGATATTAAAAGCCAAAAAGACTGCCTTGGCGAGCGAAGAGATTGATAATATTGCAAAGATTTCAAGTATAGGTAAACTGTTTAAGCAAGAGATAGATTATGGAACTTTTGGGGAAAAAGAGCTTGCCGAATCATTTGAAATAATTGAGTCCTCAATTGATTCAAAAGCGCCCATACTTGAATTTTTGTCATCAAAGAGATTATCAAATATCACTTACATTAATTCGCTTGGCGCAGAAAAAACAGTTATAAAAGATTCATTATCATCCATGATAGCAATAGGAAAAGATTACAGGACAGGCTTTGACAGCTTTTACATTTCAGCCAAAAAGCCTGACTATAAAAACATGGCCCAAAGGGCATTAATGCAATATGATTATTCAAAAGAATTGGCAAAGCCTAAATCAGGCAAATACCCAGTGATATTCTCCCAAGATGCGCTGATGTCCGCAATGTCGCCAATATTTTTCTCTCTTAAGGGTGAAAATGTTTTATTGAAAAAATCAAGATTCATTGACTCTATTGGCAAAAAAGAATTAAGTAAAGACATAACCCTTATTGATAATCCTTTTGAATCAAACAATAAGGCATTTTTTGATTCTGAAGGAAATAACTCCAAAAAAACAATTTTGGTCAAAAAAGGTGTTATTAACTCATTCATTCATGACAATTTCACCAGCGAAAAGCTTGGGGCTAAAAACACCAACAACGCTGCAAGCATTATGAGTAAGCCAAGCACTGCTTTTAACTGCTTAGAGCTCAAAGGCAAGGATAAATTAAAAGACATGATTTCTGGCATAAAAAAAGGCTTCATGCTTTATGATATGTATCCAAGCCATACAATAAATCCTACAACAGGAGCTTTTGGCCAGAATAGCAGCTCATTTTATTACATTGAAAATGGTGAAATAAAGGGATTATGCAAAGGGTATGTTGTCAGCGCCAATAGCTATGAGATATTCAAGAATGTTCAAAGTGTTAGCAAAGAGGCGAGGAATGATCAGGGCTCAAAAATGGGGGCAATCAAAACCTTTGCCCAAATATTGAAAAATTAATTTTTATTTTATTGGCAAATCTTTTTAATAGGCAAATAATCAATTTATAATCATTATAGCGAGGTAGGGCAGCTTGGAGTGCCCG
>CAZMEY010000046.1:0-4299 GCA_964565435.1 Candidatus Woesearchaeota archaeon
TTTCATCAGCTATTTTTGTAAGCCTTTCAATCTCTTCTTTGCTTGCTATACTGCTTGAAATCTTTGTGAATCCTTTTTGTATCAGGACTACATCCTCTCCAAATAGGTGTATCTTTGTTGAAAGAACAAAATGGTCATTTTGCTCTGATTTTAATTGGACTAATATTTTTTCGCCTTCCTTGACAAAACCCCAGTAATCTTTTAATGGAAGCAATCCTACCTTGCTTAATCCCAAATCAACATGGATGTTTTTCGTGTCAGGGTCCAATTTTTTTATTTTTCCCAAATAAAGGTCTCCGGAGTTTTCCACTTGGAATGATGCTCCGTCAAGCTTTTCTATCAAATCCTTGATTTTTTCCGTCTGCTCGCCTTTAATGACTATTCCGCTTTTGTCAACAAAATCATGGATTGTTGTGTCATATTTTTCCGCAAATTTCATTTTTGGAAAGCTGGCTTTCACATTTTCGCTTGGCTCAGCTATTAATAATTTGTTTTTTGCAAGCAGCCTTGTCAAAGAGCTGCTGTATATTCCCCTAATTTTTATTCCTTGCATTTTTATTTTCACCTTTTTTCATATTTATTGATTATTGCTTGCTTCATTTGGCTGTGAATGTCTTTGCATGCCATAGTTCCCATTTTTATTGCCGAAACAAGCTCTTCTTTTGTTATTTTTCCGTCAAGCTGCAAGAGAGTTATCTCTCCGGTGCTTGGGATGTAAGCTATTGGTATATCTGTTGCTCCTCCGCCAGTGTGGACATCTTCTTCAGCTTTGGTTAAGTCCACGCATATTAAGTCATCTATTTTTCCGCAAGCAACTGCTGGCATTAAATCCCTCATCTCTATGCCTGCATCAGCTAAAGCCAAGCTTGCTGCAATCAATGATGCGCATCTTGAGCCTGCATCCGCTTGGACAACTTCTACAAAGATTTCAACCATGCTTCTTGGATAATATTCTGTAAAAATGGCTTTTTCCAACGCATTTTTTATAACCATTCCTAATTCAGTGCTCCTTCTGCTAGGTCCTGGCCTTGCCCTGTCCGGAACGCTGAAGCTTACTAAATCATAGTAGCATTTGATTAATAGTTTATCTTTTAATTCTTCATGCTTTGGCCTCGCTTTTTTAGGGCCGTAAACTCCTGCTATTGCTATTGTTTCCCCAACTTTTACCCTTGCGCTTCCGCTGCAATTTGGAAGTATGCCTATTGACATCTCCATTGGCCTTAATTCATTGGCTTTCCTGCCATCAAACCTTCCGGTTTTTGAGTAGCTTTCATTTTTTTCATTGTTTTCCTTGTTTTTTGCGCTCATTTTTTTCCACCTTTTAGCATATCTTCAATTTTTTTGGTCAATCCTTCAATGTGGCCTTCAGCATCTATTGTTTCTATTGCTTCTTTGGCTTTTTTTGCCCCAAATGCGTCTCCGCTAATCCATGCCAAGCCGTTCATTCCAACAGCTATTTTTGTATTGGTTTTTTCCTGGATTAGATCAATCATTGAATCATTTTTTCCCAGCACTCTTGCAAATTTGCTTGGATTGAACTTTACTATTATTCCTCCAGACAACTTTCTCAAGCCATTCTCTTTCATGGTAAGGTCTATTCTCATTGTGTCAGAGATTTTTTGTATTTTAACAAATATGAACTCTTCATAATTAAAATAGTGAGTCATGCCATACCTTTCAGTGTCAAGGTATTGATTGCTTGCATCCCTTACATTCAATCCAGCTTCATAAGGAGAATTGATATCTACAAAGTACCAATTTGGGGAATTGACATCTATTATTTTACCTATTACATAATCCCCTTCAAAAGGCATGTAAGTGCCTTTAAGACCTATAAGCCTTATATTGTCATCTTTTATGCTGGCTTTTGAAACCATGCTTGCGCAAAGGTTTTCGCCATTTATGTAAGTTCCTTCAAATTCTTTCAAATCACTACCTGAAGCAATTACATCTCCTGGGCATAGTACCTGCCCTTCTTTAACTAAAATTTTCATTATTCCATTCACCTCTAAATATTAATCACGGCTTCTCCATGAGAAAAGTCTGATGCTTTTTTAATAAAATCATCCCTCATGCCTCCAGGTATCAGCACTTCATAAGTGCATGAACCATCATTGTTCCATTGAGTTTTGATGATTTTTCCGTATTTGCTTAATACGCCGGCAATTTTTCCGGCATATTTTGAGCCAACAAGGATTGTTGCTTTTTTTTCCTCAAAAGCCACTGGCAAAATTGGAAGTATTTTATCAATTACCTCTCCCAATTGCTCCTTGGCGCTCTTGAAAGGGTCAAAATTGATTGACACTTGCTCCAATGCTGATTCAACCCTTGATGCAGGTATTGGCAGCTTGGTTCTTGAATCAATCCCATTCCTGCAAATCAAATCAATTATCTCCTTTTTCTTTTGCTCAGAAAGCATCCTTTTGTATTCAGTTGTGAATTGGATGCTTCCCTCCCTTAGAATCTCTGCGGCAATGGTTGATAAATCCTCTGTCCCGAAATGCTTTGCCAAATCAGCTGCTTTTTCGCCAGCCCTTGCGTCAGAAAATATTCCCTCAAATTCCAAAGCAGCGTTTATATCATCCAAATTGCCTTTCTTGAACTCTATGGCCTCTCTTGGATTAATAACTATCTCAAAATTCTGCCCATTTTTCCTTAATACTGCATAATGGTGCTGGGTTTTTCTCTTATCAAATGTCTGCGAGTGAATCATAATTTCTTGTATTTTTTCAGATCAACAGCAGTGAATTTTTTGGTATTAGAATCAACAAAAGCTGCTTCAAGCCTTTCAATATCAAACTTGCTTGCAAGCCCTTCCTTTAAAGCATTAACGCACAATTTAAGCGCTTCATCAAAGGATAATCCATCTTTGTAATTCTTATTCAAGTAATTCGTTATTACCCTGCTATTCTCCCCAATAGCTACGGCCTTCATTTCAAAGAATATGCCGCTAACTTCAGTCATAAACAAGCGTGGCTTTTCATCAACGCCTGCAACCAATAAGCTTACCCCATAAGGCCTCATTCCGCCATACTGCGTGAATGCCTGCTTCTGGTTACAAATATCTTTAACAAGGCTTTTGACATCAATCTCTTCATCATAAGTGTTCCTGTGGTTTTGGGCAACTATTTGAGCCCTTTCAACCAAAACCCTTCCATCGCTTGGCAAGCCGCTAATAGCTGCGCAAACATGCTCATCAATCTGCATTATTTTCTCAACGCTTGAAGGTATTACAAGCTTTTCAAGAATCCTTTTGTCAACAACAAGCAATACTCCATCCTCAAACAATGTCCCGACAGCAGAAGTTCCCTGATTCACAGTCTCTTTAGCGTATTCTACCTGCAATAATCTTCCATCCGGGGAAAACACTGTTATTGCCCTATCATAGCCCATTGCATCAGGAATTGACATCTTTAATTTTTCACCTTGCTTAAATTACCGCTTGATTTAATGGTATTAAAAAACACCATTTTCTTGCTTATATTTCTAATCATTGAGAGTATTAAAATCATTTCGGTTTTTTTATTCTGATTAACCCTCAAAACGCCCTCGTTCACTAATTGAAACCCGAGCAAAGACAAGCCCTGCTCGCCCAAAAACTCAAGGGCTTTGTTATTAATACTATCTCTTATTTCATCTTTAAAAATGTTTTGCTCAGATAAAACCTCAAAAGAGATATATCTCTTTTTCTCCCTTGAAGACGGCTTATTCATGAATTATTATAAAAAACCCTTGGATTAAAAAGGTTTTATCTCTTATAAGAAAGATTTTTATATAATTAGTTATATATTAATTATAGGTAATATATAATGGAAGGAGTTACAACTATACAGCTTGAAAAAAGGGTTGCTGATGAATTGAAAAAAATAAAGGATTACCCTTCACAATCATATAATGAGCTTATAATAAAATTAACAAAATTCTATAAAGAGTTAAAGAAAAGGAACACTTATGATGAGTTTTTGCACAAAATCCAAGCGCAAAAAATGAAAGAATTATGGGATAATAAAGAGGATGAGGAGTGGGAGAATGCTTAAAGCAGGGGATGTTATTTTGGCAAGCCTGCAATTCACTGACACTTTTGAGATTAAAAAAAGACCTGCATTAATATTGTTTGAAGAATTAGATAATGTCATTGTCGCTGGAATAACAAGCAATCTTAATATAAAAGGAGTGGCATTGGCAAAAGAAGACGGAGCAATAAAAGACAGTGTTATAAAAACAAATTATATCTTCACTATCTCAAAATTAATGATTGAAAAATATTTATTCAGCTTAGATAAAGAAAAAAAGCTTGAG
>CAZMEY010000047.1:0-4133 GCA_964565435.1 Candidatus Woesearchaeota archaeon
TTTAATCAATAAATTTGAGCCAAAGAATTCAATATCCCCAAATTTGTTATTATCAAAATCGTAGAAAAAGCCACTCCTATTGAAAAAAAACCTTTCATCAACTATTTTGGCAGAGATATTGCTTGACAAATTAGCCATTAGGGAATAATCATCAAAATAATCAGCCATATTCATTGCGCTGGCAATAAAATGGCTTTCCTGCAAAAAAACCTGATAATCTGCCCAATCCTGAATCATTACTTTCAATGCAGCAAATGAGCCTGCAATAACAGCCAAAAATATAAGGGTATAAATGATTGAAAACTGCGAATTCATTCAAAAACCACCCAATTGCTTAACTGTGAAGTGTCGCAAGAATAATAGCATAAAACTATTGAATCATCAAAATCTCCCTCAATAAACAAGCCATTTATAATATCCGCATTGACTGATAAATTATTGTTAAAATAGCCGCTAAGCACCAATGAATCCGATTCATTGTCAAAATAGATGCTCTGGTTTATAGGCACTTTAAGATTGACATTCAAAAAACTATACTTGGAATTAGAACCCTTAAAATAATCAATTGATTGCCTTATTTTCTCAACATCATTGGCAAAACTTTGGTAAGAATCCATTTTCCTGAACTCAGACAGCTCATAAGCCCCATAAGAAACTATCAAAGCAATGACTATAATGCTTATCAATAGCCCCAAAGGGTAATCAATGACTGCTTTTTTCATGGCAATTAATTATTGAATGTTGCATTAATAGTGTCATTAATAAGCCCCAATCCCGAGCTTATGCCCAAATCAACAACTCCTGTAATGTCCATAACAATGCCTATGACTATTACAGCCACAAGGATTATTATCAAGTATTGCAACGGCAGCCCTTCAACGCTTTTTTTGTTCATAGTTAAAAAATTAATAATTTTGATATTATTAATGTTGCGGTAAATGCAATAAGGGCTGTTATTAAATTTTTTGAAAGCAAATATTCAGAATCAATGCAATCATCCCCATATATCAAAAATGAATAAAAGTTTGACAATATCATAACCATCAAGAAAAGATAAAAAGTGATTATTAAGCTTAAAAACTCCAAATCCATTGCTTGAAAACCAAAAAACATTGAATTAGCGGCATCAGCAGCAAATGAGTTAATGATTCCAGAGATGTTTATTATCAGCGCGCAAACTATTGGGGAAAAAAACATTGCAGTCATCTTAATCATGTCAGTATTTTTGCTCAAAGAATTATCCCTCTCAAACTCAACACCTTTTATTTTCCTGTAATAATTGCATAGCTCAATTATTGACTCCCCTGCGCTCAAAGAATGCTTCTTGGCAGTATAGCATAATAAATCAGACATGCTCTTAATCCTTTTAGAGAACACCCTTGAGGAAAAGATTGAATAATTGAATGCTGACGCCAAATCAGAGCCATAATCAGTTATTTTATAATAAATCTTTGAAAAAAACTCTTTAACCTTCCCCTTTGACATCTCAAATGCGTATTTAATGCTTGACTCAATGCCCCTGCCTTCATTTAACCTTGAGCCAATAAGCATGAATGAATCAATAAGGGAGTCCTCAACCTCCAAAACAGCCTTTTTTTCCAAAAACAATTTCTTGTTTTTATAATAAAAATTCGCGGACAAAATAATTGTGGCAGAAAAATAAAAGAAAAAAGGCATAAACTGCCTAAACTGGGACTGAATGTTAAAAAAAAATATTTTCTCCAATAATATTATTATTGACGGCAAAGAAAAAGCCAAGAGCAAAAGCGCCAAGAGCAAGGGATGAATCCCCTTAGGCTTAGAATTCACGCTTATTTGGCTGAACTTTGAAGGGCTTTTCTTTTTGAGCTCCTCAACAATGAACCAAACAACTCCAGAACTTGCAATCAAAATCAAAAACAATCCCATTATGTCAATTGAGCCTCCAGCGCCAATGATTCCAATAAGAGGAAATATGCTTACAAGTATTAATGGAATAATTGTGCCAAGCCCAAAAATCATCAAAACAGATGAATAAATCCTCCTGGAAAAAAGCTCAGCATCGGATTTCATAAAATCCAATAATTGCTGCAAAGAATCCGAAAAAATCATATTCCTCTTGTCCCTATTTTTAATGCTAATAGCGGAAACAAGCGAGCTAATGCACAAATCAACCTTTAACTCGCCAAAAATCCTGAACTCTTTTTGAAGCTCCTCCTTGGCATCAATATCAACGCCAGTATTTATTTTCTTTATAATTTTTTTCGCTATTTGCGTGCTTTTACCATAATCAAAAGCGCAGGAATTAATCAGCGCATTCTCCAAATTAGGGTTAATCTTCAGATTAGAGATAAGCATTGAGAAAAAATCAGGCAAATGCCCCAAATCCCCTATCCTCATAATATAATACCTGCTTTTGTAATGCTCGCTGAAAAAATGGTTTACTGCCACAGGCAATATAAGCAGCCAATAAGCCTTGAATAATAATGCAAAAATTACTGCAGGAAAAAGGGAGATTATTGACAGCATTATTGAAGCTTTGGCAATATCTTTTTCCAAATCCGTTCTTTTTCCCAAATATCTGCAGGCATTTGACAATTCTTGGCTGGGAGAAATATCTTTATTAATAATTGCCCTATAAGCCTTTGAAAGCAATAAAGCAGCCTTGTCATACATAAGCTAATCTAATGAAAACCTTTTTTTAAACATTGCCAATAAAGACAAAGTCAATCCTTTTGCCTATAATGCCTTTAAAATAATCAACCAACTTCAAAATATCAGGCATTGCATCAGAAGCCATTAATGAACTCTCCTCATTTATTGCCCCCAAGCTTTTTGAATTCAATAATTTTGAATCATTGCAATAAAAAACCGCCCGTTTGAAATCAAATTCGCAGCCAATATTTTTTAAAACTGCAAGCTTTGTCAATATTTCAAAGCATGAAAAAGCGCTTTTTTGAAAAAATATGCAATCATAAGACAAATCATAATAGTTGGCAAAATAATCAGGCTTGACATTCATCACTTTGGCAACTGATTTATTGCTGCCAATCCTTTTAAAAAAACCCAAATAATCCCCTGAAGAAATCTCCCTTATCTCGCTATCTTCCCTTAGCTTTTTTAATATCTTTTCCCTGGACTCCATCAAGCTCACCCTTTAAACTATTTGCAAAATAATAAGTCCAAACAGAGATTATTACAAGCCCGGCTTCAATAATCCATATATTGAAATTCAAAAAGAATAAAACCAATGCAGAGATATTTATCAATGAATGCAAAAGGATTGCAAGCAAAATTAACCTTTTATCCTTCAATGATTTAATTACAATAACAGTCAAAGCCAAGTGAAGAACCGTTGCGCTAAACCTTTCAACCAATCCAGGAAGGGCTGAAATAAAGCTCACAGGCTGGTTACTTAACAAAAAATAGACTATATTCAAGCAATAAATAACCAATACTTCAGCAAAGCTCCAACCCATGGCCAGCAAGAAATAATTTTTTTTCGCAAAATCAATGAATTTAACTGACAAGAACCTGAACGCTTCCTCAAATAATCCTGCCAAGATTGAAGGCAAAACCATTATTATCCAAACATTTTCAAGCATGGAAACCCAATTGACTATTGGAAGCCTTAAAAAGAATGCAACAAGCCAGCCCAAACCCCCAATAATGAAAGCCAAATATTTTCTCCAATCTTTCCTAGCATAATAAAAAAGAATCAACAAAAAAGGGATTATTGCTGCAAGAAGGGCAAAATAGCCAGAAGAATCCTTTGATTCCATTTTTAACACTTCAAAGCATCCATCCCCAAAAGGCAAAAATACTCCATTATTATAATCACCGCAGCACCCCTGGCTTGACAAAAATATTATATCCTCCTCATTAATGCTTGATGCGTTATAAATCCATAAAGAATAAAGCTCATCATGTATTGCCTTGCTCCAATTTATTGAAGAATTGCTTGATTGAAGCACCAAATATTCAGCCGCAACCTTGATTAGCAAACCTTCTTTGCCCAATCCTTCATAAATGAATGAATCATTGGCAAAATCATTATATCTTTGCTCCAATAATAGCATTGCATAGACCTTTTCAAGGTCATTTGATGCATGAATAGTGACTGAATTATTATAGCAGCAAAACCCTATTGGCAT
>CAZMEY010000048.1:0-4103 GCA_964565435.1 Candidatus Woesearchaeota archaeon
TTTATTTTTTATGCCCGCCAATAACTCAATACTTGATTGCAGGTTTTTTCCCTCAACGCTTAAGTCTCCAGCGCAAACAACTAATTCCGCCTTCAGGCTTTTTTTTATGATTTTTTTTAAAGCCTTTAAATCTCCATGAATATCTGAAAAGAATAAAACCTTCATTTTAATAACCTAATTTTTTGGTTTCCTCTTTTTGCAAAAAGCAATTTTTTGCCTGCCTCGCTGCTTGTTGAAATCTTTATTATCCCGTTCTTTCCAGCAGTTGCTGTAAGCAAATAATCATCATCAATCTCTAAATCAAAGCTTTCCCCTTTCATCGAATCCCCTACAATTATTTCAACGCCTTTTTTTGTAATGCTCATTTCATAATTGACTTCCTGCTTAGGAGAATCGCTTAATTCATCTTCTGACATTTTTTCAGTTGTTTCCCTTACATCAATCTTAACTCCCACCTTATCCTCTAAGTTTTTAATATTAACCCCTTTTTTTCCTATAAGCTCTCCCACCAAGTTTTTTGGAACAGAGATTTCCACCCTATTGTCGCCAGTCATTTTCAAATCAAAAGACACTCCTACAGGCAATTCTTTTTTGATTTTTTCTTTCAAGACATCTCCTGCAATTCTTCTTGCGGCATTGTTTGAATTCACTTTTATATCCTTTATTGGAATAACAACGGTTTGCTCCCCAAAAGTATACATTTCATAAACTAGCTGCCCTGTTAAAAAATCCTTTACTTCAACTATTGGCCTAGCCAAGTCCTCTTCAGTCATTCCGCTAGGAACCCTTACAGTCATGGAAACTTCCAAGCATTTGCCAATATTTCCCTTATCAATATATAATACTGTATCAAGTATGCTTGGCACCATCCCTAATTCAACCTTTCCAATGAATCTTTGTATTGCATCAATAGGGTTAGTGGCATGGACTACTCCAATCATTCCAACCCCGCTTAATCTCATGTCTTTGAATAATTCAAAATCAGCAATATTCCTTATCTCGTCAAATATTGTATAATCCGGCCTTGACAATAATAAAATATCATGGATTTCTTCATTAGTTGCCTTGCTTTTCGAATATTGCGTTATCTCATCGGGCAAAATCAAATCCCTTGGAGCTTCAACAGTTTTTACAATCTTTCCCTGCTCCAAATAAAAAACTGCCAAAGCTTGGCAAAAAGTGCTTTTCCCGTTTCCAGGAGCGCCTGCTACAAGTATTCCTTCCGCCCTATCCCTTAGCCTGCTTAAAAGTTTTTCATTTAAATTATAATCCTTTAATTCCATTATTCTTACAGGCCTGACAGCGGTTATTTCCCAGCCATCGCTTAAAGGAGGCTTAGTTATAACTATCCTGTAATTCCTGAATTGAACAATCACTGAGCCCTCTCTTTCAATTTCAACAAAGCTTTTAGAATCATTATTTGTTTTAAGAATAATATCTTCCGCGTATTTTTCAACCTCTTTGCCGGACAATTTTTTGCCGCTAATTTCAATAAATTGCCATTCCCCAGGCTTACCCTTCTTTGCCTTAGGAGTGGTTTCCTCCCTTAAATGAACGCTCATTGTTGAAGCGTCAAAGAATTTTTCAATATTCAAAGAGCCGGTTTCTTTTTTAACTTCCAAGAATTTTGCATCAATTTGGCTAGCCAAAGCAATCTCATATTGAACAACATCCGAAGTTATCAGCACAGCTCCCCTAGTTTTTGCCAAATCCCTTATTAAAGAATCAATCTCTCCCTTGTTTGCATACTTTATTGCATTAATTGTCGGCCTTTGGCCGTCATATTCGACTTTGACTTTTTTTAATGATAATATTTTTTTTATTTCATTTATTCCGATTATTCCGATTTCCCTGCCAGAATTAGCCTGGTGCTCAAGCTCAGCTATAACTGCATTATGTATAATGATAGTTCCAGTTATTTGGCCTTTCTCTATCATGCCCGAAAGCGCGCCTTCAATAATCACGCTAGTGTCAGGCACAAAGAATTCGTTTTTCATAATAATATTTAAAATAATTGCCGATTCTTTAAAACAATTACTCTAATAATTCTTTTGAGCCCATATAAGGCTGCAAGATTTTAGGAATCCTTACTTTTCCGTCTTTGGTTTGAAAATTTTCAATTATTGCAATCAAGCATCTAGTGCTGGTCACTAAAGTGCTGTTTAATGTATGAACCAAGCATTTAGGAGGCATTCCATCTTTTTCCCTTAATTTAATATTAAGCCTTCTTGATTGGTAATCCTTAAAATTTGAGCAGCTGACAACTTCCCTGTATTTGTTTTGCCCTGGAAACCAGGCTTCAATGTCATATTTTTTGCTTGCGCAAACACCCAAATCCCCTGTGCAAATATTGACAACTCTGTAATTAATGCCCAATGATTGCCAGAATTCCTCGGCAATTTTTAATAATTCTTCATGGATTTTTCCGCTTTCTTCAGGCTTAGAAAATACAACCATTTCAATCTTGTCAAATTGATGCACCCTAAAAATGCCTTTCTCATCCTTGCCATGGCTTCCCGCTTCAGTCCTAAAGCAGGCACTGTATCCGCAGAATTTTTTCGGAAGCTCTATTTCAAGCAATGTTTCATCCATGTAATAGCTGGTAATTGGCACTTCGCTAGTTCCAATCAAACTCATGCCCTCATTTTTTATTTCATATAAATCTTCTTTTCCTCCAGGCAAATAGCCAGTGCCGTAAAAGCATTTCTCATAAGCCATGTATGGAGGAATCATAAAATTGAATCCTTTTTTTTTTAAAAAATCCAAAGCATAAGAAAATAAAGCAAATTGAAGCCTTGCCAATTCATTTTTCAAAAAATAATTCCTTGCGCCGGCAACTTTAGCTCCCCTTAAAATATCATACCAGTCATTTTTTTCGCATAAATCCTGATGGGAAAGTATTTTAAAATCAAATATTGGTTTTTTGCCCCACATTTTAATTTCAACATTCTCGGAATCATCCTTTCCAACAGGAACTGAATCATCCATTAAATTAGGAATCTGGCTTATCAATTCATTCAGCCTTTTTTCCAAATCATTGCAAGCAGAATCAATTTTTTCAATTTTTTTGTTATTATCCTGCATTTCTTTTATTTTTTTATCCCTTTGGGCCTTGTCTTTTATTAAAGCGATTTTTTTGCTTTCAACATTCCTAATATTTTTCAATTCATCCCTTTCGCTTAATTTTTTTCTCCAATCATTGTCAATTTTTATGATTTCATCAACTAGCAATAATCTGTCAGCATATTTTCTTTTCCGTAAATCCTTTCTTATGATTTCAGGATTTTCCCTGAATAATTTAATATCAAGCATGATTAAAGAATAAAAAACAAGTTTTTATAAAACTATTTTTTTAAAATCAAATTATTCCCAGAATCTTAATTCAACATTTTTTTGGGTTTTTGCGAATTTTTTCAAATCTTTTATGAACTCTTCAGAGAAAACCTTGTCATTCAATGACTTATCTAAAACGTTTTCTCCTGGCTGGAATCTTTGCAATACAAGCTTTGAAGGCTTGACTCTTTCATTGATTTTTTCAATATCTTTTAATGAATGAATAGTTGGGGTAACTGTTAGCCTGAATTCGTGGGGCAGGTCGCTTTTTTTCAATAATTCAAAGCTTTTTTCAAACTCTTTATAAACTTGGGAAAAGCCAGTAACTTTCTTGTATTCTTCTTTGCTAAAACCGCTTTTTACATCCATTGCAACAAAGTCAAAGACTTTTTTTTCAATTAATTCCTTTAATCTTTCATAAAATGTTCCGTTAGTTTCAACGCCCAATAATAAATCATGCTCTTTAGCCCAGTCTTTTATTTTTAAAATTGCGTATTCGTATATCATTGCTTCCCCTCCGCTTAAAACCAGGCTATCAATTATTCCTAAATTTTTTTTTAATTTTGCAAAAATGTCTTTAAGCAGGGTTTTTTTCTCTATTTTTTGCTGGCTGAAATTATAGCAATACCTGCATTTAAGGTTGCACCCCTGGAAAAAAATTACTGAGCACATGTGGCCAGGGTAATCCACGCTTGATAGGTCCTGTATTCCTGCAAAGTAAGCCCTCATATTAAGAACTTAAAGATATCAACTATTTAAATTTTTTTAAA
>CAZMEY010000049.1:0-4089 GCA_964565435.1 Candidatus Woesearchaeota archaeon
GATAAGGCATGCCATTTTTTATTGCTTTATTATAAATATTTATAGCCCTATTTTTTTCTTCCATATCCAAATTTAAAGAGGATTCATATTTTGTTATGATACTAGTTATATCCGGAGTAAAATCCACTCTTATTCCAATATTTTTCAATATATACCTATTTAATAATCCAATATACTTTGAAAGCTTAAGATTGGAATCCCCGCAAGCCAATATATCCCCTAAACTTAAATATTTTTTATGCACTTTAGCGCTCACTGCAATGCTTGCCATGACAAATCCTTGAATTGTTCTGCCCATAGTCAGCTTCTTTTTTGCCGCTTCTTTATAAATTTTCCAAGCAGTGTCAAACAAATAAGAAGCGCCAAGATTATGGCAATAAGTCTTCATCATTGGCTGGCTTTCAAAATAATTCCTCTCCAAACTATTTACAAGAGACTTTTGAATCTTTGACAAACCAATGAATTTTTTGCGCGCAGTTGGTAATAGTGAAAGAATATCCTTAATATCTATGATGGTTCTAACAGGAGTATTAACAACTTGATGACAAACCTTTGCCTGCATCTCCTCTTTGTTATAGTTCCTATTTTCTTGAACAACAAATGTTCCATTTTGGACAACAGCGCAATTTGGACAGACAAAAAAGGATTCATCATTTAAAACATAATCTCCAGAATACCCGCATCCACCAATGCAATACTCAAGAGTATCCTCACTATCTTTAATGTCCTTTATTTCATTTATGCTTTCCAAAATGCCTTTGCTTGAATCCATATTTAATAAATCATTCATTGCATTAATTTTTTTTGCCTCATGCGATTCTTCAAATTCTGAATAAGCAAGAGAGTAACCTGATTCCATGAAAGAAAATGTTTTATCAATCATTTTTTTGGCTACTAAATAATTATCAAGATTAATGGACTTAGCATAAACCAGAATAGGCTTAGCGTAAGCGCCAAATGAAAGTTCATTAATAATTAAATCCTTTATTTCCCTTAACTTGTCAGAGCACTCGCTTGCATATTTGCCTAACTTATCAAATTCAATTAATCCTTCAATAGAATCCGTCATTGCTTGTTTGCCTTTCTTATTACTGCTCTTTCTCCCTCAATCTCCCCTAACTCCTTCATCTTCCCTAATTTGTAGCATAAAAGGATTTTTTCGGAATTATTATGGCATAATGCTGTTAATATTCCCTTATATGTTGTATTATTATGGGAGGATAAGTATTCCATTATTCTATCATGGTTTATATTAGGGTTATTGTTTATCCCTTCATTAATCTCCTGCTCTTTTGATTTTTTGAAAGTGTCAGAAAATTTTGTGGATTTCTTGTTTTTGATAATAATCCCTTTTTTTGCCAATGAATCAACCGCGCTTTTGCAATTGTCATATTTTTCAATAATTGTTGAAAGCCTTACCCCTTCTTTAAATTCATAAATGGTTGTTTAAATTAAAAAATCAATTATTTCCTGTTCAGATGATGAATTTTTGATTTCAGCTTCAAGCCCGCTTTTTTCAACATTTAAATCTTTGCTTTTGATTTGGACTTGCGGCGCCAACAGAGAATCATTTATCCTTTTTGTTGACTGTTCCAATCCTTTTTTTGACATTATATCAATATTGGCAGAGGCTATTTTCCCTTCCAATCCTTTCCTTAATTTGGTGAAATACTCTGACACCCCTGCAATGCCTTCTTTTAATTCCGCCAATGAAGCATAAGCATTTTCTTCACTTTGCCCCATTTTAGCCGAGTATTCAAGAATGCTTGAAAGGCTCTCTTTTAGAGGAGTAATATCAATCATTGAGAAATTTCTCGCCCTTTCATAAAGCATTTTGGCTTTGGCTGAAATATCAAAAAAATCGGATTTTATCTGCTCCATCTCTTCAACTTTATTCTGAAACTCGGAATATTTCTCCATAAAAGGGGAAACAATTGATTTTAAATAATTAACAGAGTTTCCAAAAGATTCCATACTTTTGTAATTCATTTTTATTGATTCCTCAATATCCGCAGAGATAGAACTTCCAATTTTGGAAAGATTTTCAAATTCAGCATCATATTCTTTAAGTTTTTCCTTAATGCTCTTAAGTGAGGCGTTTTCCATGCGCATAAAGCAAAAATCTGGTTTTTTTAAATCTTTTTACAAGAAAAATAATCATTACATTATTAAATAAGGCATTATTAAGGAAAAGTTATGGAAACAATAGTTGATGATTCAAATTTTTCTAAAGAAGTGGTTGAAAAATCAAAAAAAATGCCAGTATTGGTTGATTTCTGGGCAACTTGGTGCCCTCCTTGCAGAATGCTTGCGCCAATATTGGAAGAAGCCGCAAAAGAGCTTGAAGGAAAAATAGTGGTTGCCAAGGCAGACACTGCCAATTGCCCAAAAACATGCCAAGAATATGAGGTCATGTCCATTCCGGACTTAAAACTCTTCAAAAACGGCAAAGTATTGGCTGAAACAGTCGGATTCATGCCCAAAGATGCCCTAATTGAATGGATTAATGAATCATTATAATCAAATAAAAGAATGCCTTATTGACCCATCAGGAAAAAGATATATTGCTTTTGCGCTTGAATCAGAATAATTCCACACAGTCACTTCAACACCATCAATTTCATATACAGGATTTTTGTATATGAATCTTTTCGGAGTTTCATATTCAAGTAAAGAGAACTCATTTTCTTTGCCGAAAAGCTTCCTTATTATGACTCTTTTTATTCCCAATTCAGCAGCATGCAATATATAATCTTTTTCTTGGCCAAAATTGTGCTCGGTCAAAATCATTGAAAGCTTTATTGGAATCATTGAATTGTTTATAACTGAATTTATATCTATAGAATCCACTCCCATAAGTTTTTTATAAGACTTTTTATCAAATGACGCAAATGACAAAGTGCATTTGTCATAAGAATTAAATTCCTTATTTTTTGAAAGCGCATTTCTGCCATTAGTATGAAGGGATAATTCCGAATTAGGAAGCTCATTTTTAAGAATGTTAATAAAATCCATTTCATACAGATATTGCTGAGGATCCGCATTTATTCCTGATATGCTCAAATATTTTATTCCATTTGATTTGGATAATAAAATGAAATCTTCAAGCCCTGCAAGATTTTTTGAATTAAGATTTCCCCCAAAATTTTTGAACTTGTCAGAATTTCCTATACAAAAATAGCATTTTGAATTGCATTTTCTACTAAAAAGAATGCTTGCATAATCATATTTTTCCATTAACATACCATTGCAAATTCTTTTTATTAATTTTGTGTTTTTATAATTAGAAAAATATATTAAATATTAAAAAGTATAAATTAATCATGGATTTATCCCTTGTAAGCAGCTGCGGAATCTACTGCCCGACATGCTCAAGGTTCATGGATGGCAACTGCACAGGGTGCTTGCCGAAAAAATACAAATGCAGGGTTAAAACTGAAGTCAAGGATTTAAGATTCGCTTTTGAAGACAAAGATTTTCCAAAAGAGAATATTAAAAAACTTAGCGAAAAATACCTTAAAATGTATAATACTGATTTGATAAAAAATCTGGAATTTATCAAAAAATTCGGGGCAGAGAAGTTTATTAACTCTGAAACAAAGAGAATGACTTGCCCTAAATGCAAAGGATTAATCAGCATTCACGAAAAAGGTAAGTGCAGAAAGTGTGGATTATAAAATTTTATAAAATATCAACCATTAATCTCAATAATGGTTACACTTGAAATGCTTCTCAATAATTTCAGAACCATTATTCCAATAGCCTCTGTGGTTTTATTCGCTTCAGCAATAATTTTTTGGATATTCATGCTTATTGACGCAATCAAAAGGGATTTTGGCAGCAAATTCAGCAAAATCATGTGGATAATCATATTAATACTCACAATATGGGTTGGAGCATTAATCTATTACTTTGCTGTCAAAAGGCGAAGCAAAAAACAAGAAATAATCATTTAATGGATTTTTATTGATTATATAATATTAATGGGGTTAAGCAAATCTTTTTTAAATCCAAAAAATCCATATAAAGATTAGTTGTTCCGAGTGGTCTAGCTGGTTAGGATAGCAGGTTGTGGCCCTGCTGACCCGG
>CAZMEY010000050.1:0-1926 GCA_964565435.1 Candidatus Woesearchaeota archaeon
CAAATAATTTTATAAGCAATTGGTCAATTAACCACATACAATGAACCTTAAACTAAAAAGGGCTTATGAAGAAGAGGGATTGGTCAAAGACATTGTTGAAAAATTCAACTGGAACTACTTAAACACTGAGCAGATAAGATGCGTATTCTCCAAGAACTCAAGCGCCAAAAGGGTATTGGGCAGGATTTGGAGCACTCCAAAAATATTTTCAGAGGTTTTTGAAACAAAGCCATTATATATAATAGAGCTATTGGAAAACAGGTACACAAGATTATCCGAAAAAGACAAAATAAAAGTCCTCATACATGAACTATTGCACATTCCAAAAACTTTTAGCGGAGCCTTAAGCCCACATACAAAGATGGCAAAAACCCTTAACTGCAAAACAGTTGATTCGCTATTTGATGAATATATGAAACTGTCAGGAAAAGAAATAAAGAGCGAGGGATTCATTGAAACAATCCAAAGGCTAATAAGATAATTATTTAAAAGCAAATATCTAAACATCATTTAATGAAACTTATAGGGGAAATAATCAATAATGAAGCAAAGGTATATTCAATGCTTTCCTGCAAAGAATGCAATGCAGAATGCTGCAAAAACAATGACTTAATGCTAGGAACCCCCTGCAAATACCTTAATCTTGAAAGCCATTTATGCAGCATCTATGAAGACATAAGAGAAAGGCCAATGGAATGCTGGGCTTACCCTTACAAGGTCTTTGAAAACCAAGGCATAATAAAGATTTATGCCAACAAGTGCTCAGGAAACCCTGTTTTTATCCCCGCCGAATCATTGGCAAAACATGACCTAGAAAAAACAATAGAGCTTTGCTTTGAGCTAAAAGACGCATTTATTTATTAATAAAAAGATTTAAATATAACGGCGCATTAATAAATAAATAGTTATGAACTCAGCAGTTAATACAAGGATAATGGGAAAGTGGAATAACACAGTCATTATTTTTAACTGCTATTCAGCTTTACACAAATAAGGCCCGATGAAAGTTCAAAAATCTTTTACATCAAATCTTGAGGGTAAATCTCTGACATTAATGAAAAGCAAAAAAATTCAAGGCTTGGAATTTATACGCAATAATTCAAACAATCACTGCTTTTTTGCACAGTAAACAGGCACTTCCCTTAAAACTAATAAAGTGGGGTCAAGCAAAGCCAATAAATTGGCAAAAATTACGATTGCTCTTGAAAAAAACTTAAATCCTTTCCTTGAATGCTTTTGCATCATTAAACAAAATTAAATAAATTGATACCATGAAAAAAACAAAACCAAAGATTAAGTGATTAATTGTTCAATAACCAAGAACTGTCGACGACGAAAAAACAGGCATTCCCCTTAATAACTGATAAAGGAGGGGCAAGCCAAGCCAATCATTGGCAAACACGAGCGACTTGCTCTGTTGAACAATTAACATTTAATCAATCAAAATTTTTAAAAAAACAATCATATTTTATATTAATATGGGCTCTAAAATGGAATATTTAATCTCAGAACTCAAGAAATTAAACCTGCCTAAAAATGAATATTCGGTGTTCGGCAGTGGGCCAATGGCAATAAGAGGGCTAAAAGAGCCAGGAGACCTTGACATAATAGTTACAGAACAATTATGGAAAAGCTTGAAAGAAAAATATGAGCTTGTCAAAAAAGAGAATTATGAATACTTGACAATAAACGGGATTGACATCTTTAATGAATGGACACACCCTGATTATAATATATGCAAGTTAATTGAAGAATCAGACATAATTGATGATATCCGCTTTGTCAAGCTTGAAACAGTTCTTGAATGGAAAAAAAGAAGAGCAAGCGAAAAGGACAAAAAAGACATAGAACTAATTGAGCAATATTTGAATTTAAAAAAATAAATTAATAAAATCAGTATTTTCTCAAAAATATCCTGTAAACAGC
>CAZMEY010000050.1:2026-4084 GCA_964565435.1 Candidatus Woesearchaeota archaeon
ACATATATAAGCCAAGATCCAACGCTTTCAAATCCAAGATACTCTCCAACAATATTAAGCCTTTCAAGAATTATTCCAAAAACCATCATTCCAATTCCAAAAATAATCTTGTAATTTTTCTTATCCACACCATTTCACCTCCTTTAAACTTTAAATAAATCCTCAACTTTACATTTGAAAATATCTGCAAATCTTAGCGCAAGCTCCAATGAAGGAACATACTTTCCTTTCTCAATTGAGATTATTGTCTGCCTAGTCACACTTGATTCATCAGCCAGCCTCTCCTGAGTCCATCCTTTTTTTTCGCGCCAATCTTTTAGCAAATTAATCCTTAATGTCAAGTTAACTATTCGTAAAGCAAGCTTTACTTATAAGCTTTTTGTTTTAATCTTTTAGAATCGTTATTGATGATTTTTTTCCAACTATTATTCTTGCTTTTTTCCCAATGGGGAAGGTGAATATTGGATTTGCATGACCAAAATTGGCATCAGCAAGAACTGGAATGTTTTTCAGCTCTTTTTTTGTATTAATAATATATTTTATTTTTTCAATAGTCATATTTGATTTTTTTTGGAATCTGCCAATAACTATTGCCTTAATTTTGTCAGCATTTGGCTGCATTAATAAGCTTTGCAGCTCCCGGTCAAATTGTAAATCATCGCTACCGTCAGTGCCGGCATCATCCTCAATAAAAACTATGCTTTCTGCCAAGTCAGGCATAAACTTTGTGCCGAATAATAAATTAAAAGTCCCTAAATTTCCTCCAACAATTATTCCTTCAGCTTTTCCTTCATGGATAGGCAAATACCCAATATTTTTTTCTAAAATCCTTTTGTCTTGATTGATATACCAAGCATCATCAGACCAAGTTTTTGAAGCAAATAATTCAATCACTTCATTTTTCATTGCAGCTTTCAAAAAATACTCCTCATTATATTCAGATTCCTTAATCATTCCAAATGTTGAAAAATGCGGGCCAATATAAGTGATTAATCCTGTTTTTGCATAGATTGCATTGGCTAAGCCAGTGATATCAGAATAGCCGCACAAAATCTTTGGATTATTTTTGATTAAATCATAATCCAAATCATTCAATAATTGGTTGCTGTTAAATCCGCCAATAGCTGTCAAAATGCATTTAACATCCTTATCCCTGAAAGCATCATTGATGTCGCTGACTCTTGATTCAACAGAGGATGAGATAAACATGTCTTTTTCAAAACAATTCTTTGAATAGCTAACTTTAAATCCCATTTTTTTTAATTTTTCTTCAGCGATTTTAATATTCTCATTGGACACCAATGCCAAGCTTCTGGATGGAGCAATAACCCTGATTTCATCTCCTTTTTCCAATCTTTCTGGAATAATCATAAATATTAATTTTTACCAATTATTAATAAAATTATTCATTTCCCGCAATATTTGCAAGCATCTTCTTTAACGCAGGAAGGGGCTGATAATTTTGATTCATTATTATATTCAGCCATGCCTAATTCATAAATCATTTTTATTAATGATTTAATAAAATCATTTTTTTTATTTAAACTATATAATATCATGTTTCCTTTTTTTTCATATAAAATAAGTTTTTGGCTAATCAATTCTGAAAAAATTTCCTGCAAAGTGGTTCTTGAAACGCCTGTATCTCTGCTGACTTCTGATTTTGAATAACTTCCGCCAAATAAATTTTCAATAAAAAAATCAATTACTTTTATCTTTGGAGATTCTCCTAAATTCTGCAATAATAATCCCATGATAACTATTAAGCAAGTATTTATTTATAAATATTTGGACAATAGTGTCCATTATTTGGACAAACTTTTAAAATGATGAAACCCTCATTTTATCCATGGATTTTGATAAAAATTTAATTGAAGAGCATATAATCTGGAAGCTATTTTATCAAGGAAGATTTGGCAAAGGGCATTTTACTGAAGAGACAATGTTAAAAGGGTTGCCAAGAAATTTGTGGGGTTTAGCAAGGGAAAAACTAAAAGAGCTGATTAAAAAAAATATTATTTTATATAAGTCTCATGATCATGGAGGAGCATATTATCT
>CAZMEY010000051.1:0-4042 GCA_964565435.1 Candidatus Woesearchaeota archaeon
ATCTGACCCAGGAGGACCAACAAATATCCATGAATCAAAGGTTCAAAAAGAGATAACAATGTTAATATCTAAAACAAAGGAATTAATGAAAAAATATGCTGTTTGATTAAAGAATTTGGCAATATGGGATGGAAAAAAGCATGGATAATAAAAACCCTCTTGCTGAATGCAAAAAAGTGATTGAAGAACTTAAAAAATTTGACCCTAAAAAAGCCCAAAAAATAATTGAAGAAAAATGGAAAAAAGCATTAATATATTTTAATAAATGAAGTGGGAAGTTTTAAATATGGGCTTTTTATTTATTATTTATTATGGCTAGGGTTATTTCCTTTGTTAGCGGCAAGGGCGGGGTTGGTAAGACTACTACTGCTATTAATGTTGCTCAGGCTCTTTTTGATTCTGGCAAGAAAGTCATCCTTATTGATGCCAATGTCACAACTCCAAATGTTGGATTGCATTATTCCATTAAGGCTTCTGCAAGCTCCCTTCATGAGGTTTTGAGCGGAAGGATAGGGATTGAGAAGGTTGTTTACAAGACTGAAACTGGTTTAATGGTTATTCCTGGCGGCTTGAATTTTGATAATTTGAAGTCAAAGATTAAGAGGTCTTTGTCAAGCATTCTTTTGTCTTTAATGGATAAGTTTGATTATATTATTATTGATGCTGGGGCAGGGTTAGGTTTTGAGTCCCAGATGGCTATGAAGGCTTCTGAGGAGGTTGTTTTGGTGACTAATCCTGATTTGCCTGCAATCACTGATGCTTTGAGGGCTAAGAAATTGGCTGAGGATTTGAGGGTTAATCTTTTAGGCGTTGTTCTTAACAAGAAGACAGGGCTTGATTTTGATTTAAAGGATCAAAACATTATTGATTTTTTGGAGCTTCCTATTATTGGTGAGGTGCCTTTTGATATCCATGTTCCTAAGAGCATTAAGGAGAGGGTTCCTGTTATTGTTTCTTATCCTAAGAGCAAGGCTGCCAAGGCTTACAAGAAGTTGGTTAATAATATCACTCATGAGGAGCTTTTCATTGAGGATAAGCCTGATAATGCCTTTGTTAAGTGGTTCAAAAAGGTTTTTGGCCTTTGATGGAATAATCATTTTTTAAAAGGATGGAGTTATATTGATTATTTATGAGTTCAAGAAAGCCGGTGTTTAAGGATTCTTTTAAGGAGTATTTTGAAAAGCTTATTCCTGGTGAGGTTGATTTATTCATTGAGGCTTCCAAGAGGGCTTTGCCTGAATCCATTAGGGTGAATTCTTTGAAAGCCACTCCTGCGCTTCTAAAAAAGAGTATGGATTCTTGGGAGTTTGATAAGACTATTTTTTATGATAATGCTTTGATTGTCAAAAAGAGGGATAAACCTATGGGCAATACTTTGCAGCATTTTAGGGGGGAATATTATGTTCAGGAGCAGTCAAGCATGATTCCCCCTCTTGTGCTGAATCCTAAAGAGGGAGATATTGTTCTTGATGCTTGCGCCAGCCCTGGCAGCAAGACCACTCAATTGTCTGAATTGATGAATAATAATGGAGTCATTGTTGCGAATGATATGGGAATTGGAAGGATTAGCATCTTGTCAGCCAATATTGAGAGGATGTGCTGCGAGAATGTGATAGTCACTAACGGGGATGGCAATAGGTTTGGGAATTTTGCTGACACCTTTGACAAGATTTTGCTTGATGCCCCTTGCACAGGGTATGGTGCAATAAGAAAGGATTGGAGCATTGCCAAGATGTTTAATCCCAAGGCTTACAAGTTTTTGGCAAATATTCAAAGGGATTTAATGGAGAATTGCTGGAAAGCGTTAAAGCCTAAAGGTGTAATGGTTTATTCCACTTGCACTTTGACTATTGAGGAGAATGAGGAAAATGTTAAGTGGTTTTTGTCAAGGCATCCTGATGCCAAGATTGAGAATATTAAATTAAGGGGTTTTGAAAATCACAGGGGTATTGGGTTGCCTGAATCTGTGAGGATTTGGCCTCACAGGATTGATATGGAGGGCTTTTTTATAGCCAAGCTGGTGAAAAAATGAGATATCATGAGTTAAGGAAAAGGGAGAGTGACAATATTAAGGAGCTATTATTGGACACTTATGGTTTCAAAATGCCTAATGATTGGATGCTTTATTATCTTGGCAATTTCAGGGTTTGGGTTTTAAGGGATGAGTTCTTTGAATTGCCTTTGGATAAGTTGAATGTTGAGGTTATGGGTTTTTATTTGTGCTATTTTGATGGCAAGCTTTTGAGGCTTAGCATTAAGGGCGCTGAGATTGTTGGCAAATCTGCTGATAAGAATGTTTTGGATATTACTGAGAGGGAGGCTGAGGATTTAATCAGGGGCTTTGATGTTGATAAAGAGACTGAGCTTGACGCTGAATATATTATTTTAAAATCGCCTAAGGGGATAATTGGGGTTGGAAGGAATCACAAGCACAAGGTTCTTTGCCAGATTAAAAAGAACAGAAGGGTTAGGAATTTGAATTATTAAAATTTTATCAAATATTCTGCTAATTTTTTAAAAGCCTTTGCCCTGTGAGATACTTGCTTTAATTCTTCGTCTGTTAGTTTATCCATTGTTATTTTTAACCCTTCGGGAATGAATATGTAGCTGAAAGGGTTGGGCAAATCTTTATCAAGTTCGCCTTTTTTTTCAATGCTTATTTCTCCGTTTGCAATTCCGCTAAAAACTTTGAATCCTTTATTGTCAATATAGCACAGCATTGTTTTGAAAAACGCCTTTCTTGACCTGTTTATCAGCAAATCTTTTATGCCTGAATATTTTAATGTTTTAATTATCATTTTTGTAAAAATTCCGGGAAAATCATTGAATGATTCAAAATAGATTCCGCTATCATCCACTATTAAAGGCTTTTTTAATATTTCATACGCTTGTTTTGCTTTGTAAATAACTATCTCTTCTTGGGTCAAGTCATTTGGCTCAATTAATTCTAATCTTTCATTAATTACTTCAAAGCCCAATGGTGAAAGGACATTTTTTGCTTCTTTAAGCTTATGCAAATTGCTTGTTATGAAAATAATCTTATTCATAATTTGTTGATAACTTAACCTTATTTAAAAGTTTTTTAGCAGGATTTCTTCGTCTATTATTGATTCACCTTTTTTGTAAGGAGAGTGGCAATATTCTAGAAGTGTTCCCATTAATTCGGGGGCGATTAATCCTTCGCTTGATGGCTTAAATCCTCCGACTGCTCCGTAAACCCCTAAAGGAACATTCTCATCCCACAGGTTCCATCTGTTAAATTTATTGTATTCATCTATTGCTTTAGTGTATTCGTGGCATATGATTTTTTTTTTCTCCTCATTTAGCTCCATTCCGAGCGCCCCTGCTTTGAGCAAAAAGACTGCTAAGTCTGGCTGCCATTTAGGGTTTAATCTTGCTTTATTGTGTATTCCGGAATGCATTAGGCTGCCAGCCCTTTTTTTTAATCCTTTCATTAGTTTTTCGGCGGCATCATTCATTCCAAAGTTTAGCGCGTGCATTAGGGCTGTTGTGTGGAATTCGTTGAAAATCATGTAAGAGTAATAATGCGTTTGTGTTGATATGAATTCATATATTCCTGCTTTGCCTGTTTTTAGCTTTATGCTTTCAAGGTCGCCTTTGGCAAGCAATGCTGTTGGTATTAATGCGCATGTTTCTGAGTTTCTTCCATAATAGACAAGGTTTGCCAAATCCCCTTTTGGCATGAATGGCTTGCCTTCCTCGTTTTTGGTCCTGATTTTGTAGCCATTTTCAATGATGTCGTGGCAGAATCCTTTAAGGTGGCAGTATGCCTCTATTGCGGCATTCATTGAATCAGCGTTTTTTGCGTTTTGTATGAAGAATGGAATTAGTGCTGCTGCCCTGAAGATGTGGGGCAAGTCATCTTTTGAGCGAGTGTTTGTGACATAGATGTCTCCATAAAAGGGGTTGTTTTTGTAATTGAATCTTTGGGTGTTCCATGATGACTCGTTGCTTCTCCAATCCGAATAGTCAATGAATTTTTTTTTGCTGTCAAAGGTTTTGATAAAGTGGCTTTCGGGTA
>CAZMEY010000052.1:0-4021 GCA_964565435.1 Candidatus Woesearchaeota archaeon
CTTATTGCTCGCATATTAAGGAAGTGCTAAATCTTGAAGCCAAAAAAAAGGCAAAGATTCTGGCAAAAAAACTTGGATTAAATCAATAAATAAGCCATCCAGATTATTATTGGAATATTGATTATTGCATAATTTATCAGCACTTTTAAAAACATCGCCTTTGAGCCGTTTTTTTTGATTAAAAAAAGCTTGACAATATTATTGGTCAATATTATTATCCCAATTGACAAATATCCTGAAAGGCTTTGCAATGACTCTTTTGCGAGCGTTGAAACCGAGATTACTGCAGCATCAGTGTTTGCAAAGCTTGAAAAAAAACTGGTTAAATATATTCCCGAATCCCCCAAGAAAGTCAGGCAAATCTTGGATATGAATAATATTGAAAAGATTAATGCGGCAAATTTCAGGGCTGGAATAAAGTTGAAAGGGTTTTCAGAGATTATTTCAGAGCTTGAAGAGTTTTTGCTTGAATCAAATTTAATGAATAGCAAAGATATTATCAAGCCGACCCCAAAGCTTAAAGACAATGGAATAGCCATTGATTTGGCGAACTCCAAATTTATTATTAAAGACTCTGCAAGTATTCTTAAATACATTACAGATGTTGACAAAGTCATCCCTATTGCGCAAGCGCTTGATAATCCCTCATTTTTTTTGCTTATATGGGATAAGGAGCTGGCAGTTGCGGTTGAGCTTATAAGCCCTCCCAGCACCCCTGAAAGTATAACTCCCTTTTTTTTGCCCAAAAATTTTGACAAAATGTAGCTTGCATAGTTTATTGACAAAATAAGCACTACTAGCAGCCATAGATAATAGGGGTTGAATATTCCCCAAGGGTCAATTTCAGCATTGGGCAAAAGCGGAAGTATTACAAAAGCAACTATGCCAAATTTCAATGCGTCAAAAATCTCATTGTCTTTAATGTTTTCAACCAATGCATGAATCCTTGTCTTCTGGGTTAATAATATAGAAATGATTATTGCCAAAGCAACCGCAAAATAATAATATTCATCATAATAGGAGATAACCCCTACTAAGAATGTCAAAAATATGACTATTGTGCTTGTGAAGCCGAAAAAGTTTTGGGTTTTGAAGCTAACCCCATAGCCGACAATTATCAATGAGAATATCAATATAAATGAAGCTATCAAAAAATAATTGCTTCCAATTTCATAAGAGATGAATGCTGACATCATTCCAAGCAATGAAATAAACGCAAGAGTCCTTATGCCTGCAGGAAAGCCTTTCTTTGTTTTCTGCCTCTCAATCCCTATCAATCCGCCAAGCGCCAATGAAAGAAAAGATTTCAAAAGCATTGCAAAAAAATCCATAATGTATACAATTAATTGATTATTTAAAAACATTGATTATTGGCTAGCAAGATAAAGATTATGCTTGGTCTTGACAATCTTTGCCTTTACCAAATCACCGATATCTGCACTTGAATTAAAAATTGTTATTAATCTTCCATTGATTGAGATTATCCTTTCATTGCCAAGCCATCCTGGCAGGACAACTTTGCCTTTGACAACCTCGCCTTTTTTGAAAATTATTGGCAATGATTTGGCTTTATGTATCCCAAAATCCTCTTTTTTCAATATCAATTTAATATCATGCTTTTTTTCTAAAATTTTTAGCCATGAAAAGAATTTATACCAAGTCCATTCCTTTGCTTTTAATTTCCTGCCAAACTTATAATGCTCATATTTTTGAATGCCAAGCATTGCCCCTAAGCTTTTGGCAAAGATTATCAAGTCATCAATTTCTTCATTGTATCCTGGCACAATTACCGGAGCAATCAATAGTTTTATCCTTGATTTTGATATTTTTTGGCATAATGATTTAATCTTTTCAATGTCATAAAATTCGCTGCCGCTCAGCTCTTTGGCAATATCAGGATTAAAGGAATTGGCGCTTAGATTAATCCTATCAAGCCCAGCATCTTCTAAGGATTTAAGCAATTCATCAGTTAATAACACCCCATTCGTCTGCATGCTGACTGTTTTGACATGGGGATTGTTTTTCAGCCCTTTGATTAATTTGGCAATATCCTTGTTTAGCAATGGCTCGCCAACCCCGTCAATATGGGCTTCAATGTCATCAATGCCTTTGCAATCAGCTATTTTGGCAAACTCTTTAATCAAATAATCAGAATCAACTTGGTAGGTGTTTTTTTTCCTTGAATCATTGCCTTCATCAACACTGCAATAAATGCACCTTAATGGGCAGCCAGTTATTGCCCTTATCTGCAATACATTCGTGCCCCTGTCAATTATGCCAAATAAATGCGCCCCAATCAGGGGAATATTATCCGATTCTTTTATGAGCCAATGTTCTCTCATAATAAACCTCCAATATCAGCAATGAAAAAGCCAAGCCAATAAGCAGGCTCACTGCCAATTTAGGCAAAAAGTATTTGTCAACAATAATTGTTTCTTCGGATGATTTTGAAGGGGTTGCCAAATAAGCCAATTGCTCGCTAAGCATTGAGAACTGCTTTGAATATTCAAAAAATATTATTGATTGAAAAGGCTCTGACTCCATAAATGTCTGGCCATATTCATAATATGAATGCGCAAGTATTGGCAGCACATCCTTTGATTGCGCATTGTTAATGTTTTTTGCAGCCAGCTCTTTTAAAAGAAGTATCCTTTCATCAAGGTTTTTGTCATTGACTCCTGACAATGACAGCGCAAGGTTGGAATTGGATATTGATTTTAAGCTTTGGAATAATGAATAAATAAAATCCCCTCTATTGTAGGCTGACATGCTTGAATCAATCAGCTCTTGCGCATATTCCGAATAATATGATTCCCCTAACGAGTTTGCGTAATTCAGCAATGTCTTGGCATTTTCAATCCTTGTATACGCAAGCCCGGAATAATCCTCCTGGTTAAAGATGTGGCTTAAATTGCCTGCCAATAAATCCTTTAATCCAAACCAGGATTTGGCAGTGTTCAGCCTTATTTTTGAATACGCAAGATTGTACAAGGCGCCGTAAGAGTCATTGTTATTGTGGCTTTCAATTGATGCATTAAGCAAATCCTTTGCCTCAAACAACCTCTCAATTGAGATGCTTATTGCCTCAAAATCATTGATGTTGTCAATAATTATCTTATCACTTAATTCATTGTCAAAATCATCAATGAGCTCCTTCATTTCATTAATCATTTCTGAAACATTGCTTTCATTGAGCAAGCTGCCAATTACATATGAAGTATATAATGAATTTATTCCAACCATCACTGAATAGCTTGAAGCGCTGTAATAATTCCCTGAATCATAAAGCTCATCCATTCTTAAGGAATTATTCATTATTCCATCTTTAAGGGATTGTAATGATTCCAAATCGCTGCCTGAAATATTTGATGAGCCGATTTTTTCAACCATTTCATTCATAAATATTCTTGATTCATTAATCAGGTTCTCGCTCATAATTTTCATGAATGAATCAAAGCCCTCTTTGCTGAAATTCGCTGACTGCTCGCCAAGAGATTTTCCCGTAAAATGATAAAACGCTTCATAAATGGTTGAAACCTCTATGACTTCAATGTCTGCTGAGCTGTTTTCAAGCAAATACATTGTGCCTTTGGGTATTAAAACTGTTTTAAAACCCGCTTCCTCTGATGCTTGCACTTTTTCGGCAACGCCCCCGACAACCCCAATGCTTTTATCGGGATTAATAGTCCCGGTTATTGCCAAATCCTGCCTTAATTTTTCGCCGGACAATTCAGCCATTGCAAGGATTGCCATAGCTGAGCCAGCGCTTGGCCCGCCAATGCTTGGAGAATTAGTATTTATTGAGAACAAAAAATCCTTTAGGCTGCAATCCGCTTCCAATGCCTGGCAGGCAACATCTATTGCAAGCCTCGCGCTCGCCTGAGTGTCAGTCTCGGCCAAAGGCAAGGTGTTAAAATAAACCTTTCCGGTTCCATTGATTGCGTTAAGCTCCAAATAAGCCATTAATCCTTTTAATCCAGTTGACAGCTCCTGAACTCCAAGCACAGGCATTGACGCCGGG
>CAZMEY010000053.1:0-3534 GCA_964565435.1 Candidatus Woesearchaeota archaeon
CCTTTTTTTCAACAAAATTTCTTGGAACATAGATTGGCTTTTTAGTTTTTGGATTTAAGCTAGTATAATACATACAAGTGGAAACAGTCATTGGAGTTGGAGTGAATAATTGTACAGCTTCTGCATTTTTTAACTTTTTAATGGCATTTCCTAAAATAGTCGCATGCTTTAATGTTGAGCCTGGATGCCCAGTCATAAAATAATATGAAAGTTTTCCTCCTAAAATTTCAAAATCCCTGACAAATTCTTTTAAATTTCCTTTATTTTTATTCATTAATTCCAGAACTTCGCTGGAGACATGCTCTGGAGCGATTTTTAATTGGCCTGATAGATGATAATCTATTATCTCTTTAAGGTATTCATTTGTTGTTAAATCATACCTTACTCCGCTTCTGATAAAGATTTTTTTAATTCCTTTAATCTTTCTAACTTCTCTTAATAACTCTATTAGTTTTTTGTTGCTTTTGTCTAAGTTAGGGCATTCAATGCAGGCTTTGTCGCATTTATTGCAATCCATTCCATACATATTGGCTGCAGGCCCTCCTAAATCATCAATATATCCCTTAAAATTAGGCAATGTTGCCAAATATTTAATCTCCCTAATGATTGATTCTTTAGACCTTGAAATAATCTTGTCCCCTTGTAATAATTTAAGCGAGCAGAAATTGCAATTGCCAATGCATCCCCTATGGGTTACAACGCTAAATTCAAAGCCGTGAAGAAACGATTTATCAGCCTCCCTAGTGTAGGGCAGATCATAATATTCATCCAAATCGGTTGAAGAATATTTTGGGTATTCATATTGCAGCAAGTAAAAATTCCCATCCTTTTGCGCCAGATTTTTATAATTGACAAGCAAATTCTGCATATCGCAAAATCTTTCTTTTGATACCATGACTTCGTCATGGCTTGGCAACAATACAAAATCTTGAGGGATTTCCCTAGATTTAATGCACGTGCCCTTAATGCCTGATAAGTCTTTTCCTTCTTTTGTTCTTTTAGCAATCTCCAATGTTTGTTTTTCCCCGTTGCCAAAAACCAAGATATTGGCTTTAGAATCAATAAGTATTGAATGCCTGAGCATATTTGACCAATAATCAAAGTGGGTGAATCTTCTAAGGGACGCTTCAACTCCCCCTATTACAATAATAGTGTCTTTGAAGTGCTGTTTTATCCAATTGCTATAAACTATCACTGCCCTGTCTGGAATCATGGGCATTTTTTTAGCATAAGGGTCATCCATTCTTTTCTTATTCATTGGAGTATAGTTTCTCACCATTGAATCAATGCTGCCGGAAGTGACTCCAAAAAACAATCTTGGCTTGCCCAATTTTGCAACATCTTCGCTTTTTTGCGCAAGAATAACCCCCACAGAGTATCCATATTTTTCTAGCAATCTTTTCAGTATTGCCAATCCGCACATTGGGCTGTCAGAAAAAGGCTCTCCTGTTATAAAAATTACATCATATTCCATGGCAATTAATTACTCAATTTTTGTCTTTAAAAGTTTCTAAAAAAAATAAATCCTAAAGATTTTACAGCTCGTTTATTACAATTCCGCAATGTTTCAAGATTCTTATTATTCCAGCTTTCCGCCGCAGCTTGTGCAGAACTTTGTCTTGATAGGGTAATCAATGCCGCAAGCTTTGCAAGTCATGATTAATTTTGCTCCGCATTCTGGACAGAACTTAAGCCCTTCTTTTATTTCTTTTTTGCATTTAGGGCACTTTGGGATTTTTGGATTCTTTTTTAAAATATTTGAAGCTCCCTTAGTTACTGCGTCAGAGATTTCGCTCCCCGCCCTGTAGCTTAAATCGCTTGTCACCCTGCTGATTATGTTGTCAAGTATTCCCATACTAAAAAATAATGCCCCCTAATTTAAAAATATTAATAAATAAGCAAGATATTAACTTATATATGGCTAAATTTCATGTGCAAGCAGTTTTTGCTCTTCCCGCTGAACTTGTACTTTCAGGAATAGTTCAGGAAGGATTAATAACCAAAGGAATGAAATCTGATGACTTGGAATTAATGACTATTTCAAGCATTGAAAAGTTCAACAAAAAGGTTGAATCAGCAGAGACTGGCTCAAATGTCGGATTGCATGTTAATAGGCTTAAAAAAATGGCGACTGAAAGCTTATTGACAAACAAAGTATTGGAATTCAAATAAAAATTATATTTTTAATTTGATTTTTTGGACACTTAAGGCTTTTTTGCCTACTTCTAATATGAATTCTTTGGCATTTTCTGGCACTACAAAAAACAATTGCTCATTAGAGTAAAGCTTGCCCGGGTCTTTGTTGGTTTCCATCCTGTAATTTCTTAATGGTATTGATTCATTATTGCATAATAATCTGAACTCTGCATCAGGAGTGAAAAATTGCTGCGCTTTTGAGTTATTGGTTGAATCAAAATAAATGAACAAAAACTCTTTTCCCTTAGGAGCCATTGCCATATTAATTTCTGGGCCTTTCTCAATCTTTGTGAATTTTAAGGATGAATTATTGAGAGTTGCTTGCGCATTAACTTTTATTGAAGCAGTCTGCGCAGTTATTCCTTTATCAGTGGCGAGTTTTGAAACGCTTGATTCAAAATCCTTGTTAGAAGTTCTTATTTTTGCGATTAACCCAGCAATTTTTGGAGGAATGCTTTCGCCTCTTGACTGCTTTCGCATATAACTCTCAATCTGACTCCAATTAACATGCATTTTTTCCATCTCTTCAGCAAATTCTGCCTGCTTATCAGCCTTTTCAGATATTAAAGAATCATAGCTTTTTGATGTTCTCACAACATCCTTCTTCTTTAGCACCTTGTTCTCTTCGCTTACTGCTGAATAACTTGGAAGAGGAGTTTCAATATCCAATAAAGCCGGAGAGTTTTCATTGATTATTTTGCCATAAATTGCTTTGGTTTCATTGCTCACAAGCACTGATGGAGCATCTAATAATTGCTTTTCTAAAAAAGCCAATATTTTAGGATTAGGTTTGTCCTTGCATTTTTCATTAGTAATCTCCTGCTTGATATTTCTGATTCTTTCTTTTAAAAGCATATTTTGATTTTCTGATGATGACAAGTCATTAAGGGCTTGAGCCATTCCTTTAGATGCATCAGCCCTTCCTAAATCTATGACCCTTTTCTCTATTGCCTGTGCCCTAAAATCAGGATGCTTTGATAAATCAGTCAAATAAATCCCTGAATGAGTGACTGTTATTTTCGGCTTTGCAATAATATTAAAAACCTCAAAAGCCTTGGCTTCAATTCCTGATTTGTCATGCACAACTGTGAGATTTAAAGGATTGAGCAAGACTAATGAGTTGTCAGGCAAAAGCTCTATAGTAAAATTCAAGGATTTCATTTTTTTCCATTTGCCATGCGAAGGCTTAAAAGAGATCTTCGGATATTTAGAATTTATTTTCATTACTTCAAATATCTCCTTTGCTGTTGAAAGTGATATTGAAAACAAGCCCTTAACTAATTCAAAGCTTTCAATAATATCTGATTCCAAGACAGTTTCACCTGTTGAGCCATCATT
>CAZMEY010000054.1:0-3276 GCA_964565435.1 Candidatus Woesearchaeota archaeon
CAGATTCTAGCAATTTAAAAAACTTAATGGACTTTTATGAAAAAAACGGCTTTAATCCCTTATTTGCCAGCATGATTTGCGAGGATTAAAAACTTGTTTTTAAAAAAATCATTGGTTGCTGTAATATTTTCCTTTAACGGAATTCAAATATTTTATGTATTCCCTTCCGCCCTTTTCTTCACCAAATTCAGAAACATATGTTTTTTGGAACTCCCTTAAAAGGCTTAAATCTTCTCCCAAATCCACTAACATATCTTGAAGGCCTTTAATTAATAATTCACTCATCTTCATTACCTCCTTATTAATTTCTTTAAAGAATTAGAATTATTTTTGCTTAAAAACCTTTCTCAACCAATCAAAACAACAAAATTTAAAACAAACTGCTTTTTTGATTAATAACAATGAATATTGACGAAAAAATAGCCTTAATCCAAAAAGGCAGCATTGATTTTATTGGAATAGATGAATTAAGAAAATCATTTACGGAAAAAAAAAATGTAAGCGTTTATTGGGGCAGAGCCCCAACAGGAGCTCTCCATTTAGGCCATGCAATCTCCCTCTCAAAACTTTTTGACTTGCAAAAAACAGGCATAAAAGTAAAGATATTAATAGCTGATATACACGCAGCCCTTGATGACCAAAAAGCTCCATGGGACCAGATTTCAAAAAGAGCAGAATTCACAAAAAAATGCATTGAACTTGCACTTCCATGGAAAGAAAAACCCGAATTTGTAATAGGCTCAAGCTACCAATTATCAGAAAAATACCAGCTTGATGTAATGAAGATGAGCACATTGATAACAGTTAAAAGGGCTACAAGAGCTGCCAGCGAAGTGACAAGAATGAAAGACACAAAAGTTTCTGAGCTTATATATCCAATAATGCAAGCATTGGATGAAGAATACTTAAAAGTTGACATGCAATTCGGAGGCATTGACCAAAGGCACATAATGGCTTTGGCAAGGGAATACTTGCCAAAATTAGGGTATAAGCCAAGGGCAGAGATGATGCTTCCATTAGTGCAATCGCTTAAAGGCCCTGGAGTGAAAATGAGTTCCTCCATTCCCGACTCAATAATAAAAATCTATGATTCCGAAAAGTCAGTCAAAGACAAAATCAAAGGAGCTTATTGCCCTGAAGGGGATATAAAAGATAACCCAATAATTCAATTATGCCAAAAATTAATCTTTCCCATAAAAGAAAAAATGATTATTGAAAGGCCAGAAAAATTTGGGGGAAACCTTGAATTTAAATCATATGAAGCGCTTGAAGAAACATTTGTAAAAAAAGAGCTTCACCCGCTTGACCTAAAAAATGCAGTGACTAAAGAGCTTTTAGAGATATTCAAGCCAGCAAGGGAATACTTCCAAAAGCATTTAGATATGCTAAAAGAATTGGGACCCCAATTCATACCTTAAAGCAATTTCAAATCCTTGATTATTGCGTCAACTTTATCATCAGTATCGGGGCCGATTCCTAACGCAGTGACTGAGCCAGGCTCCACTTGCGTTCTTCCAGCATCCCTAATGATTTCAGCAACCAATTTAGCCTTTGCAGCCCTGATTTTTAATTCCATTAATTCTTTTTCGCTTGAAACTTTTAGGACAATTTTTTTCATTGAGCCCATCCATTCCCTAAAAATTTCAGGATTCTTCTGCATAGTTTTGTAAGCAGAAGCAATGCTTGCATGGGCGCCTTGGCTAACCAATTTACCCTTATCCATTCCCAAATCAGACCGTAAAATTATTGCTTGTTTGTATTCCATAATGATTATTTAGCGCTGAGGGTTTTAAAATATTAAGGAAAATTGTGCATTTATGATTAAGGGAATATGGGAAGCATTTTATCACAAGGCTATTAAAAAATCCATGATTGCTTTAAGAAAAGCTTAAATAAAGAGTAAGATTAATCTTACTTATGGAAGTGTCAATGACTAAGATGAGTTCAAAAGGGCAAATAGTAATTCCCCAAGAGTTCAGGGAAAATATCACTATTGGTGAAAAATTGATAGTTATAAAAAACAAAGATCAGCTGATAATAAAAAAAGCAAGCTCTTTGAAAGAGAGGCTTAAGAAGGATTTGGAATTTGCTTATTTGACAGAGAAATCCTATCAAAAGCATTTGGAAGGGAAGTTTAAATCCATGGATTCCGAGGGATTTTTGGAAGAATTGAAGAAATGGTGACAGTGGAATTTGATGCGGATTTTGAAAAAACGGTCACTAAAATAAAAGATAATAGCATCAAGGAAAAAGTGAAAAAGCAGATTGAAAAAATAATAAATAATCCAGAGACATGAAAGCCAATGAGATATGCAAGAATCAATACAAGGGAAGTCTATATTCCTCCTTACCGATTATCCTATCAATTCATAAAAAATGAAGGAAAAATAATAATATTAAGCTTATATCATAAAGATAAGCAATAATTATAAAAACGCTTTATGCTCAAAATCATTTATGAGCAATGCAGACAAAAACCCTGATTATAAGAAAATTTACAAAATCGCTTGCAAATTCTTCACCAAGAATGGCAGATTCTCGAGCGGAGCATTTGATGAAACATTTTACGCATTAAGGGTTTTTGAAACAGCTAAGCAATTAATCAAAGAGTTGGGAAACAATATCAAATCTGAAGAAGTGCTTACAGCAACATTGCTGCATGATATTGGAAAATCCAAGCTGAAACTAAAAAAAGTTTTCAAAAAAGACGGCTGGAGGGAGGATTTCAGGGAAGAGTGGCATAAGCACCCAAAATACAGCGCAGAATTGGCTAAGCCAATACTTAAAAGATTGGGGCATAGCCAAGAATTCATTGAAAATGTCTGCTATTTAATAGAAAACCATGACAAAAGGGATAATTTTTCCGGCGAAAAATCATTGGAGCTAAAAATAGTTCAAGACGCAGACTATGTGGGGGATACTGGCTTTGCAGGATTCATAAGGCCTTTCGGCTATAGCGGAAGCTTCAAAAAATCCTTAATTTCGCAAATCCAATATATGAATATTGAAGGCAATTCAAGGATGAAACCAGAAAAGCTTAATTTAAAAGAATCCGTCAAGCTAATCAAACAAAATGACGAACTTGAAAAAAGCCTCTTAAAATCAATGAATTCACTGATTGACTCTGAATTGCTTTAAATAGCAAGGTTTAAAAACAACTCTTTAATAATTTTAAGATTATGACTGTAAAAAAGCTATGCGTTTCATGCAAAACCGAGATTGTTGGCGGAGAAAACAGCGCAGAATTCAAATGCCCTAATTGCAAAACATTGATAA
>CAZMEY010000055.1:0-3022 GCA_964565435.1 Candidatus Woesearchaeota archaeon
AGCTTTTGTAAGCTCAGTTATCAGCACAGCGGTTACAGGAGGAGTTAGCGGCTCAGGAGTTGATGTAGTTGTTGCAGTCTTTTTGGCTGCAGGGCAAACCTATTGGACATCAATGATTGGTTCAAGAATACTTACTGAATCACTTGACAAAATAATCGCTGTATTTGTTCCCTGGTTATCCATAAAAAGATTGCCTGAGAAATATGCAAGGCTTTTCAAATACACAAACAAGATAAGATGATTGATAATTTAATTTTTTTTTAATTTTTTTTAATTAGTTAACCTTTTTAATAATCCAGGATATTTAATTTAATAGATGGCAAGCATAGGTTTAAGCTCATATGTGGAAAGAGATTCATTCTTTCACAAAATAAACCCATTAACAAAATTATTGATTCTTCTTTGTGTAATAATAATGTCATTCACTCTCAGCGGTTTTATTTATATTTTATTATTATTAGTGATTATAGTGCCAGTAGCAATTAAGTCAAAAGTCCTGAGCCTGACATTTAAGCCCATATTTAAATTATCATTCATGTTTATCTTATTATTCATTATCCAGGGATTGTTTCACCCTTACGCTACTGACAAGTTAATGGATTTGCCTTTTGGATTCACATTGTGGGCTGACGGCTTGCTTTACGCCGCTTATATTGCAGCAAGGCTTTTTGTCATGATGGTTTTCGGCTACTGGTTTGTTTTGACAACCCATCCAGGAGACCTTGTCTCTTCCTTGACCCAAATAGGATTGCCCCACGCATTAGGGTATATTATTCTTACAACCTTGCAGATAATTCCAAGAATAAGCGGGCAAATGCAGACAATCATTGATGCTCAAAAAAGCAGGGGATTGGAAACAGAAGGCAATTTGATTCAAAGGATAAAGTCTTACATGCCATTATTGGGGCCTTTATTCATGGGCTCAGTCCAGCAATCAGTTGAAAAATCAATGGCTTTGGAAGCAAGGGCTTTCTCTTCAAAATGCAAAAAAACGAGCTACAGAAAAACAAGCATTAAAAATTCTGACAAGATAATAATGGTTATCACTGTAGTTTTTTCAATCGCATGGGGTGTTTTATCATGGACATTGTGACTTTCAAAAATTTTTCATGGAAGTATTCAGGCTACAAAGGCTGGACTTTACACAATATTAATCTTTCAATAAAAAAAGGGGAATTCATCGGCATCATTGGAAAAATCGGATCTGGAAGAACAACTTTTTGCTCATCAATGCTTGGATTAATACCCCATTTTTATCCCGGAATAATGGAAGGGGAGATAATAGTTGATGGAGTAAATGTGAAAGAGACAAGCATTTCAGAGCTTTCAAGCCATGTGGGCTTGGCTTTCCAGTCCCCTGCAAACCAATTAACCGGGGCTGGAACAACAATTGAGGAAGAGCTGGCTTTTGGATTGCAAAACCTTGGAGTGCCTTATGAAAAGATGCATAAAAGGGTTAAAGACATGCTTAAACTTATTGGATTGGAAAAATTCGCTAAAAGAAGCCCTTTTGAACTTTCGGGTGGCCAGCAGCAAAAAGTGGCAATTGCGAGTGTTTTAATAATGAATCCTAACATATTAGTGCTTGATGAACCAACCAGCCAGCTTGACCCTTTAGGAACTGAGCAAGTCTTTGATATGGTTAAAACATTGTCAAAAAAAGGGATAACAATAATAATGAGCACCAATAATATTAATTATCTATCAAAGTTTGCCGACAGAATAATTTTATTTGACAATGAAATTGTTAAAATTGACACTCCAAATAAAATATTAACTGATATTGAGCTGTTAAAAAAGCATTCATTAACTCATTCGGATATTACTGATGTTTCAATAAGGCTTAAAAAAATGGGGCTATACAAAGGGGAATTGCTTGTAAATTTTGAGGATTTGAAAAAAGTGGTAAAGGGGCTGATTAAATGAGCTTAATTAACATAAAAAACTTATTTTTTGAATATAAAGAGGGAGTAAGCGTTCTTAAAGACATTAATCTTGATTTGGGCAAAGGGGAAGTTGTTGCCATTATTGGGCAAAATGGCTCAGGAAAAACCACATTGGTCAAGCATTTTAATGGATTGCTAAGGCCAACAAAAGGAGAGATAACTCTTAATGGCGAGCCGACTGTTAAAAAATCAGTTGCCGAATTATCCCATACTTGCGGATATGTTTTCCAAAACCCTGATGACCAGATTTTCAATTCAGTTGTTGAAAACGAAGTTGCTTTCGGACCGAGCAATATGGGCATTAAAGACATTGAATTAAAAGTCAGGGTTGATGAAGCGCTTAAAACTGTTGGATTATATAATGAAAGAAAAAAGCACCCTCTTGATTTAGATTTAAACCAGAAAAAATTAGTTGCTATTGCGTCAATTGTTGCAATGAACCCTGAATTAATAATACTTGACGAGCCGACAACTGGCCAAGACCATGCAGGATTAATCAAGGTTGAAGCCTTGATTAATAACTTAAAAGAAACCCATACTGTTGTAATCATTTCCCATGACATGAATCTGGTTGCAAGGGTGGCTGGCAGAGTCATTATGATGTGCAACGGCGAAATAATATTTGACGGCGCTCCGAAAGAGGCATTCACGAAGAATGCTTTAATGAAAAAAACCTACCTAAAGCCGCCAATAATAACTGAGCTCGCGCAAAGTATCAAAGGATTTAGAAGAGACATCCTGACAGTTGATGAGTTCATGGAAGAATTAATAAGATTAAGGAAGAAAAAGAAATAAAAACTAATAATGTTCTTGCCTTATAACCTCTGAATATTTTCTTATTTTCTTTGATTTAGGCAATTCATCAGGATAGCCTATGCTAATTAATGAAACAATGCGAACATTTTTTGGCAATTTAAGCGCATTATTAATGGATTGCTCAACCTTTGGATTCAAAGGGTCAAACGCTCCAAGATAGCAGGCGCCAAGACCCAAAGCATGCGCTGACAACAAGATATTCTCTGCAGCCAATGAAACATTCTCAATATTATGATACTTGTCAAGGGTTTTGGTTTCGT
>CAZMEY010000056.1:0-2339 GCA_964565435.1 Candidatus Woesearchaeota archaeon
CTGTTGCGTCAACAACTTTTGATTCAATGTAAGGGAGATTAATCTCTTCCTTAATTGTTTTAATGAATACTCCTCCAGATTTTCTCTTAATTACTGCAATTTTTACACCTGCTTCAACTATTTTTTTTGCAGCTGTTAAGCAATCCTTTCCGGTTATTTTTTTAGCCTCTTTCTCGTTTAGGAAAAATATTTCAACATTTTTTAAATAAGGGGCAAGCTCATCAAGGGGATATTTGGCAAGCTCTGAGCCGGAATCAACGCTTATCTTTAAGCCTGGCTTTAATTGCTTTAATAGTTCAATAGGGGGGGTTGCCAAGTGAATCCTTTTAGCCAATGAAAAATAATCATTTAATATCAGCCGCGTAAGGTTAGCATTTGCTCCTATAATTTTTTTAAATTTTTTTGTGAAGCCAATGCTTAATATATTAACCTTGCCTGTTTTTTCTTTTGATTTAATGAGAATTACGGATACATTGTTTTTTTTGAAATTTTTTTCAATGATTTTGCCTTCCTTGTCATCTCCAACGAATCCCAAAAACCCTGTTTTCAATCCCAGTTTGGCATATCCGACTGCAAAGTTGCTCGCGCTGCCCCCGCAAAATCTTTTGCCCTTGGGGTAATAGTCAATGTTTGCATTTCCAATGCTTAGCATGTCAAGCATGATAATATCCAGCAGCTAAATTGTTAAAAATATTATGCACAAAACCGCGCAAGCGAGTCCTGCCCAAACCCTTTTGGTCGGTTTCTCTTTTAAAAACGCCATTCCTAAGGCAACTTGAAGGGCTGTTATTCCAATGCTTTGAATTGGCGATACTATGGATATTGGAGCAAGTTTAACAGCTTCGTAATAAAATGCGAGCCCTGTTGATACAAGAAAGCCTGACAATAATATCAAATAAATCTCTTTTTTATTGGTTTTAATATTGATTTTTTTGGCTAAAACATATATTATTGAGCAGATTAATCCCCCCAAGTATTGCATAAAAAGCAAGAGCAAAGGAGGGAAGGATTGCGACAAAATCTTTACTGCAAAAACCAATACTCCTTGAATAATCATTGCGAGAATCATTGAAAATATCCAGCTCATTTTTTGTCTCCCCCGATTAAGAAGATGCTGATTATTCCAAAAGCCAATCCAACAATTATCTTGGCATTAATAGCCTCATTTAAAAAAATGAATCCCAATATTGCGCTGACAACAAGGTTAAGGTTCCATAATGGACCTGCTTTGGTTAATCCAACTTTTTTTAGGGTTATATAATAAAGGGTTAGGGATGAAAAATACGCCAAGCCTATCAATAAAAGCCATGGGCTGAAATTAAATTCTCCCCCTTTAATCATTAAATAAATCAATACCAATGGAGCGGCGAGAAGGAATTGGTAAAAAAGTATTATGTGTGGGCTTTTTTTCTTTGAAATGATTTTTACAATGAATGCGTTAAATCCCATGAATAAAACAGCTATAATTGCATAGATTAGCCACATATCTTTAGGAAATGTTTTTATTAAATAAAAACATTATTCTATTTATGGATGCTTTGAAATGCATTGATTCAAGGAGAAGCATTAGGAAGTATAAATCTAAAAAAATACCTTTGGCAATTATCAAGAGGTTGATTCTTGCAGGAGCGAATGCGCCGTCAGCTTTCAATGACCAGTCTTGGGTTTTTATCACAATAACTAAAAAGAAAACAATGGAGGATATTGTGTCAGTCAAGAGCCAAAAAAGCCAGTTCCTAAAAAATGCGCCATTATTGATTGCTTGCGGCTATGATTCCAAAAAGTCAAGGACTTTGCATGATGTGGAAAATGTCTCATTGGCTGCTGAGAATATTTTATTGGCAGCTCATGCTTTGGGTCTAGGCGCCTGCTATGTGACAGCTTATGATTCAAATTTTCCGGAGATTAACAAATCAATAACTAATGCGCTTAAAACTCCAGGCAATGTTAAAATTATCTGCCTTTTAAGCATTGGCTACCCTAATGAGAAGCCTGGGAAAAAAAACATGAGACTATTAAAAGAGGTATGGAGCAGGGAAGAATATGGAAGCAATTGAATGCATTAATTCCAGGAGAAGCATTAGAAAATATAAGGATAAGAAGATTCCTGCCAAATTAATAAAGCAGATAATTACTGCTGGAATGAACGCGCCTTCTGCTTACAACTCACAGCCATGGATTTTTTTGCTAATAAAGGAGTTGAAAACTAAGCAATTATTAATTAATGCCAAAGGAGGAAGCCAGTTCATTGCAGACGCTCCTCTGGTGATTGCGTGCTGCTTTGACGAAACCAAAACCCTTGACAAGTATCATAATATTGAGAATGTTTCATTGGCTGC
>CAZMEY010000057.1:0-2113 GCA_964565435.1 Candidatus Woesearchaeota archaeon
GGATGCGGGTGGAGGATAGTAAGATTGAGAGATGAAAAAAATGATTGAATCATTGTCTTGGACTCCTTCATAGCCTTTTAGCTTTAAAGGCTTGATGAACTCATCAGTCTCCCCTATTTTATGCTTATTTTTTATTGCATTAATAGGGTTTTCATATTCCTCCCCTTTGCCAAGCACAATGTTTTCATAGGCAAGCTTAGTCCTTTCCCATCTTTTGTCCCTATCCATTGCATAATATCTTCCGGTTATTGTTGCAATCTTTCCAATGCCTGTTTTTTTGAGCAGCCATTGGATTTTTCTTACATGGATTAAGCTATTATTGACTGGCGCATCCCTTCCGTCAGTGAAGCAGTGAATGAGCAATTTTTTTACTCCCTTTTTTTTAGCCATTTTAATCAAGGCTTCCAAATGGCTTAAGTGGCTGTGAACTCCTTCAGTTTGGAATAATCCCATTAAATGAAGGTATGAATCATTTTTTTTGGATGCCTCCATTGCTTTAATAAGCTCAGAATTTTTGAAAAAATCCCCTGAATCAAGGGCTTTGTTGATTTTTTCAAGCGATTGAAGGATTATCCTTCCGCTGCCAATAGTCATGTGCCCCACTTCGCTGTTGCCTTGGAATCCTTTAGGCAATCCGACAGCTTCCCCGCTCGCTTTGATTAATGTATGGGGATAGTTTTTGATTAAATAGTTATGAAATTCTGGATTGGCTGAATGAATTGCATTATTTGAAGCAGCAGGCCTATGCCCCCATCCATCCCTTATAATAATTATTGTCTTCATATGTTATTTTTTCCCAGAAAATTTTATATTTGATTCCTCTTCAATCCTTAGCAGCCTATTATATTTGCAAACCCTCTCGCTTCTGCAAGGAGCTCCTGATTTTATCTGCTCTGCTGCTATTCCTACAGCCAAATCAGCTATGAAATCATCCTCGGTTTCCCCGCTTCTGTGGCTAACCATCACCTTGAATCCTGCCGATTTAGCCAGTTTAGCAGCGTTAATGCTTTCAGTGATTGTCCCTATCTGGTTTATTTTCAATAATAATGCATTGCATGATTTTAGCTTAATCGCTTTAGCAATCCTTTCAGTATTAGTGACTAATAAATCATCTCCCACTATTTGGAGCTTTTCCCCAATTTTTTTAGTCATTTTTGAAAAATCCTCCCAAGCTTCTTCTTGCAGCGGGTCCTCAATAGAATAGATGCCATATTTGCCGCAAAGTTTTTCGTAATAATTAATCAATTCATCAGATGATTTGATGTCAGAAAAGCTTGATTTGAACCCAAGATTGTATTTTTTGCTTGATTCATCATAGAACTCGCTTGCTGCTGCATCAATATTTATTGAGATTTCTTTGGAGTAGCCGCAAGCCAGTATTGCTTTATTTATTAATTCAAGAGCTTCATTGGCGGTTTTTAATGATGGAGCAAATCCTCCCTCATCCCCCACATTGATTGAATTAATCCCATATTTTTTTTTAATTATCTCTTTAAGCGCTTGATAGACTTCAACACCCATATCCATTGCTTCTCTGAAAGTTTTTGCCATTTTAGGAAAAACCATGAACTCCTGAAATCCCAATTCATTGCCTGCATGCTTCCCCCCGTTGATTATGTTAAATGATGGAATAGGCAAAGAGCATTCCCTTGTTTTGGATAATCTTTGTATATGCCTATACAGGGGCAATTTATTGCTTTTGGCCCCTGCCCTGCAAACGCACATGCTTACTGATAGTATTGCATTAGCACCTAGTTTAGATTTATTATTAGTGCCATCAAAAGCTATCATTAAATTATCTATTGCTTCTTGGTCTTTTTCATCCATTCCAATAAGTTTTGGCTTAATGATTTTATTGACATTATTAATTGCTTTCAAAACCCCTTTGCCTTTGAATCTTTTCAAGTCATTATCCCTTAGCTCCAAGGCTTCAAATCTCCCAGTGCTTGCCCCACTTGGAACAATTGATGAAAAAACCCCATTTTCAGTTTCCAAATCGCACTCAATTGTCGGGTTCCCTCTTGAATCAAAAACTTCCCTGGCTTTAAGGTCTTTAATCACAAATTATTCTAAGCCTTGATTATTTAAAAATCATTAACAATATTTTTTTATA
>CAZMEY010000058.1:0-2083 GCA_964565435.1 Candidatus Woesearchaeota archaeon
GGCAAATAATCAATTTATAATCATTATAGCGAGGTAGGGCAGCTTGGAGTGCCCGTTGGGCTCATAACCCGAAGGTCAGTGGTTCAAATCCACTCCTCGCTAATATTTTTTTTTGGGGAGTTTACCCTGGGCTTTGCGATAGCAAAGGGCCAGTTCTAAATCCACTCCTCGCTAATATTTTTATAACTTTATTATATTAATCATGTATCCTAGGCTAATAATCAATTCCTGCGCTTTCTTTGACACTTTGCCATTAGTTAATATTATGCAAGGCATCTTTTTTGACTGGGCAGAAGTGTAAGCTTTGCTTATATCAGAATCGCTAATGCTTGATTTCTTGTAATATTTGACAAAAAATGTCTGGGAAAAACCGCTTGATTGCCTTACAATAAAGTCATACTCTGCCCCTTTTTTCACAATATTCATCTCAGAGATATCAAAATCATTTTTTGAGAAAAATTTATTGCTTATTGAATCCGCATAAAAATCATTCTTCTCCTCCAAAGGCTTTGCCTCATCATGCTCTTCCTCAATTTGCTCAGGCTTTGCAGCGTATGCTTCTTGGGGTTGCGCATTGCCAGAAACCTCCTGCTGCCACTTGTTGAATTTTTCAATAACATCTGCCTCGCTAACTGAATAATGCCTATAAAAAACCTTATCTTCCCCCCCGATTTTCAAAATCAATGGCTTAATGAAATCATTCAATTCTTCAACCATGTACCTTTGCTGCGGCTCTAGATTATCCCTCGAAACCAATTTGTTTTTATAAAAAAAATCAATAATGTTTGATTCAGGGATTTTTAATATGCCTTTAAGCCTGGCCCTGACCATCTCTTCCTGGCCGTTAATGAAATAAAGAGGGCTAGTGGTCATTTTTTTCCTTGATAAAAGAACCTTGCCTTCTTTTACCATTTCGCTTATAATCGCTGAAGCCACATAGCTGTCAATGCCCAATTCCTTTGAGATGTCAGTTGGAACTATTGGGCCAATCTTCCTAATAAGCTCAATTATTTTTTCTTTCACGCTTTATTAGCAATCCTTTATTATTTTTAAAACTCTTTGTCAATAAAATCCCTTAAATCTTTGGCGGATTTTTCGCCAATAATTTTTGAAAGCTCTTCTTCATTTGCGAGCAAAGCATTCTTGATTGATTTAAAATGATTAATCATTTTATCAGCTGTCTTTAAACCGATTCCTGGAATGGAGCACAGCATATTTTTTGCCAGTCCCAAATCATCTTTCGGCTTTTTATTGCCAGAAATCTCTGAAACATTTTTCCCGACCCTTTTTTCAATAATCTGCATAAAATCAGCGGTCTCTTTTTCATCCTTGCAAAAAATAATTGGCACTTTATAATCAATTATTATGCTTGCAATAAGCCCCTTAACTGCGTTAGGGTGGATATTCCTTTCGCATCCGCTTCCCTCAACAATGATAATCCTTTTGTCATAATTGGATTTCAAGCTGCGCAATTGCGAAAAAATCCTTTTATCAACTATTGAATCATAAAAGTCCTTGGACGATTTTCTTTCAATGCATACATCCCCAATAATGTAATCCCCAATGCTTAATTGCTTTGCGCTAAAATCAGCGCCCCTCTTGAAAAGCTCTTTGGCAAGGCCGCTTCTAAGCTCCCTATTATCAATTATTATCACTTATAATCCTCCAGACTTTTTTGCCTTTTGCTTTCCAACAAATCTTTGGCATCATTGACAGCGCCCCGCAATCGTTTTTCTTTAGCCCTGCTAATGAATAAATATTTTTCATCAATGCACCCTTTGGTATACATTACAAAGATTTTTCCAGCCCTAACCCGTCCAACCCTTCCCTTTCTTTGAATCATCCTAAGCCCGCTTGGCACTGGCTCAAAAAATATGGCATAATCAACGCTTGGAATATGCAAACCCTCTTCAGCAACAGATGTTGCAACCAATACATTGTATTTGCCTTGCTCAAAATCATTCACAACACCCAATTGCTTTTTTTGGCTCAAGCCCTCTTTACCTGCCTGGCCCACAAATATTGCAGGCTTGACATTTTCGCTCTTGATAAAATCCGCAATCCTTTTAGCAGTCTCCCTATA
>CAZMEY010000059.1:0-2074 GCA_964565435.1 Candidatus Woesearchaeota archaeon
TTTGTAAGAAGGGCTATTAGGGGAATGTTTAATTATAAAAGCACTCTTGGAAAGCCTGCATTTGCAAGGGTTAAGACTTTTATTGGAGTGCCTGATGAATATAAAGAAAAAATTAGCAAGGATTTTAAATGCAAAAAGAGTTCAGATTTAATGCATAATAAATTCATGGTTGTTGATGATTTATGCAAGCAGTTAGGAGGCAAATGGTAATGGCTGCTAAAATTTCAAAAAATATTATTGCATCAGGAAAAAGAAAGACTAGCATTGCAAGGGCTGTCATTTCTAAGGGAAGCGGAGTTGTTAGGGTTAATCATATTAATTTAAGCGTTTATGGAAATGAAATTGCAAGGCTAAAAATAATGGAGCCTTTGATTCTTTCAGAAAAATTAGCAAGCGAAGTTGATATTAAAGTCAGCGTCAAGGGAGGGGGCTGGCAGAGCCAGGCAGAAGCTGCAAGGCTTGCTGTTGCAAAAGCAATGGTTGATTATTTTAAAAAGGATTCTTTAAAAAATAAATTCTTGGATTATGACAGGAATTTATTGGTTGCTGATATAAGAAGAACTGAGCAGCAAAAGCCTTACAGGTCTTCAGCAAGATCAAGCAGGCAGATGAGTAAGAGGTAATTGATATGATTATTCCAATAAGATGTTTTAGTTGCGGAAAACCCATAGCGCATTTATGGGAGAAATATAAGGAGCTTGAAAAAAAAGTGGGCTCAAAAAAAGCGTTGGATGAGTTAGGTCTTGAAAAATATTGCTGCAGGGCATTGTTTTTAGGGCATGTTGATTTAATTGACGTTACTGGAAGATATAAAAATTAATGGGTGAAATTGAATGGTTACTAAAAAAGCAGGCTCAACAGGAAGGTTCGGACCAAGATACGGGACTAGGATTAGAAGGGCTGTAAAAAACATTGAAGTTGAGCAGCATAAAAAGCAGTATTGCTCAGTTTGCAAAACAGGGGTTTTGAAAAGGCTAAGCAAAGGAATATATGCCTGCAAAAAATGCAATGCAAAGATTGCTGGAAAAGCGTATACTTTGAATTAATAGAGGTTTAAAAAAAAATGACTTATAGCTGTTTGACATGTAAAAAAGAAATTGTTTATAAAACTGAGGATGAAAAGAAAAGGATTAGGTGCCCTTTTTGCGGCTCAAAAATATTGGTTAAAAACCCTGTCAGCATTGACAGGAAATTAAAAGCATTATGAATACTGCAAAATTAGCGATTAAATCCTTGGATTCAAAAAAAATATATGAGTCCTTAATCCCTGAAATAGCTTCAATGGATTCGGAAAGGTCAAGCGTTAAATTAAAAGCCTTAAAGGATGAATTATTAATAGAGATAAGCGCGAAAGATATTAATGCATTAAAAATAGTTAATAATCATTTATTAAGATTAATAGCTGTTTTTGAAGATGCTGCTAAAATAAAGGGTGAATGAAGAAAATATGGCAATAGATGTTCCAAAAGAGGCTGAGCAAGAAGTTATTAAGCTTCAGCAATACCAGCAGCAATTCCAGATGCTTAATATGCAAAAGCAAAATATTCAAAATCAATTGATTGAAGCTGAGCATTCTTTGGAGGAGCTTAAAAAGTTGGGAAAAGAAGAGACTTATGAAATTGTCGGGACTGTTATGATTAAAAAGGATAAGGAAGAGTTGATTAATTCTTTGGCTGAAAAAAAGCAGAGCTTGGAATTAAGGGATAGCGTTATTTCAAAGCAGGCTGATAAAATCTCGCAAAAAATGGCTGAGACTCAGCAAAAAGTTATGAAAATGGTTAGGGGTGAAAAGTGATGCTAAAAGAAAATATTGATTCAAGCATTGAATTATTAAATGAAATAATTGAGGATTCAAGCGTTCCTAAAAATATTAAGCAAACTTGCGAAAAAGTTAAGGATATATTATTGGGGAATGGGGATGAAAAAGTGAAGATTGACAGCGCAATACAGAACCTTGACTTGCTTGCGGATAATGCTTCAGTGCCGACTTACACGAGGATGCAGATATGGAATGTTGTATCCCTTTTGGAGTCATCACAAAATATATAAATAATGTATTACTCAAAAGTATTGA
>CAZMEY010000060.1:0-2069 GCA_964565435.1 Candidatus Woesearchaeota archaeon
TTTCATTGGCAAAAAGGATTCATTTGGCAACCCCTCCGATTGAGCTATTAAAGCAGTTAAATCCGGGCTTAAATATAAGCGTTGATTCCGGCTCAGAGCTTGCCAAATATCCCCTTGATGAGCTTATGCCTTATTTGAAAAATGTTGAAATATTTTTCCTAAATGAAAATGAGGCTAAAAAAATAACCGGAAAGGGATTCTTGATTGCCGCAAGAAAAATAATTGAATCGGGTGTAAAAATTGCAGTAATCAAGAGAAAATCTGGAGGAGTATTTATTAAAAACCAAAATGAAGAGATTAATCTCCCTTACATTGAATCAAAAGTCGTTGACGCAACAGGAGGAGGCGACGCTTTTGCCAGCGCATTCATCCATGGATTGATTAAAGGAAAATCAATAAAAGACGCAGGCATATTGGGAATTAAATCCAGCGCAATGAAAATAGAAAAAATGGGGGCGCAAAGCACCCCTTATTTAAAAGATTTAATCAAAGCTTAAAGTTGGATTCAAATAAATTAATATGCTTGTTGTTCATTTCAGGCTCAGGTTTCGGCTGTTCTGGAGCCTTATATGCCACTATTTTTTCAGTTTCAATAAGGGTTATCAAATCTTCCCAAGCGCCTTTTTCGTAATATTTCACTTTGTAAACACTGTCGGATTGCTTTACATAGATAAATAGTTCAGCCCTATTTTCAGCATTTTCAAAATTAAAAGCCTTGGGTGTAAAATACTCATATCCTGATTTAGGGATATTTTCGCTGCATTGCTCTGCAAGCAGGACCCTTTTGCCATTATATTTTACATCTAATTCCCTTTCCATCCCCCAATGGTAAGCTTCCTCAGAGTTTATGTAAATATTTTGCCTCTGGTCGCTTGAGGTAAAAAAGTAATCATATCTTGTATGACTCCAATCGCTCCCTTCCTTAAATGACCTTTTGCCTTGTTCAGACAATTTCATTGCCCTTTGCATTATGTCTGATTCTTGCAATACCTTTGCAAGCCCTTCAATTTTTTTCACAAATTCGCTCTCTTTCATAAAAATATGGATAAAATTCCAAATTTATAAATAATAACAATAAAAAAAATCAATAAAAAAGCTTAATAATTAACACATTATCCTTTAACCCTATGGACTTATATATTATTTTAATAATATCTGCTGCATTGCTTGCAATATTGATTAGTGCAGTTTACAACAGCTTTATCAGCCTGAAAAACCAGTCAAAAAACGCTTTTGCCCAGATTGATGTGCAATTGAAAAGAAGGAATGACTTAATACCAAATTTGGTTGAAGCAGTGAAAGGATATATGAAGCATGAGAAAAGCCTGTTTACAGAGATTGCCAAAGCCAGAACCAATGTAATGTCTGCAAAATCCGTTGAAGGAAAAGCCAAAGCATCATCTGAATTAAGCAACGCCTTAAAATCTTTTTTCGCTGTTGCAGAAAATTACCCTAAATTAAAAGCCAGCGAAAACTTTTTGCAATTGCAGGAAGAAATAAGCTCCACAGAGAACAGGATAGCTTATGCAAGGCAGTATTACAATGATATAATAATGTCTTACAATATAAGGATTGAAATATTCCCGCAGAGCTTGATAGCCAATGCTTTTGGCTTTAAAAAAATGGAGCAATTCGTTGCCGATGAATCCGAAAGAGCTAATGTTAATATCAAGATATGAAAAGATTGCTATTTGAAGAGATTGAAAAAAACAAGATTAAATCCTGGGTTTTAATCTTTTCATTCATTGCAATAATATGCCTAATTGGCGGGATTTTTTCCTATGCCTATGATTCTTTAGAGATATTGTTGGCAATTATTTTCTTCTCATCATTTTACGCCATAATTGCTTACAACAATGGAGGCTCAATGATTCTTGCATTATCAGGAGCAAAAGAAGCTGACAAAAAAAATCACCAAAAATTAATTAATAGTGTTCAGGAGCTGTCAATTGCCGCAGGAATACCTGCCCCAAAAGTTTACATAATAGATGATTCAGCGCTTAACGCTTTTGCAACAGGCAAAGACCCTAAAAATTCCTATATAGCAATAACCACTGGGCTGCTTGACC